>JBHOQO010000122.1:0-23341 GCA_042408925.1 Chloroflexota bacterium | reverse complement strand
GCCGTCCGGGCCGTCGGCGACGCCCTCGTCGCGAGCGGCGCGACCGAGCCCGCCTACACCGATGAGATGATCGCGACGGTCGAGGCGCTCGGGCCGTACATCGTCATCGCCCCGGGGATCGCCCTCGCCCACGCCCGACCGTCGCCGGCCGTCCGGCGGACCGGGTTCGCGATCGTCACCCTCGCCGAGCCCGTCGCCTTCGGGCACGAGACGAACGACCCGGTCCGGCTCGTGGTGGGCCTCGCCGCCCCCGACGACACGGGCCACGTCGAAGCCCTCGCCACCCTCGCCGACTTCCTCGCCGACGAGGCACGCCAACGGGCGCTCCTCGCCGCCCCCGATCCGTCATCGATCGTCGCCCTCATCGTCGCCTACGAGGCAGCCCGCCGGGACGGGACCGCCTCGCCGGGCGAGCCCGAGGGCGGAGCAGCAGAAAGGAGTGGTGATATCGCGTGAAGATCCTGGCGGTCTGCGGCATGGGCCTGGGTTCGGGGCTCCTGCTCCGGATGCAGGCCGAGAAGGCCCTTCGGACCCTCGGCGTTCAGGCCGACCTCGAGGTCGCCGACATCGGCACGGCCCGGGCTGCGGCTCAGACCGCCGACCTCATCATCACCTCGAACGAGCTGGCCCAACAGCTCGCGGGGGTCAAACCGAAGATCGTCACCATCTCGAACTTCATCGATCTCCAGGAGATGGTGACGAAGCTGGGCGCGGCGCTCGGCAAGGGCTGAGCCGAGCCACCCCATCTGCCGGCCCGAGCCCACGGGCCGGTGGGTCCGGTCGGAGGGAATTGGGAGTCGGTCGCCCGATGCGGCGGCCAACAGTAAGGAGGGATCCACCTTGGATGCCGTTACCTACATCGTCGAGTGGCTCGCCAAGGACGTCTTCGGCAAACCGGAGTACCTCGTCGGCCTGATCACCGCCATCGCCCTCATCGCCTCGCGGAAGGGCCTCGGCGACATCGTCGGCGGGGCGCTGAAGGCGACCCTTGGGTTCATCATCCTCGGCATCGGTGCCCGGGCGGTCATCTCGGCCCTCGACCCCCTCGGGGTCCTCATCACCGGGGCCTTCGGGGTCGAGGGCGTCGTCCCGACGAACGAGGCGATCACGGCGATCGCGAACGAGATCCCGGCCGTGGCGACGAACGTCGCCTTCGCCATGTTCTTCGGGGTCATCCTGGCCCTCGTCCTCGCTCGCCTCACTCCGCTCCGGTACGTGTTCCTGACCGGGCACCACATGCTCTTCATGGCGACGGTCCTCACCGTCGTCCTCTACAACGCGAAGGTCGACAACGTCCTCCAGATCGCCGTCGCGGCGATCGGGCTGGCGACGATGATGGTCGTCATGCCGGCCTTCGCCCACCCCTGGATGAAGCGGGTGACCGGCGGCGAGAAGGTCGCCATCGGCCACTTCGGGACCTTCGGCTACATCTCGGCCGGCTTCGTCGGCCAGTTCGTCGGCAAGAGCCGGAGCACCGAGGAGATGGAGTTCCCGGCCGGGCTGCGGTTCCTCCGCGACCCGATGGTCGGGACGGCGGTGGCGATGATCATCATCTACTGGTTGCTCGCCATCGTCCTCAGCGCCCGGGTCGGGGTCGACGCCGCGATCAGCCAGGTCGGCGAGGGCTCCGGCGGCGCCGTCGGCGGCTGGCTCGGCTTCCTGACGACCCAGTTCGGGAACGCCCTCCTCTTCGGCGGCGGCGTCGCGGTCATCCTCCTCGGTGTCCGGACGATCCTCGGCGAGATCGTCCCGGCCTTCGCCGGCATCGCCGAGCGGGTCATCCCGGGCGCCGTCCCGGCCCTCGACTGCCCCGTCACGTTCCCGTACGCCCCGAACGCGGTCATCATCGGCTTCCTGGCGAGCGTCGTCGGCGGGCTCGTCGGGTTTGCGATCCTGAGCCTCTGGCTCGGGCCCGCCTTCGCCCTGCCGCTCATCCTCCCGGGGATGATCCCCCACTTCTTCACCGGAGGCGGTGCGGGCGTATTCGGGAACGCGACCGGCGGCCGCAGGGGCGCCGTCGCCGGCGGCTTCGTGAACGGCCTCGAGATCACCCTCTTCGCAGCGATCCTCGTCCCGGTCATGAGCGCCATCGGCTTCCAGAACACGACCTTCGGCGACACCGACTTCCAGTGGTTCGGCTTCCTCGTCGGGAACCTCGCCCGGATCGAGGGGGTCGCCGCGGCGGTCGGCGTCGTCATCCTCTGCGCGGTCCTCGTCGCCCTCGCCAGCTGGTGGCAGCGCCGCTACGTCGACACCAACTGGGTGCCGGGCGGCGGCGTCCCGGTCGCGGCGGAGGAGCCGGCCCAGGCCTAGTCGAACCTACGAACACCGGGCTCGGCGCAGCCGATCCCGGGCGCAGCGCCCGGCAGCCCAGCGAGCGGGCGCCCCGGTCAAGCGCCGGGGCGCCCGCTTCGTTCCTCCTCGAGCTGCCGCACGGCGTCCCGCCAGAGGGCGGCGGCCCAGCGCCGGGCGTCCTCGAGGAACTCGAACGGCTTCGCCTCGACGAGCCGCCACTCCCCGAAGGCGGTGAGGCGGAGCGTGATCGCGTACTGGCTCGGGAGCATCGCCAGCGAGAGGCGGCTTCGGAGCGGCGGTACCGTCCAGCCGAAGCGGAGCGCCTCGCCGAGTTCGTAGGCGCGGTACCGGACGGGCGGCTCGGCGACGCGGTACCAGCCGAGCCGGAGCGGCTCGCGAAGGAGATCCTCGACGGGCTCGGGGAGCTCGCCGGGGTCGGGCGCCGCCACCGCCGCCGCCTACCCGGCCTCCACGGCGGTCGCCGACGGCTCCGCGAACGTCTCGACGAGGGCCCGGGCGAGCGTCCAGGCACGCGCCGGATCGGCGGGACGTCGGACCCGGACCTGGCCCGTGCCGACGACGAGGTCGCTCGGGCCGACGCCGAGCCCCCGGCCCCGCATCCGCGCAGCGGCGAGGGCGGCGACGAGCTCGGGGCGCGGTCGCGGCGCCGCAAAGCGGACGACGAGCCAGCCCTCGTCGCGTCCGACGGCGGCGATCCCGGCCGCCTCGGCGGCGAGCCGCAGCTCGACGACCTCGAGGAGGCGGACGACCGGCGGCGGCAGCGGCCCGAAACGGTCGAGGAGCTCAGCGCGCAGCTCGTCGAGGTCGGCCCCCGTTCGAGCCCGGGCGAGGCGGCGGTAGAGGTCGAGTCGCTGCGCCTCGTCGGGGACGTAACCCTCGGGGAGGTGGGCCTCGACCGGGAGGTCGACGACGGCCGACGGGAGCTCCCGGACCAGCGGCCGGCCCTCGCGCCGGGCCCGGGCCTCCTCGACCGCCTCGGCGAGGAGACGGCTGTAGAGGTCGAAGCCGACGGCGGCGATGTGGCCCGACTGCTCGGCCCCGAGGATGTTCCCGGCCCCGCGGATCTCGAGGTCGGCGAGGGCGATCTGGAAGCCGGCGCCCAGTTCCGAGGCGTTGAAGATGGCCTGGAGACGCCGTCGCGCCTCGTCGCTCATCCGGGCCCGCGGCCGATACAGGAGGTACGCGTACGCCCGGCGGCTCGAGCGGCCGACCCGTCCGCGGAGCTGGTAGAGCTGGGCGAGGCCGAGCTGGTCGGCCCGGTCGATGATGATCGTGTTCGCGTTCGGGATGTCGAGGCCCGATTCGATGATCGTCGTGCAGACGAGGACGTCGGCTTCGCCCGCCGCAAAGGCCCGCATGACTTCCTCGAGGATCCGCTCCGGCATCTGGCCGTGGCCGACGACGATCCGGGCCCCCGGCAGGAGGCGGCGGAGCTGCTCGGCCTGGGCTTCGATGGTCTCGACCCGGTTGTGGACGTAGTAGACCTGGCCGCCCCGGTCGAGCTCGCGGAGGATCGCGTCCCGGACGAGCCCGGCGGACGCCTCGGCGACCCGGGTCTGGATCGGCAGCCGGTCTTCGGGCGGCGTCTCGATGACCGACAGGTCGCGGAGGCCGGCGAGGGCGAGGTTCAGGGTCCGCGGGATCGGCGTCGCCGAGAGGGTGAGGACGTCGACCTCGGTCCGGAGCTGCTTCAACCGCTCCTTGGCGGCGACCCCGAAGCGCTGCTCCTCGTCGACGATGACGAGCCCGAGGTCCCGGAAGGCGACGTCCCGGGACAAGAGCCGGTGGGTTCCGATGACGACGTCGACGCTGCCCGAGCGGAGCCCCGCCACGGTCCGAGCCTGTTCGGCCGGCGGGACGAAGCGGGAGAGGAGCCGGACCGTAAACGGGAAGGCCGCGAAGCGGGCGCTGAACGTCCGGTAGTGCTGGTCGGCGAGGACCGTCGTCGGGACGAGGACGGCGACCTGCTTGCCCTCGACGACGGCCTTGAAGGCGGCCCGGAGGGCGACCTCCGTCTTCCCGTAGCCGACGTCGCCGACGACGAGGCGGTCCATCGGCCGACCCGCCTCCATGTCGGCCTTCACCTCGGCGACGGCCCGCAGCTGATCGGGCGTCTCCTCGTACGGGAACGACGCCTCGAGCTCCGCCTGCCAGGGACTGTCGGGGCCGAAGGCGTGGCCGACGGCGGCCTCCCGGGCGGCGTAGAGGGCGAGGAGCTCCTCGGCCAGGTTCGTGACCGCCCGCCGGACCCGCTGCTTCGTCCGGGCCCACTCGGTCCCGCCGAGGCGCGAGAGGGCCGGGGCTTCGCCGCCGCTGTAGCGGCTGATCCGGCCGATCTGCTCGATCGGGACGAAGATCCGGTCGCCCCCCGCGAACGAGAGCTCCAGGTAGTCGCGGGCGTCGCCGCTGCCGACGCTCCGGCGGACCATCCGCTCGTAGCGGGCGATCCCGTGGTCGACGTGCACGACGAGGTCGCCGGGGCTGAGCCGTTCGAAGAGGTCGCGCGGGACGACCCGGCGGCGGACCTTCGGGCGCCGGACCCGGACGGCCCCGAAGAGCTCCCGATCGGTGACGAAGACGAGGTCCTCCGGACCGCCGGCGAAACCGCCGTTCAGGCTCCGTTCGACGAGGACGACCGCCCCGGGCGGCGGCGGCTCGCGGACGCTGAGCGTCGTCCCGACGATCCGGCCGGCGTCGGCGAGGAGCTCGGCGAGGCGCGGCGCCTGGTCGGAGGCGACGACGATCCGGGGCGGCTCGGGCGGCGCTTCGGCCGTGCCGCTCAGGGTCGCGGGGCGCGCCAGCCAGCGCTCGACCGCCTCGGCGAGCCGCGGTGCCCCGCCCGGTGGAAGGGCCGGCTCGCGCCAGCCGAAGGGGTCGACGACGACCCGAGTCCGGGCCGGCAGGAGCGCCGCCTCGACCTCGGCCGGCGGGTCGGACTGCCACATCAGGCCGAGGAGCGGGCGGCCGGCGAGGGCGGCGGCGACGGCCCCGGGGCCCGGGTACGCCTCCGGCCACTCGGCGGGGAGCTCGCCCGCGGCGACGAGCTCGGCTCGGCGTTCCGTCGCCTGGCTCCAGAGGAACTCGCCGGCGTCGGCGACCTCCGACGGCTCGTCGACGACGACGAGGTCGGCCGCGGCGAGGTGGTCGAGGCCCGTCGCCGGAGCGAGGAGCGGCGCCCAGACCTCGGCTGCGTCGCCGAGCTCGAGCGGACCACCGCCCGCCCCCGTCCCGTCCCCGAGGCGCTCGAGAAGCCGCTCGAGGTCGCCGGCGAGGCGCTCCGGAAGCCGCCGACCCGAACGGGCGTCGAAGCCCGCCCCCCGGAGCCGCTCCAGGAGCGCCGCCCGACCGCCGGCCGGGACGAGGAATTCCGTCGCCGGCAGGAGGTCGAGCCGCCCGAGGCGCTCGACGGTCCGCTGGTCGGCGGGATCGAAGGCCCGGAGGGAGTCGACCTCGACGCCAACGAACTCGATCCGGACCGGCAGCTCCGCCGACGGCGGGAAGACGTCGACGATCCCGCCGCGACGGGCGAACTCACCCCGCCCGGCCACCTCGACGACCGGGACGTACCCGGCCCGGGCGAGCTCGCGGACGAGCCGCTCCGGCTCGAGCCGCGTCCCCGGCCGGAGCTCGAGGGGTGCCTCGGGCAGGTCGGCGGGGGCGAGGGTCGGCTGGAGGAGCGCCCCGATGCTCGCGACGAGGATCCGCGCCCGGCCGCTCCGCCAGGCGGCGAGGGCGGCGACCCGGGCCGCCGTCTCGTCGGCGACGAGCTCGCTTCGCTCGTAGGCGAGCGCCGTCCGCGGCTCGAGGACCGCGACCGCCCCCGGATCGCCGAGCCAGGCAGCCAGCTCCTCGGCGACGCGGTCGCCGACCTCGGCGTCGCGGGCCAGCCAGCAGATTCGCGGGGCCGGTGGCGCGAGGGCGAGGGCGGCGCCGAGGTACGACTTCGCGCCGTGCGGAACGGCGGTCACCAGGACGGGCTCACCGAGGGCGGCCCGGAAGGCGGCGAAGGCCGGCCGCTCCGCGAGGAGCGGCGGGAGTCCCGAGAGGTCGGGGATCCGCCGCCCCGCCCCGCCGGTCGGGGCGGGGGCGAGCGGCCTCGCGAGCGTCGCCGTCACCGCCGCTCCTCGGGTGGGAGGACCCGCCGCCAGCCCGTCGCCGTTCGCCGGATGCCGTCCGGTCCCGGCGGCCCGCCGACCTCGCCGGCGGCCGGGAGGTTCGGGCCGTGGGCGGCGAGGGCGAAGGTGTTCCAGCGGTTCGCGGCCCGGTTCGTGCCCTCGCGGGCCCACGTCTCGACGGCGTCGGCGGCGGCGTCGAGGAGCTCGTCGAGGCGGGCCCGCTCCTCGGGCGAGAACTCGCTGAGGACGTGGTCGACGGCATTGCGGTCGGGCTCGCCGATCCCGATCCGGAGGCGGCTGAAGCGCTCACTGGCCAGCTCGTCGATGATCGACTGGAGGCCGTTGTGGCCGCCGGCGCTCCCGCCTTCCCGGAAGCGGAGCCGACCGAACGGGAGGGCGAAGTCGTCGACGACGACGAGGAGGTCGGAGAGCGGGGCCCGCTCGCGGGCGAGGACCTTCCGGACGGCCCGCCCGGAATCGTTCATGTACGTGAGCGGCTTGACGAGGAGAAGGTCGAGGCCCCGGTAGCGGCCGCCGACGACCCGGGCCGCGTCGCGCTCGCGCCCGCGCTCGCGCCAGCCGGCCCGCTCGACGATCCGGTCGAGGACGAGCCAGCCGATGTTGTGCCGCGTTCGGGCGTACTCCCGCCCGGGGTTGCCGAGTCCAACGACGATCTTCATCACGCTCCTTGCCCCGCCCTGGCCCGGCCGTCTCGGCCGGACACGCGAAACAGGCCCGATCCCGTCGGGAGGGGCCTGCCCGAATGGTACCCCGCCCGGCCCGGGGGCTCAGCCGCGGCGGCGCTCAGCCCGAGCCCGGCGCTCAGCCCGAGCCCGGGGCCTCGAGGCCGAGGAGCCGGCGCTCGAGCCGTCGCATCGCCGCTTCCTCGCCCGGGTCGGCGTGGTCCCAGCCGCAGAGGTGGAGCGTCCCGTGGACGACGAGGAGCCGCAGCTCGTCGGCCGGGGACCAGGTCCGATCCCCGGTCTGGCCGCCGCGACCGCTCGTCGCCTGCTCGATCGCCCGCTCGACCGAGACGACGAGGTCGCCGAGGTGGACCCGCAGCCCGGGCGGCAGCACGAACCCGTCCGGAACGAGTCCGTGCCGGGCTGCCGTGCTGCGGCCCCAGTCGGGGTCCGGCTCGTGACGCGGGAACGCCTCGGGCGGCAGCAGCGGGAAGGAGAGGACGTCGGTCGGTTCGGGCTCGCCCATGTACTCGGCATTGAGCTCGGCGATCTCGGCGTCGTCGGTCAAGCAGATCCCGACCGCCGCGGGGGCCGGTGCGCCGGCCGTGACGAGGGCGGCGCCGCAGGCATCGACGAGGGCGGCGTCGGACAGGAGACGGGGCACGCCGGCTCGGACGACGAGGTCGAACCGCCAGGGCGGCCGGTAGATCGAGCGCCGCCGCTCGCCCTCGGTCACGAGCCGCGGGATCCGCCCCGCCCCGCTGCCCGGCGGGCCTCGATTTCGACGATCTTGTTCTGCGGGTACGCGATCCGCTGGTGGTACATCCCGAGGAGCTGGCTGACGAAGGCCTCCCGGATCCGCTCGATGTCGCGAAGCGTGAGGTCGCACTCGTCGAACTGGCCGTCGGCGAGGCGTTCCTCGATGATCCGGTTCACCATCGCCCGGATCGTCGCCTCGTCGCGCGACGAGAGCGAGCGGACCGAGGCCTCGACGCCGTCGGCGAGCATGAGGATCGCCGCCTCGCGACTCTGCGGCTTCGGGCCGGCGTGGCGGAAGCGGCGCTCGTCGACGGCGTCGGCGGCCCGCCGCCCCTCGGGCGTTTCGAGGCCTCCGTACGGCGCCGCCGCCAGCTCGCGGGCCTTGGCGTAGAAGTAGCTGATGAGCGCCGTGCCGTGGTGCTGGGGGATGAAGGCGATGAGCGTCTTCGGAAGCCGGTAGCGGTAGGCGATGTCGATCCCGTCGGCGACGTGGGCTTTCAGGAGCCGGGCCGACTCCTCGGGCGGGAGCTGGTCGTGGAGGTTCTCGCCGCCCGACTGGTTCTCGATGAAGGCCGCCGGGTTGGCGAGCTTGCCGATGTCGTGGTAGTAGGCGGCGACCCGGGCGAGGAGCGGGTCCGCCCCGATCGCCTCGGCCGCCCGCTCGGCGAGGTTCCCGACCATGATCGAGTGGTGGTACGTCCCCGGCGTCTCGAGGAGGAGCCGCCGGAGGAGCGGCTGCGACGGGTTCGCGAGCTCCATGAGCTGGAAGACCGTCGTGATCCCGAAGAGGTTGCCGAGGACGGCGAAGCTCCCGACGGCGGCGATCGCCGCGCCGCCGGCCGAGAGCCCCGAGGCCGCCCACAGCTCGAGGACGCCCCGCAGGTCGCGCTCGCCGAGGAGGGCGAAGGTCGAAACGACGAGGACGTTCACGACGAGGACGGCGAGGCCGGCCTGGACGAAGTCGTGGAGGCGATCGCCGCGACGGATGCCGAGGATCCCGGCGAGGCCGCCGAGGAGGACGAACGTCGCCAGCTCGTGGGAGCCGCCCGAGAGCCCCCCGGCGAGGACGCCGAGGACGACCATGAGGATCGTCGCCGCCCAGGCGTCGACGAGGATCGTGGTCAGGATCGCCGCCGCCGCCGTCGGGACGAAGAACGGCAGGATCGCCCGCCCGGCCGTGAGTTTCAGGGCGGCCGCGAAGACGACGAGGAGGAGCGAGACGAGAAGGAGGACGTTTGTTCGATGCCAGAAGATCGGCCGGAAGCGCCAGAACCAGACGAGGAGCGGAACGACGGCCAGGACGGCGAGGAAGACGTAGCCGGCGAGCCGGACGAGGTCGGGGCGCGCCTCGTTCAACCCGAAGGCGACGATCTTCTCGTAGGCGAAGGCGTCGATCGGTTCGCCGCGGCGAACGATGATCTCGCCCCGCTGGATCGAGACGACGACCGGGTTCACCTCCTCGGCCGCTCGGTCGCGGGCCTGGTTCGTCAGCTCCTCGCTGTACGAGCTGTTCGGGACGACGAGGGGGGCGATGAGCTCGGCGGCGAGCTCCGCCTCGGCTTGGGAGAGGCCGACCATCCGACCGGCGAGTCGGGCCCGGACGGCGGCGACCTCGGTGTCGCGGAGCTCGGAGCGCTCAACGGTGTCGAGGACCCGGCCGGCCTCGTCGCGGACGGCCGTCCAGCGCTCCGGGGTGAGCTTCCGGAGCGTCATCCTCGCCGCCTCACTCAGCTCGCCGTCGAGGACGCCGGCGAGGATCTGGTCGCGCTCCTCGGGGCTGAGCGAGGTGGTGAAGGCGGCGTTGATCGGGCCGATCCGGCGGGCGTACTCGGCCGCCTGCTCGGCGGCGACGGCGGCGGCGTTCTCCGGCGTGTAGTCGTACTGGGGCGGGACGGCGTCCCGGGCCGCCTGGCGGGCCGCCTCGGTCTTGACCTGGCTCGTGTACGTCAGGGCGCGGGGCGCGACGATGTCGGCCGGCGCCACGGCGCCGACGTCCAGGGCCAGGGGCTGGGGCACGATGTCGACGGCGAAGATCGCCGAGAGGACGACAACGAGGAGGGTCGTCGCCGCGACGAAGCGGAGGCCGTCGCGGCGGGTGAAGCGGCTGCTGGCCTCGAGGGTTTGGGCGAGCATGGCTGTTCGGGGTCGCGGCCGGCTCAGCGACCGCGGACCGACTCCTCGCTGAATGGGGCGGCGGTCTCGGCCGGCGCGGTCTCGGCCGGCGCGGCTTCCTTCGCAGCGAGCGCCCGCGCGACCCGCTCGCTGACGACGCGGCCGTCCGCCCGGCCGCGGATCCGCGGGGCGAGGGCGGCCATGACCCGCCCGAGGTCGCGGCGGGTCCGGGCCCCGGTCTCGGCGATGGCCGCCTCGACGAGGGCGTCGAGCTCGGCGTCGGTGAGCGGCCGGGGGAGGAACTCGGCGAGGATCGCGATCCGTGCCTCTTCCTCGGCGGCGAGGTCCTCCCGAACGCCGGCCCGGACGGCATCGACGGTCTCCCGGCGCGTCTTCAGCTCGCGGGCGAGCGCCGCCACGACCTCGTCCTCGGTGAGGGTTCGGCGGGCGGCCTTCTCGGCGTTGTAGACGGCGTTCCAGGCCATCCGGAGCGTGTCGCGCCGCCGCGCGTCCCCGCCCTTGACGGCGGCGGCGAGCTCGGCCTGGAGGCGTTCTCGAAGGGTCATCTCGTGCTCCCGGAGGGTCCCGGTGGCTCCGGGTCGCGTGGCGGCCGCGGCACGGACCGCGGCCCCGGCGGCGAGGGACCGATCGGCTAGCCCTGCTGGGCGCGGGCGGCCTTCTTGCGCTTCGCTTCCTTCCGCTTCCGCTTCACGCTCGGCTTCTCGTAGTGCTCGCGCCGGCGTGCCTCGGCAAGGATGCCGCTCTGCTGGATCTTCTTGTTGAAGCGGCGAAGCGCGCTCTCGAAGGTCTCGTTCTCACCCACTCGGACTTCGGCCAATCAGCGTCACCTCCTTCGGCTCCATCTCTCTTTGTCCAACGGTCGCGCCGCTGAGCCCCACGGCGCGTGTCGCGGCCCGGCCACGGTCCGGTCCATGGGGACGGTCAGACGATATGCCGTCAGCAAACGGCCGTCGGCGAACGGGCCCGGCGAAGTGTAGCCGCGGGTGAGGTCGCGGTCAAACCCGAGCAAGCGTACGCCGACGCCGCTCCGACCTGCCCGGCCAGTCCCGGGCCGCATTCCTGCGCCGACCCGGCACCCGGCGGCCTCTCAGGCCAGAGTCCCGGGTTCGGCGCCGACCGCCACCGGAAGACCGGCCAGGCGCCACTCACCAACGCCGTCTTCGAACCGCCGAACCCGGAACCCGTGACGACGGAGGAGGGCGATCCCCTGGGGGGCCATGACGCAGTACGGACCGCGGCAGTACGCGACGATCTCGATCCCTGACGGCAGGAGCGAGAGCCGCTCCTCGAGGTCCTCGAGGGGGATGGAGATCGCGCCGGGGATGTGGCCGGCCTCGTACTCGTCCCGCGGTCGGAGGTCGAGGAGGACGATCTCGCCCGCTCGGGCGCGGCGGAGGAGCTCTTCGCGGCCAATCGGCTCGAGCTCATGGGGTGCGCCGAAGTAGGCCCGCACGATCTGCTCGACCTCGGCCAGGCGGTGGTCGGCGACGACTCGCAGGGCGGTGAGGAGCTCGAGGACATCATCGCCGGCCAACCGATAGAGGACCCGCAGGCCCTCACGGCGCGCCTCGACGAGGCGAGCCTGCCGGAGGACCTGGAGATGGGCCGAGGTCAAGCCGATGCTCATCCCCGACTCGGACGCGAGGCTCTCGACGCTGTGCTCGCCCTGGGCGAGGAGGTCGAGGAGCTCGATTCGTCGGGGACTGGCGAGCGCCTTACCGATCCGAGCGAACTGCTCGTTGAGGGCGGTCTTCGTCGCCCGAGGCGTCTGCATTCAGCTACTCAAATGATCTTTTGAATATAATGATAGCCGGCATCCTGGACCATGGGAGCGGCCACCTGGCCGAAGAGGAGGGACCGTTGGTCACCATCACATCGTTCGTGGACGAGGGGCTCGGCAACGCCTCGTACCTCGTCGAGCTGGGCCAGGGCGCTCTCGTCGTCGACCCGACCCGCGACGTGGGCCCGTACCTTCGGAGCGCCGAGGCTCGCCGGCTTCGCCTCGCCTTCAGCCTCGAGACGCACCTCCACGCCGACTTCGTGTCGGGCAGCCGCGAGCTCGCCCGTCTGGGCACGACGGTCCTGGCGCCCCGAGCGGGCGGGATCGCGTACCCGCACCGGGGGATCGAGGACGGGGAGGAGATCGACCTCGCCGGGCTGACCCTCCGAGCCATCGGCACCCCCGGCCACACGCCCGAGCACCTCAGCTACCTCCTCCTCGACGGCGAGCGACCGGTCGCCCTCTTCAGTGGCGGCGCTCTCCTCGTCGGCTCCGTGGCCCGAACCGATCTCATCGACCCGGACCAGACGGAGGAGCTCGCCCGGCAGCTCTATCGTGCCCTCCGGGTTCGGATCCTCACCCTTCCCGATGCGTTGCCGGTGTATCCGACCCACGGGGCCGGCTCGTTCTGCTCGGCGCCCGGCGGGACGGACCGGACGACGACGATCGGTCGCGAGCGGGCGACAAACCCCCTTCTCGCGGCACCCGATGAAGACACCTTCGTCCGCCGGCTCATCGCCGGTCTCGGCTCGTACCCTGACTACTTCCGGCGCCTCCGGGAGCTCAATCGCCGGGGGCCGACGGTCTACGGTCCCGAGTTCCCGGGCCTGGCGAAGCTGACCCCGGAGGACGTCGAGCGGGCCCTCGACGACGGAGCCGAGCTCATCGACGCTCGCCCGATCGAGGCCTTCGCGGCCGGTCACATCCCCGGCGCCCTGTCGATCGCCCTCCGCCCCGCCTTCGCCTCGTGGCTCGGCTGGCTCGTCGAACCGGAACGGCCGCTCGTCTTCGTCCTCGACGACGATCAGGATCGAGCCGGTCTCGTCCGGCAGGCCCTCAAGATCGGCTACGAGAACCTGGCCGGGGAGCTGGCCGGCGGCATGGCAGCCTGGCGGGCGACCGGCCGACCGGAGACACAGACCCCCCTCGTTCGCGACCCTCCGGCGCTCCAGGAGCCGGTCCTCGACGTCCGCCAGACCGACGAGTACGCCGCCGGGCACGTCCCGGGCGCCCTCCTCATCGAGCTCGGCCGTCTGCGCGCCCGGGCCGTCGACCTGGCGACCGACCCGGTGACCGTCATGTGTGGCCACGGGGAACGCGCCGCGACGGCCGCCAGCCTCCTCGAGCGCGTCGGTGGGCACCCCATGGTCTTCCTCGGCGGCCCCGAGGACTGGTCGCGGGCGACCGGACGATCCCTCGCCACCGGGACGTGAGCGGTCGCTCGCTGCCCGTCGGCGCGACGGACGGCGTCGGCGAGCGCCTCCGGCTCGGGCTGCGGGCGAACCTCGGGCAGTTCGCCCTCCTCGTCGCCGTGAACGCTCTCGTCGGCGGGATGGTCGGCCAGGAGCGGACGGTCCTCCCGATCCTCGCCGACCGGGTCTTTGGGCTCGAGGCGTTCACGAGCGCTCTCACCTTCCTGCTCGCCTTCGGGCTGACGAGGGCGGCCACGAACGTCGTTGCCGGCGCCCTCTCCGAGCGGCTCGGCCGGAAGCCCGTCCTCGTCGCGGGCTGGCTCGTCGGCCTCCCCGTGCCGCTCTTGGTCATCTGGGCACCAAGCTGGGCCTGGGTCGTCGTCGCCAACGTCCTCCTCGGGGTCAACCAGGGGCTCACCTGGTCGACGACGGTCATCATGAAGATCGACCTCGTAGGTCCGGCCCGCCGCGGCCTGGCGATGGGGCTGAACGAGGCCGCCGGCTACGGCGCGGTCGCGCTCACGGCCCTCGCCACCGGCCTCCTCGCCGAGCGCTTCGGCCTCCGCCCGGCACCGTTCCTCCTCGGGCTCGCCTATGCCGGTCTTGGCCTCGGGCTGTCGGCGATCTTCGTCCGCGAGACGCGGGGCCACGCGGCGCACGAGGCGAGGATGCGCGCGGCTGCCGAGGAGCTCGGCGCCCCACCGAAGCCATGGGGGGTTTCTGCAGCCGAGGCGTCCAGCTCCCTCGGCCCACGGAACGTCTTCGCCCTGACGACCTTCCGCGAGCCATCGCTCTCGGCCGCCTGTCAGGCCGGCCTCGTGAACAACCTGAACGACGGTCTCGCCTGGGGACTCCTGCCCCTCTACTACGCGGCCGGCGGCCTCGCCGTCGGCGAGGTCGGGGTCCTGGCGGCCCTCTATCCGGCGATCTGGGGCCTCGGTCAGCTCGGCACGGGAGCGCTGTCGGATCGGATCGGGCGGAAGGGCCTCATCGTCGGCGGCATGGTCCTCCAGGGGATCGCCCTGGCCACGATCGCAGCGACGCACGGCTTCGGACCCTGGGCCGCGGCCGCCGTCCTCCTCGGCGCCGGAACGGCGATGGTCTACCCGACGCTCCTGGCGGTCATCGGCGACGTCGCCCACCCGTCCTGGCGCGCCTCGGCCGTCGGCGTCTACCGCTTCTGGCGCGATCTCGGCTTCGCCGTCGGCGCCGTTCTCGCCGGGATCCTCGCCGACGCCTTCGGGATGGCCGCCGCCATCTGGGTCGTCGCTGCGCTCACGGCCGCCTCAGGCTGGGTCGTCCTCGTCCGGATGGCCGAGACGCGCGGGGTTTCCACAACCACCGGCGGCCCGTCCAGCTCGCCAGACGATGGGTCACCCTGAGCAACGGGGCTGGCGACCGTCCTCGGTCAGCCGGCGGAGTTCCGCGTCGGCGTCGCCGACGGACTCGTCGCCCCGGGCGAGCATCTCGAGCGCGTTCCGGAGGTCGTCTTCGTTCCACGGGCGCTCGAGGAAGCCCTTCTGGACGAGCCCCGCCCCGAACCGGTAGAAGAACGTGGCGCCCTGGATCAGTTGGGCCAGCTGCCACCAGTTCGTCGGGTAGGTCCGCTCGATCGGGTCGTCGGGAACGCGTTCGACCTCGCGACGCATGTCGGCGGCCGCCGCCAGCGCCGTCTCGGCATCCCGGGCCAGGACGGCCTCGCGGAGGCGGAGGCTGAGCGCCGGAAGCGGCCGCTCGATGGTGAGGTAGCGGCAGAGGGCCGCTTCGGGATCGGGTGATCCCGGAACGGCCCCGCAGCCGGCGATCGAGACGACGAGGGCCGCCGCGACCACGAGGACCGCCGGCCGGGTCATCGGCGGACCCGGGGCGACGCTACGGTGAGAAGCGGAGCTCGATCTTCGCATCAGCGAGCGCCTTTGCCTGGAGATCCTCGGCGGTGAGTCCGGGGTCGGCGGCGAGGAGCTCGCTGATCAGCTTGTTGGCGAGGAGGGCGTTCCGGTACTCGGCCCGGACGGCTGGATCGGCGGCGTACGCGTCCCAGTTCGGATAGCCGCCGGCGGCGAGGAGCGCCAGGTTCCCGGGATCGGGCGCCGACTGCTTCGCCTGAGCGACGAGCCCGGAGAGGTACGCGTCGAGCTCGGCGTCGGAGACGGCGTAGCCGCGCTCCTCGGCCATCTGGCGGAGGCGAACCTGGACCGCGAGGCGCTCGACTGCCTGCTTGACGGCCGTCCGATGGTCGAGCGGATTGCCGAGCTGGCGGGCCTGGTATTCGAAGACGGCCACGCTCCGGGCCAGCGCCTGACCGGAGATGGGCTCGCCGTTGACGAGGAAGGCGGGGTCCGGGAATTCGGTGTTCGTCGCGCCGAAGACGCCGACGAGATCATCCTTCGGTGGGGGTGCGGCGGCCATGCCCATCGGCAGGCCGACGAGGGCGATCGCCGCGACGGCCACGACGACGGCCCGGAGGGCGCGGGTGCCCGCGAACATCCTCCGCCCCGGGGCAATCGGCTGCTGCAGCGCCGGCCAAGGCCGTTCGCCTTGGACCGGCTCACGGGTATATCGCTGATGCATCTGCCAGCCCCCCATGCTTCAGCCCGGTTACCGATCAGCCGTCGTTGTTCATCTTCCCTCGCCGTCGCTCTTTTGTCGAGTCGCAGCCTCGCCACGTGAGCTCGGCGAGCATCCATCCGGTAGTCGATCGAGGGGCGGCGCCGCGGCTCGTCGCTCAGCCCGACCCGGATGGGCACGGGGCGGCGCTCGTGCAGGTCCGGAGGCCGGTGCCGGCGCGGCGGACCGTGCCGTCGGGCCGCACGAAGCGCCAGTGGAGCTGCTCGGGGGTGACGTCCGCCTCGCGGAGGACGATGAGCCAGGCGCCGTCGACGACCTGGCCCCCGAGCCCCTCGAAGCCATCGAGCTCGACCCGGGCAGTCCCGGGCTCCGCGGTCCCGTAGACGACGGTGAACCCCTCGTGCCCCGTTTCACGGCCCGAGCTCAGCAGGACCCGGTCGAGGAGCGGCGGGATGGCATCGGCGCCGAGGATCGGATCGATCCGCTCCTCGTCTCCCTCGCCCCGGGCGAACCAGACCTGAACGAGGCCACCCTTGATCACGGCCGCGGCTGCGACCCCGTCGAAGCGGACGATGGCCCCGGGCGGCACGGCGCGGTCGAGCGGCCCGCAGGGGGCCGCGTCCGAGCAATCCCGAAGGCCGCTGCCTTCGCGCCGGACCGTGCCATCGGCCCTCAGGAAGCGCCAGTGGAGCTGCTCGGGGATGACGTCCTTCTGCCGGAGGACGATGAGCCAGGCCCCGTCGGCGACCTGGCCGCCGAGCCCCTCGAAGCCATCGAGCTCGACCCGGGCAGTCCCGGGCTCCGCGGTCCCGTAGACGAAGGTGTTCCAGTCCGCGCCGGTCTCGCCGCCGTAGCTCACGAGGAGGACGCGGTCGAGGAGCGGCGGGACGGCGGCGCTTGCGGTAATCGGGTTCGCCGTCGGCTCCCCACCCTCCCGGCGAGCGACCCAGACCTCGACCCGACCCTGCGTCGCCAGGGCCGCCCCGGCCGCATCACCGAAGCGGACGACGGCCGTGGGCTTGACCGGCAGGAGCGCGGCCGGATCGATGGGGCGGGCTGTGCAGGCGGTGGCCACGAGGGCCACGGCCGTGACGAGGACGAAGAGAGCCCTTCTCATTCGAGCTCAGTGGCTGAACGAGGCGTAGGCCGGCAGGGTCCACTGGTTCGTGGTCGGAGAGATCGTAATGCCCGGCAGCGGGCTGAAGGTGAGGGCGTACGTGAACGACGAATACGTGTGGAAGTAGTTCATGACGGCGTTGTCCGTCCGGTACTGCCAACGGTCCTGACGAATGTACGCAGTTCCATTCGCCCAATTCACCGGTTCGAAGCACCCCATCCCGCAGGTCTGACGCCATTCGTGGAAGGACCAGCCGACACCCGCGTTCGGGGCGACGTCGGAACGGTAGATATCGAGCGGCCTTCGAGTGCCGGTGGTGTCCGGCTCGTACTCTCCGGTGTAGGTGTCCCAGCACAGGTACAAGCCACCTGCCCAGGCCACCCCAAACGACTCTTCCGCGCTGTTGAAGGGATCCAACCCGTTCGTCCCTCGCCAGTCGGCCCAGGCGTTGATCGCCCACTCATAGCACCCCGAGCACGACCGGGGAACAATCCCAATTGAGATTTAGAGATCGTACCGCTGATTGTCGCCACTGCTCGCCGCGGTCGCGAAACTCGGGATCCGGAAGTTCGGCGTCCCCGGATCTTCGCTGTAGTAGCCGACGGGTATCAACACTGGCGAGCCGTCGGAGTTTGTACTCGACCCGAGCAAACGCCTGGGCGTACGCGACGGGCAGCACCCCGGCGCTCCCCCACTCGCGGGCTCGGGCTTCTCGCTCGGCAGGTGGCATCTGAGCGAGCGCCTCGGCTCGCTGGCGCTGGGTCAGGACCAGCTCACCCGGCATCGGGACGACATCGGTCGGCCCAATCAGGGCATCGGCAAACGCGCCGTCCGGCGCCGCGCTTCGCGGGCTCGATCGCCGGCAGGGCGGCGAGGGCGGCTACCTCATGCCTCGGCCGCGGCGACGCGCCGCTCGCGAGGAGGGTGGCGACCGATTGGACGAGGAGGTCGTCTGCGCCTGCGCCCACGGCTTGGAGATCGGCTTGGTGAAGCCTTCGCCGTCCGCGTTCGGTTCGGTCGCGAGATCAATCGCAGGCTCACGCGAAGGCGACCGACCTCGCCCCGGCGACGATCTCCTCGACCACCTTGGCGGCGCCGACGATGCGCGCTCCCTGCGCCAGGCTCTCGTCGCCGATGCCGCGCGGCTTCGTGCAGGCCCCGCAGAGCCACACCTGGCCGCCGTTCGCGACGAACTCCCGGTAAAGCTCAGCCAGGACGGGCAAGCCCGGATGGGCGATCCCATCGGTGCCGCCCGCGGTCCCGAGCCAGACGGCGTCGATCGTGCAGAGGACGACCGCGTCCTGGCCGGCCGTCGCCGCGATGTTCGCCGCGACGAAGGGGAGCGTCGCGCGCTCCGGATCCTCCTTGCCATGCGTGCAGTTGAAGATCAGCTTGTCGTTCATCGTCCTCGCTCCACCGTAATCACGAGGCGCCCGTCGCCGGGTGCCTCGACCGAATGAACCGCGTGGCCCATCAACCGGGCCAGCGGGGGCAGGTCCTCCTTCGCCGCAGAGTCGCGCGCGGTCACGACGAGAACGTCACCGACCGGGATCGCGCAGATCCGTCGCCGGAACTCGGACGCCAGCCCGTCGCCGCAACCCAGCGTGCCAGCGTCGAACGTGTGCGTGCTCGACGATCTCGGCACCTCGGGGCGGGCGGTGGGCCGGAACCCGGAGCACAGGAGATCGATCGTTGCGACCCGCCCGTCGTCGTCCACGTCGACGTACAGCTGCTGTTCGATCACCTCCCACCGTTCGTGGTAGCGCAGCAGGAAGCGATACCGGGCCGAGATCCGATCGGCGAGCGGCTCGACACGGACGCCCTGCACCGTGAACCCATCCGCGTCGCCAAACCACTGAATGAACTTGGCGGCCACTGCCGCCGCGCCTACGATGTCGCCTGGCCCAGGCGGGGCCAGGTAGCGGAGACGGGCATCGACGGCCAGGGCTCCGGCGATCGCGTCGAAGCCTCTGGCGACGATGGCCTCCACGAGTCGCTGCGCTGCGACCAGCCCGTCCTCCTGTGCGGCCACGACGCCGACCGTGCGGCTGCCGCCGGGCAGGCTGTTGCGCCCGTCGAGGGCTAGGGCCATTGGTCCTCACCTCCTTTCAGCCGCCCAAGCTAGGGAGGGCACCGTTCCGCTACCGTTCCGCCGGCCCACCTGGTCGGGGTCGGGGTCAGCCGGTAGGATGGCCTGCGTGCAGACGCTGGCGTTCCAGCTCCTCGGCCGCTTTTCGGTCACGGTCGACGGCGTCGCGATCTCGCGCGACGCCTGGCGCAGCCGTCGTGCGGCCGACGTGGTGAAGCTGCTCGTGCTCGCCCCCGGCCACCGGATGCATCGGGCGCAGGTCATGGAGGCGCTCTGGCCCGAGAGCGACCCCGAGGCCTCCGGCACCAACCTCAGAAAGGCCGTGCACTTCGCCAGGTCGGCGCTCGGCGACGAGCAGGCGATCGTGAACGAACGGGGCGTGCTCGTGCTGGGGCCCGACGCCTCGGTCGAAAGCGACGTCGAGCGCTTCGAAGGCGCCGCAGAGCGAGCGCTGGATACCGGCGACGAGGCCGTCTGCCGGGCGGCGGCGGATCTATATCGCGGCGAACTCCTGCCGGACGATATCTACGAGGACTGGTCGTTCGAGCCGCGCGCTCGCCTGCGCCGGCGCTACCTGGAGGTGCTGCGCGCTGGAGCGCTCTGGGATCGGCTGGCCGAAGAGGAGCCCACCGACGAGCGGGCGGCGCGCGCGCTGATGCGTGCTCACCTCGAGATCGGCGAGCGCCGAGAGGCGATCCGCCGCTTCGAGCGGCTGCGCGAGGCGCTCCGCGATCAGCTCGGAGTCGGGCCGGACCCGGCGACCGTCGCCCTCTACGAGGACGTGCTCGCCGTCGAGGGCGCGGAGCCGCCCTCCGACGCCGAGCGTGCCCACCGGCTGCTCATATGGGCCCTCGTCCACATGAACCGCGGCGACGTCGTCGAGGCGGAGCGAGCAGCCGCAGAGGCGCGCGCGATCGCCCTCGACGCCGGCTTGGGGCGCGAGCTCGGGGAGGCCGCGGTGATCCTCGCCAAGGTCGCGATGGCGCAGGGGCGGTGGCGCGAGCAGTTCGCCCAGGAACTGGCGGAGTCGATGCGGATGCGCGCCAACATGGAGCCGATCATCTACGACGCTCACCTGTGCCTCGCCGAGTACTACCTCACTGGCCCCGAGGGCTACGACACCGTGGCCGAGTTCGCGCGCCAGATGATGCGGATCGCGGAGGAGACGGGTTCGGCGACCGGCCGGGCCCTGGCGCTGCTCATGGTGGGCGAGGCCGAGCTGCTCGCCGGCCGCCTCGCTGAGGCCGAGGAGCACCTCGAGGAGGCGGCGGAGGCCAATGACCGCGAGGGCTGCGTCTCCGGCGCCGCCCTGGCGAGGCAACGCCTGGCCGAAGCCGCAGTCAGCCGCGGACGCCGGTACGAGGCCGGCCGACTGCTCAACCGGGCGCGCTCGCTCGCGTACCGTTCCGGCCTCGCCACGCACCTGCTGGTCCGAGTCTTCGGCACGATGATCCAGGCCGCTGCGGAGCCGAAGAAGGCCGTTGGGGTCCTGCGCGAGGCCGAGCGGGAGCTGGCCCAGATGATTTCGTGCGAGCCGTGCTCGATGGGATTTCTGACGAGTGCGGCGACGGCCTGCGCGCGAGCCGGCGAACTCGATCGTGCCCGCTCGTTTATCGCCGAGGCAGAGCGCATCGCGGGCATGTGGCAGGGCGGTCCATGGACCGGGGCCGTGTGGGAGGCTCGCGGCAACCTCCGCCTCGCCGAGGGCGAGGATGCGCAAGCGCGCGCGATGTTTCGGGAAGCGGCGGAAGCCTTCGCGAGGTCAGGTAATGGATTGGAGGCCGCGCGCTGCCTCGAGGCTGCTGCCGGGGTCGACAACGGGCGCGCCTGACTGGAGGCCCGGAGCGCCGAGCTGTTGTCCCTCAGGACGTTGGTTACACCGTAGGGTCAACCCGAGAGGCCGCCCCGAACCAGGTTGAGCGTGGAGCTGTCCAGTCCAAGCAGCCTGGGAGGGCAGCCTCACATGCAGGTTACTCACCCGCCCTCCACGTTCTGCAGCGCCCCTTGGGCAGTCCCCGGCCGCCCCGACCCTGGGCGCCGACCGAGGCCCGGGGTACGATCGCCCTGCCGTGGCAACCCTCCTCGACCTCCTCGAGACGAGCGCCGCCCGTTACGCCGATCGGCCCGCCCTCGGCGTCCTCCGCGACGACGGCTCGCGGACGACCTGGACGTACCGCGAGCTCGACCGCCGCTCCCGGCTCGCCGCCTGGCGCCTCCGCCGGGCCCTCGGCCTCCAGCCCGGCGACCGGCTCCTCACCTGGTCGCCCTCGACCCCCGAGCTGCCGGCCGTCTACTTCGGGGCGATCCGCGCCCGCCTCATCCTCGTCCCCCTCGACCTCCGGATGGCGCCCGAGACCGTCGAGCGGATCGTCGAGCGCTCCGGCGCCCGCCACCTCGCCATCGGCACCGGCCGCGACGCCCCGGACCCCCGCGAGGCCGGTCTCGCCGGCTTCCCCCAGACGACCCTCGACGCCCTCGTCGCCGACCCGGATCCCTCCTTCCCGCCCGACTGGGAGACCCGGCTCGAGGCCTGGGAGCGACCGACGCCGGACGACGTCTTCGACCTCATCTTAACCTCCGGCACGACGGCCGCCCCGAAGGGGGTCATGCTCGCCCATCGGAACGTCCTCGCCACCCTCGAGGCCGTCCACCGGACGCTGCCCCGGATGGAGCACCGGGTCGTCTCCCTCCTCCCCCTGTCGCATCTCTTCGAGCAGGCGATCGGCTGCTTCTACGCCCTCGAGGTCGGCGCCCACGTCCTGTACGTCCGGAGCCGGAACCCGCGGGTCGTCTTCGAGGCCCTCCGGAGCCATCGGGTGACGTCGATGATCGTCGTCCCGCAGATCCTCGACCTCTTCTGGAGCGCCGTCGAGCGGGAGGTCGAGGCGAGCGGCCGGCGGGCCGCCTTCGAGCGCCTCCGCCGGATCGCCCGGCGCCTCCCGTTCGCCGCCCGCCGCCTCCTCTTCCGACGCCTCCACGAGCGCCGCGGCGGCTCGCTCCGGCTCTTCGTCTCCTCCGGCGCCTACCTCCCGCCGGCCCTCCAGCAGGCCTGGGAGGACATCGGGGTCGTCGTCATCCAGGGCTACGGCTCGACGGAGGTCGGCTACGGGACGTGCAACACCCTCACCGACCACGGCCCGGGGACCGTCGGCCGGCCGATGCCGCCGGTCGAGATGCGGCTCGCCGCGGACGGCGAGGTCTGTTTCCGCGGCCCGACCCTCTTTCTCGGCTACTGGAACGATCCCGAGGCGACGGCGGCGGCCTTCGACGCCGACGGCTGGTACCACACGGGCGACCTCGGCCGCCTCGACCCCGAGGGCCGGCTCGTCCTGGCGGGCCGGAAGAAGGACATGATCGTCCTCCCGAACGGCCTGAACGTCTACCCCGAGGACGTCGAGAACGCTCTCCGCGACGCCGGGATCCGCGACTCCGTCGTCCTCGAGACCCGGCCGGGCCGGATCGAGGCGGTCATCCTCGCCCCCGGCAGCCACGGCCTCCCCGAGGGCGGCGAGAGCCCCGGCCGGGGCGTCGAAGCGCTCCACGACGACCCGGCCGAGCTCCGGGCCCGGATCGACGCCGCGGTTCGGGCGGCGAACGCCCGCCTCGCCGTCCACCAGCGGATCGCGGGCTGGCGACTCTGGCCGGAGGCCGACTTTCCGCGGACCCACACCCTCAAGGTGAAGCGCGATCTCGTCCGGGCCTGGGCGGCCGTCGAGACGCCGCTCCCGATCGTCGAGGACGGCGAGCCGACCCAGGGCTAACGCGGCCTCGGGTTCCGCACCCGGCTCAGCGGCGGACCTCGTACCCCTGGCCGATCGAACCGAGGGCCGTCGCGATCTCGCCGAGGGTCGGGCTCGGCGCCGCGCCCGGCGACCAGACGTAGAAGACGAGGGTCGAGCCGAGCTGGCGGAGGACGAAGCGGGCGTCGGTCGGGAACTGGACCTGGCCGAAGCCGCTCCCGACGTAGCGGACCATCTCCTCGGCGGCAGCGGTCGCCGTCTGCCCGTCGGGGAACTCGTAGATGACGATGAAGCCGGACGTCGGCGCCTCGGGGACGACGGCCTGGACAACGAGACGCGGCGCCGCTGCCAGGAGCGGCGACTCGCCCGGCCGGTACGGGACCTGCGCGTCGACGATCGGGACGCCGATGGCGCGGAGGGCCCCGGCGACCTGGAGGCGGGTCAGGCCGATGGCAACCGAGACAGACGGCGCCGGGGTCGGCGAGGCGGGCGGCGGCGTCACCTGGCGGGCGGCGATCCCGCAGCCGGCGAGCCCGACGAGCGCGAGGAGGATCGCCGCCGTCGCCGCCGCGGTCCGCGCGACGGCCCGCCCCGCGGCCCGGGGGACAGCCCGCCCCGCGGCCCGGGGG
>JBHOQO010000114.1:0-32156 GCA_042408925.1 Chloroflexota bacterium | reverse complement strand
GTCGTTGTTCGTGAAGCGGATCTGGAACGGGGTGTTCGCCGGGGCACTGAGCTCGGCTTTGTCGAAGGCGATGTTCTGGGCGGACAGCTCGAGGACGACCCCGGCCGGCGCCGAGGCCGAGGCGCCGGGGGCGGCGGACGGAGCGGCCGACGCCGAGGGAGCGGGGGAGGCGCCGGCCGACGGCGAGGGTGAGGCGGCGGGGGTCGGAGTCGGCGAGGGGGCCGGGGCGTAGGTCCAGCCGGGTCGCTCGCCGGCACAGGCGGCGAGGGCGATCGAGCCGACGAGGAGGAGGCCGGCAAAGCGGAGGCGGGAGGCGGGCGAGGGCGCGCGTCGATCCATGATCTGCGAGACGTCTCCTGAAGGAAGGCGCGGCACGGTGCGCCGCGGGTTCGGGGGTGACTTGGCAAGATCCTACCCCGAGGTCGGGGTTGGCGCCCGGACCGAGCGCGGTGGTGCCGCGGCGCCCGGTTTGGCGGGGCGGGCGACGGGCGACGCGGCGGGCCCGCCCCCTACCCCCGATCCGTCAGGCCCAGCCGGACCGCGACCGTCGCCGCCTCCACGCGCCCCGAGACCCCCAGCTTGGCGAGGATGTTGCCGACGTGGACACCGACCGTCTTGTCGCTGATGAAGAGCGCCTCGCCGATCTCGCGGTTCGTCATCCCCTCGGCGATGAGGGCGAGGACCTCGCGCTCGCGCGGGCTCAGGCCGAAGGGGTCGGCGGGCGCGTGCCGGTCCCCCACGAGCCGACTCGCCGTCGACACGACGGGTACGTCATCCTCGGCCGCGGCCGCTCCTGCGCGCGGGCCGCCGCCCGGAGCGCCGGTGGCTGCCCCCACTTCGGCCGCAGCCCCGTAGGCCGAGCCCCGCCCCGGCCCCACCGGGACGAGCCGCGTGCCGGTCCCGACGAGGGGAGCGGCCGACTCGGCCTCGAGCGGCTCCGGGAGCCGAACGAGGGCCCGGTCGGCGAGGGCCCGAATCGCCCGCAGGAGCGGGCGCGCGCCCAGCTCGGCGGCGATCGAGGCGGCCTCGCCGAGCGGCCCTCGAGCCGCGGTCCGCAGCGGGCGGACGTCGGGCCGGAGCGGCCGGGCGTCGCTGCCCGGGGCGAGGATCGCCTCGGCCTGGCGCCACCGCGCCCGGGCGACCTCGTAGCGCCGGCCGATCGACCGCCACGCTCCGGCGAGGGCATCCCAGACGGCCGGCTCGTCCCGACCCTCGAGGCGTCGGCGGAAGGCCCGGGCCGTGGCGAGCCAGAGATCCGCCTCGCGCCGCGAGCCGAGCGACGGCGGTACCCCAGAGCGGTCCACGATCGCCTCCGCCTCCGTCAGGATCCGCTGGCCCCGTTGCCGTGCCGCGGCCAGCCCCGCCAGATCGCGCCGCCCGCGGGCCGTCGCTCCGAGTTCGGCCTCGACCTCGAGGGCCGTCGCGGCCATCCGAGCGGCGAGGGCCCAGTCCTCGGTGTCGCGGACCCGGGACCAGCCCCGCTCGGCCGCCCGACTCGCGTCGAGCGGATCCTCGCGCCACAGCGCGTACGAGGCGGCCGCCTGATAGACGGGCACCGCGTACTGTGAATCGGCGACGGTCTCGAGCTCGAGCAAGAGCCGCCCGAGAAGCCGCCCGGCTGCCTCGCCCGCCGCCGACTCGACCTCGACGATCGCCAGGTTGATGGCGGCGATGAGGAAGCTCACCCCGGCCGGACTCCACTCGAGCGCCGTCTCCGAGAGGCGCCGGGCCTCGGTCCAGCGGCCGAGGGCGAAGAGGGTGTCGGCCGCGTTGCCCCGCAGGAAGTTGCCGTACGTCGCCTCCATCCCGAGCTCGCGCATCGCCTCGATGCCGGCGAGGGCGACCTCGATCGCCCGCTCGCGTTCGCCGAGGAGGTCGAGGATCGTCGTTTCGTTCGCGTAGGTTCGGAAGAGCGCCTCGACGTCGCCGGCCTCCACGGCGAGCCGCCTTGCCTCGGCGAGGAGGGCGAGCCCGGCGTCCGGTCGATCGCCCCAGCCCTCCGCCACGCCGAGGGTTGCCAGGGCGTGGATCTCCTCGGGTCGAGCCTCGGGGCCGACCGACCGGGCGACCTGGATGGCGAGGCCGGCGAGGCGCCGCGCCTCGGAGAACGTCCCGTCGAGCATCTTGTGCTGGGCCAGGTCGGCGAGGACCCGGGCCCGCTCCACCGAAGGCCGCCCGGGCACGAGCTCGACGGCCCGCCGCATCGCGGCCTCGGCCCCGTCGTAGTCACCGGCGGCGCGCCGGTAGCGCCCGAGCCGGTCATAGAGGACCGCGGCCGCCCGACGGTCCAGCCGGTTGCCGGCGTGCTCGAGGGCCGCCTCGGCGTACGCCACGGCTCCGGCCGGCCGCCCCGCGGCGAGCGCTGCCTCGGCGGCTCTGAGGCGGATTCCGGCGGGATCGGGCGGCGAGGCCGGACCCGGCCGCTCGCCGGGACCCGGCGAGGCGGGCGATCGTCGCCCGGCGACCCGGGCCGCCTCGGACCCGCCCGTAGATTCGAGCTCGAGCACGGCCTCGAGGTGGACGAGGGCGTCGGCCGGGGCATCGAGCACCTCCGCCTCCCCCGCGGCAGCAAGCGCAGCCGCCCGGGCCTCGGCGGGCCGATGGGCTGCCCGCCAGTGGGCGGCGATCCGGGCCGGGCCGCCGACCCCGGCGGCAGCGACCGCGGCCCGGTGACGGGCCCGGACGTCCGGCAGGAGCTCGGCCATGATCGCCCGGCGGATCCGCTCGTGCCGGAGGTCGAGGAGCGGCTTCCCGCCTCCACCGCCGGCCGCGGCCTCGCGCCGCTCGACGAGCTCGCCCGTCTCGGCGGCCTCTTCGAGCGCCGCCCGGAGCTCCTGGGTCAAGCCGCCCGGCCCGACGGCCGCCCGCCCGGCCCCCGACCGGGAGCGACCCGAGCGACCCGCGCTCTCCTCCGGGGCCCGCTCGGCGAGGACGGCGTCGATCGCCGCCAGCTCCGCTCGATCGATCGGATGCCCGGCGGCGGCCACGAGCCGCAGAAGGCGCCGGCAGGCTGCGCTCCGGCGGGCGAGTCGGGCCACGACGAGCTGCTCGAACGACCCGGTGAGCGACGCCGCCGCCAGCTCGCGCCGGGCGAGGAGGAGCTCCTCGGCGATGAGCGGGTTGCCGCCGGAGCGCTCGGCGACGAGGAGGAGGACCGACGCCGTCGGCCGCTCGCCTTCGATGGCCTCGATGAGCTCGGCGAGCTCGGCGCGGCCGAGGGGTCCGAGCTCGATGGTCGCCGGCCGGAGCGGTGCCTCGGCGATCGCCTCGAGCGTCTCGTGGATCGGATGGTCGGCGGTGACGGCGCCCGGGTCGTACGTCGCGACGAGCCCGACCCGCCGAGGGCGCGAGACACGGGCGAGGAAGGCGAGGGCGGCGAGGGTCGCCCGGTCGGCGTGGTGGACGTCCTCGACGACGAGGAGGGTCGGGCGCCGCTCGCCGAGGCGGGTGAGGACGCCGAGGATCGCCTCGAAGACCCGGACCGAGCGCCGCTCGGGGTCCAGGCGGCTCGGTCGGTCGGGGAGGAGACCGAGCCCTCGAAGACGATCGGCGAGCTCGGGCAGGAGCCGGGCAATCACCTCGCCGCCGCGTCCGACGACGGCGCCGAGCTCGGGGTCGGCGAGCGGCCGGAGGGCCGGTGCGAGGGCAACCGCGATCGCCTCGTACGGGCTCCCGTGCCGGGTCGCGGCGGCGCTCGCCCGGAGAACGAGGGGCGGGTCCGGGAGGTCGGCGATCCGCGCCGTTGCCTCGTCGACGAAGCGGGAGGTGCCGAGGCCGCTCCGACCGGCGATGAGGAGGGTCCGCGGCGTCCCCTCGGCGACGGCGTCGATGCACTCGGCGAGGCGAACGAACTCCGCCTCTCGGCCCACGAACCGCGCGCTCGGGATGGCCGCCATGACGGGATTGTACGGATCGACCGACGCTCGAACGCCGGATCGCCGACGCGCGTCGACGGCTCCGGTAGGCTGGGGGGCGATGTCGACGCCCCGCCATCGCTCCCCCGCCCCGGAGGGCACGGTCCACCCCGCGAACGCCCTGAACGAGCTGAGCGGCGAGGCGTGGCTCTACTTCACGAAGTCGGTCTGGTCGACGGCCTATCCCTCCGAGCTCGGTCACGAGCGGCGACGGGCCCACGGGGCGAACAAGCCGCCGCGGCTCATGGCCCGCCTCATCGAGTTCTTCACCCGGACCGGCGAGCTCGTCCTCGACCCCTTCGCCGGCGTCGGCGGGACGCTCCTCGGGGCGGCGATCGCCCGGGGGCCGCGGCGGGCCCTCGGCTTCGAGATCGAGCCGCGCTGGGTCCGGATCTTCGAGGCCGTCGTCGCCGAGGCCCTCGCCGAGCAGGACGGCCGAGGGCCGCTCCTCGCCGACCTCGGGCCGGCCGATCCCGGTGGACCGCGAGGCTTCGACCCGTCGGGGATCGAGCTCCGGATCGGCGACGCCCTGGAGCTCCTCCCGACGCTGCCCGCGGCATCGGTCGACTTCGTCGCCACCGACCCGCCGTACAACGTTCAGCTGCGCCGGACGATGGCCGGCGGCCCGTTGGCGGAGCGCTTCGCGAACCGGCGGACCGACTACGCGATGGTGACCGACGATCCGGCCGACTTGGCGAACAGCGCCGACTACGACGCCTACCTCGAGCGGATGGGCCGGGTCTTCGGCGAGCTCGCCCGGGTCCTGCGGCCCGGCCGCTATGCAGCGGTCATCGTCCGCGACGCCTACCAGGGCGGCCGCTACCTCTTCACGGCCGCCGACCTCGCCGCCCGGGCCGAGGCGGCGGGGCTCGTCCCGAAGGGCGACCTCATCTGGTACCAGGCCGGGACCCGCCTCCGCCCCTACGGCTATCCGAGGGCCTTCGTCCCGAACATCGCCCACCAGCACATCCTCGTCTTCCGGCGCGAGCCGCAGCGGGCCGGGCAGGGCCGGACAGGACGTCGGGAGCGCGGGCCGGGCCGTTAGCGGTCGCGGTCGGCGTGCGCCGAGGGACGCCGGGCGAGGATCTCGTCGAGGAGGCTCGCGCCGGGACCCGAGTCGCCGCCGACGGGCGTGCCGGCGATCCGGCTGACCGTCTCCCCGGCCTCGACGACCTCGCCGAGGACCATCCGGTGGAGCCAGCCCCGCCGCCCGTCCGGGCAGAGGACGAGCCAGTACGAGCCCGAGCGTTCGAGGAGCTGGACCTCATCGCCCTCATCGAGGATCCCGATCTCCCCGGCGAGGACCTCGTCGGGGGCGTCGAGGAGGCGGACGAGGCGATAGCGGATCCGGCGTCGCTCCCGGCCCTCGAGCGGGGCGACGGCCCCGCTACCGAAGGTCAGGTTGACGGTCGGCCGCTCGGTCCGCAGGGGATCGGTCTTGCGGGCCTCGAGGAGCGAGGGGCGACGCCAGCGGGGCAGGTGCCGTTCCTCCTCGGGAACATCGGGATCGGGGACGAGGACGGAGCTCGGCGGCATCCCGACGGCGCTCGTCGGCGATCCCTCGGCCGCCGGCGGCTCGTCGTCCTCCCGGCGTCGGCGCCCGAAGAGGAAGAAGGCCATCGCCATTGCGGTGCCGCCGGCGCTCGTGACGAAGACCGAGGCGACCCAGACCTCGTCGGGGATCCGCGGCCCGAACCCGAGGGCGTCGAGGGGGGCCCGGCCCGAGGCGCCGATGGTGGCGACGCGCGCCCCCGAGCCGCCCGGGAGGCGGCCGGCAGCGGCGCCGGGAACGGGCTCGCCCGGGTTCGCCGTCGGGTTCGCCGCCGGCGCGGCGGGGGTCGTGGGGTCGAACCCGGAGCCCGGGGCGCCCGAGTCGGCGGGTGCGTCCTGGTCCCCGCTCGACGCGGCGGGATCCCAGACGCCGCTGCCCGGCCAGGTGCCGGGGCCCTTGGGTGGGGCGGTCGGCGCCGTTCCCGATCCTCCGGAGGGGGCCGCTCCCCCGTCGCCGGGGCCGAGGGGGCTGGATCCATCGCCGGTGTCGGTCGGCGACGGTGCGGGGCCCGACCCGATCGGTGCGGTCCCGCCGGTGGACCCGCCGGCGGCGCCCCCGCCGGACGAACCGGACCCCGAGCCCCCGGACCCGCTCGATCCGTCGGTCGACCCCGCCGATCCCGACGTCCCGGCACCGCCGAGCGGTGTCTTCGTCGGGGCCGGGGTCGCGGGGACCTTCGTGGGGAGCGGGCTCGCGGCCGGCGGCGCCTTCGCCGGGGCCGGGGTCGCGGTCGGGGCGGGAGTCGCGGTCGGGGCGGGGCTCGGCGTCGGGCTCGGCGGCGCCTCGATGGTCAGCGTGCCCGCCTCGAGCCGGTCGTAGAAGCGCCGCGAATCGAAGGAAACGAAGACGACCGGGTACGTCCCCACGGTCGGAGCCCGGACGACGGTCTCGAAGCGAACGCCGGCTTTCCAGTCCGACGGGTCGGTCGCGGTCGTCGTCGGGTGGAGGTCGTGGACGGCGTCACCGAGCCGCACCCGGACCCAGTCGGCCGGCGAACCCTCCCGGTTCCGGTACGTGACGGCGAGCGTGATCGGGGTTCCCGGCGTCGCCGATCGCGGCTCGACGAGGGGGTCGCGGAGACGCGTCGGCCCCGACCCGGCGGCGACGGGCAGGGCGAGCAGCCCCGCCAGGAGGGTCGCCCCGAGGATGGCGGCGACCCCTCGGACGCGGTCGGACGCTGCAGGATGGCGGCGCTCGATCGCCGGGTACGACACTCGCGGCCTCCGTGGCGGGCCCGCGGCGATCCGGTCTGCCACTGCGAGCCCGACCCCAGGATCCCGCGATCGAGGCCGGGCGGCAATGGTACGGCGGTCAGGCCGACTTGACCCGATCGGTCGGGTGCCCGGTCCGTCGAACCGCCGAGCCGCTCCGAACCCCCGAGCGCCCGGCCGCGGTTGCGCCACCGCTCGAATCCGTCGATCGCCTGAGCGGCGGTAGGCCGAACTGACCATGGTCGCCGCCGCGCGGCCGGGGCACGATGTGAGCATGCAGCGCCTCGCCGCCGACGGTCCCGCCGCGCCCTCGTCGCCTCCCCTCGCCTGGATCAAGCACCTCGCGACCCTCCTCCTCGCCGTCCTCCTCGTCGCGGCGGGGCTGGCCGCCGGCTGGCTCGTCGCCACGACCCCGCTCCTCGCCTCGCTCGCCTCCCCGCGCCCGACGGCGGCCCAGACCCTCGTCGGGGCGCTCGGCTGGGCCGCCGGTCTGGCCGTGCCGATCCTCCTGACCGGCGCCGGCGTCCTCAAGCTCGTCGCCGCGATCGGCGGGCTGCGACCGAGACGATCCGAAACCCCCTTCGCCCGGCTCGTCGCCGCGCTGCCCGACGGCCACACCCTCGTCGAGGGCGTCCGGCTCGCCGACGGCCGGCGGATCGAGGCGATCGTCGTCGGCCCCTTCGGGGCGGCGATCCTGGAGCCGCTACCGCCCCGGGGCGCGGCGCGGCGGCGGGGCGAGTACTGGGAGCTCCGGGTCGGGCCGCGGGAGTTCATCCCGATCGAGAACCCGCTCGATCGGGCGGCCCGGAACGCCGAGCGCTTCCGTCGCTGGCTCCTCCAGGAGGATCAGGACCACGTCGTCCGGGTCTACGCCGCGGTCATCGGAGAGGAGCCGGGGCTCGACCGCACGCCGAGCGTCGCCGTCGTCGCACCCGCTCAGCTCGTCGCCTGGTTCGGGGCGCTCCCGGCCCAGCGCAGCTTTACCGCCTGGCGCCGCGAGAAGCTCGTCGAGCGACTCCGCGAGCGGGCGGGCTGACGGCCGCGGGACCGACCGAGCCCGCCTTGGCCGGTCGGGGAGTGGTGGGGGAGGGTGGATTCGAACCACCGACCCGGCGTGTATAAGACGCCTGCTCTCTCCGCTGAGCTACTCCCCCGTCGTCGATCGTCGCCCGGTGCGTCGCCCGGTGCGTCGCCCGCGGCGCCGCCCGGATCGCCGGCCGGAGCCGAGGCCGAAGCCGTTCTGCCCGTCTCGCCCTAGCCAGCCCGCCGGTCCTCCTGGCCGCCGGCCCGGAGGAGCCGTGCCGCGAGGGTGCGGAGCCGGAAGGGCCGGGGCTCGAGGGTCGGCGGCCCATGGCGATCGCCTGTTCGGCGCTCGGTGCCGGGCTGGGGGCTCGGACCGTTCGAGCCGCCGAGCACGGCCTCCTTGAGGGCCCGCTCCTCCGGGGTCATGAAGGCCTCGAGCGGGAGATCGTCGGGATCGAAGGGCCGCGGCGTCGTCGCCACGACCGGGCGCGGCGGGCGCGCGTACGCCGGTGCCCCGTAGAGCTTCGGCAGCGCGACGTGGTGCTGTTCTTCGCTCGACACGGCGAGGCCTCGGGTTCCTGGTGTGCCGCGGCCGGCCCGCCCGGCCGCACCGCCCTGATCATAGCCAGACCCGGTCGGACGGGCATGGTACGAACGGGCCATCCCGGGTCCTACGGTGCGGCGCGGCACCGAAGCGTGGGCCCGGCGGCCTCGTCCGGGGCCGACACCGAGCCCGGGGCCGACACCGAGCCCGGGGCCGACACCGAGCCCACAGCCCACCGGCCGCCCGGGCCTCACGCGACGAGCGGCTTGAGGACCTGGGCGACGACGACGAGGACGAGATAGGCGATCGGGATCGCCGCGAAGAGGCCGAGGAGCGCGCTCCAGCCCGTCCGCCGGATCCGGGTCGCCGGTCCCGAGCCGGTCGGGAGCGGGACGAAGAGGTACGTCGCGAGGCTCCCGCCGAGGGCGGTCCCGAGGACGACGAGGCCGGCGGCGAGGGGCCGGAGGTCGCCGCCGGGGAGCACCGCCCCCCGGGTCAGGGCGACGTCGTAGGCGAGGTAGCCGAGGCCGAGGACCGCCCCGACGAGGAGGCTCGAGGCGATCGCCCGGGCGACCGGACGAGGGGGGTTCCGGAGCTGCCGCCAGCGGACCTCGAGGAACGAGCGCCGGCGGACCGGCGCCGCCGCGGTCGGGCTCCGGCCCCCGTCACCCCCCGGCCCCCGACCCCGCTCCGTCACGGCTCGACGATCGGCAGCGCCGGCCGCCGCGGGATCGTCTCCGGCGAGTGGGCGGCGATGAGCTCGACGGTCTCGACGACCCGATCGAGCTCGGCCTCGGTCGTGTAGAAGCCGACCGAACAGCGGACGGCGTCGAGGGGCGGGATCGTCCGGGCGATGACGAAGATCCGCCGGGCGAGCTCCTCCAGGACCGCCTCGGCCGACCAGCCGGCGACCCGGAAGGTGACGAGCGTCGCCATCCGTTCGCGCGGCGTCACGACCGTCACCCCGGGGACGGCGGCGAGCCGCTCGGCGAGTCGACGGGCGAGGACCGGGCCGCGACGGTGGACGAAGTCCCAGCCGACGACCATGGCGAGCCAGCCGACGCTTCGGGCGAGCCCGAGGATCGCCGGGCCGTACCAGCCGACGGCGTCGAGGCGGCGGGCGTCGGCTCGGAAGACGGCCCCGCCTCGGATGTCCGGCTCGAGAAAATTCGACCAGCCGCCGCCGATCGGGGCCGCCTCGGCCGCCAGTTCCGGGCGGATCCAGAGGCCGGCGACGCCCTCCGGGCCGAGGAGCCACTTGTGGCCGGCGAAGGCGTAGCAGTCGGCGCCGACGTCGGCGACCGAGACCGGGATCGCGCCGACCGCCTGGGCCCCGTCGACGACGACCCGGACCCTGCGGGCCCGGGCCAGGGCCGCCACCTCGGCGACCGGCAGGACCGCGCCGGTCGCCCACGAAACGTGGGAGATGACGACGCAGCGCGTTCGCTCGTCGAGGGCGCCCTCGATGGCCGCGACGACCCGCTCGGGGTCGCCGCCGTCGCCGACGTCGGCAAAGCCGATCTCGACCCCGAGGCGATCGCGGAGGGCGTAGAGGGCGGCGAGTCCGCCGATGTGTTCGATCGTCGTCGTCACCGCCCGATCCCCAGGCCGCCAGTCGAGGGTCCAAACGGCGGCGGTCACCGCCTCCGACGTCGAGTGCCGGAGGGCGATCTCGTCGAGGCCGCCGCCGACGACCGAGGCGAGGGTCGCCCGCGCCTCTTCGAGGCGCTGCTCCAGGGCCTCGAAATGGGCCTCGTGGGCGCGACCGGTCCGGAGCTCCCAGCCCGCGGCTTCGGCCATCGCCGCCGCCGTCTCGGCGGGCAGCGGCCCGGCGGTCCCGGCGTTCAGGTAGATCCCGGCCTCGACGGCGGGCAGGGCCGCGCGAACCGCCGAGAGCTTCTCGGCATCGGACGGGAAGGGGGAGGCCACGGGCCCGTATGATACCCGGGCCCGATGAACGGCCTGCCGCGCCCCGAGCTCATCGCCACGACCGAGTGGCTCGCCGACAACCTCGAGCGTCCCGAGCTGCGGATCGCCGACGTCCGCTGGCGCCCCGACGGCACCGGGCGGGAGCTCTTCGTCCGCGGCCACATTCCGCGGGCCGTCTACCTCGACTGGGCGACCGACCTCACCGCCGACGTCGAGGAGACGAACCTCTTCCTCCTCGCCGGCCCGGACCAGGTCGCCGCCGCCCTCCGGCGGACCGGGATCGGCGACGGCACGACCCTCGTCGTCTACGACGACGTCGAGGGGATCTACGCGGCCCGGGTCTGGTGGAGCCTCCGCTGCTACGGCTTCGAGTCGTGCCGGATCCTCGACGGCGGCCTTCCGGCCTGGACGGCCGAGGAGCGCCCCCTCTCGAACGCCGCCGTCGACCCGCTGCCCGCGACGTTCACCCCGCGAGCCCAGCCGCGGATCCGCCTGACGACCGCCGACGTCCGGGGCCTCCTCGGAACCCCCGACGTCTGCTTCGTCGACGCCCGGGCGCCCGACGAGTATCTCGGCCGGGGCGGCAACACCCGCCGGCTCGGGCACATCCCGGGGGCCGTGAACCTGCCGGTCGGCCTCCTCGCCGAACCGGGCACCGGCCGCCTGCCGTCCCTGGAGACGCTCCGAACCCTCGTCCGCTCGACCGGGATCGCCCGGGGTCGGCGGATCGTCTGCTACGACGGCTCGGGCCTCGCGGCGACGAAGGTCGCCTTCGTTCTCACCGTCCTCGGCTTCGACGACGTCGCCGTCTACGACGGCGGCTGGGCGGAGTGGGGCGACCGGCTCGATCTGCCGGTCGAGCGCTGAGGCGGGCGGCAGCGGGCGAGCTGCGCCACCGCGGCGGCGGCGGGCGGTCTCAGCCGGCCTCGGGCGAGCGCGCGAGGCCCACCCGGGGGTCGACCTCGCGGTGGGGCGCCAGGATCTGGGCCCGGCTGTGGTTGACGGCGACCATGAGCGCCTCGGTCCGCGCCTCGCCGACGACGTCGGACCAGTAGCGGACCTCGGTGACCGGGATGAAGCGGCCGACGAGCTGATCGAGGGCCTCCCGGAGGTCGCGCTCGGGGAGGAGGTGGATCCGGCCGACGACCTTGAACGGCGGGATCGTGACGAGGGCCTGCTCGGAGACCTTCGGGGTCCGCAGCTCCGGCATCGGCTCGACCGGCGTGTCGGCGACGGCGAAGAGGACGGCCCCGAGGTTCACCTGGGCGTACTCGGCCCGGATCGCCTGGGCCCGGGAGCCGAACTCCTCGAAGACGACGTCGGTGAGGACGAGGAACTCGTGCTCCGCCTCGTTCAGGATGTCGGTCACCCGCCGGTGGCGGGTCAGCACCGTTCCCTTCACGATGTACGAATCGGTGTAGAGGGTCAGCTGAGCGGGCTGGCCGGCGACGAGGGGCTCGAACATGTCGCCCGCCAGCATAGCCGGACGGAACGGCCGCGGAGCGACTCCCCGGTCCCACCGCTCACGGCGCCCGACGGGGACGCTCAGGGCCGCCGACTCCGCGCCTCCTCGGTCACGAGGTGATCGGCGGTGGGTTGGAGCTCCCGGAAGAGTCGTTCGACGGTGGCGAGGGTGTCGATGTCGGCGGCGGTCTTGTCGGTCCGGAGCCGGACGATCCGCGGGAAGCGGAGCGCGAAGCCCGAGCGGTGGCGGGCCGAGCGCATGATGACGTCGAAGGCGACCTCGACGACGATGGCGGGCTCGACGACCCGGTAGCGGCCGTGGCGGCTGATCGTGTGGGCCTCGAACCAGCGGGTCAGCTCGGCGATCTCGGCGTCGGTGAGGCCGCTGTACGCCTTCCCGATGGTGGCGAGGCCGCCGGTCGCCTCGTCGCGGACCGCGAACGTGTAGTCGGAGAGGACGCCGTGGCGCTTCCCGTGGCCGAGCTCGACGCCGACGACGACGCAGTCGAGGGTCGCCAGGGCCCGCTTCATCTTCAGCCAGCCGAGGCCGCGGCGGCCCGGCGTGTACGGGCTCCGGGGGTCCTTCGCCAGGAGGCCCTCGTTCCCGCGGTCCCGGGCGGCCCGGAACGCCGCCTCGATCTCCTCGGCGCTCCGGACGACGACCCGGAGCGAGCGCCGGAACCGGCCGCCGCTGCCCGGCTCGGGCAGCTCGATCTCGTCGAGACGCCGGCGTCGCTCGGCAAGGGGGAGCCGAAGGAGCGGCTCGGCGGGGTCGTCGCGGGGGCCGAGGGCGAGGAGATCGAAGGCGACGAAGGTGACCGGGACCCGCGCGACGAGGTCGGCCGGCGGCGCCTTCCGGCCGAGGCGGCTCTGGAGGGCGAGGAACGGCAGGACCCGCCCGTCGCGCTCGGCGAGGAGCTCTCCGTCGAGGATCCCCGACCAGGGGAGATCGCGGGCGGCCGCGGCGACCTCCGGGAACTGCCCGGTCACGTCGTGGAGGTCCCGGGAGAAGAGGGCGACGCGATCGCCGCGCCGGTGGAGCTGGGCCCGGATCCCGTCGTACTTGTCCTCGAGCCAGACCTCGGGGCCGAGGCGGCGCAGAATCTCGGCCGGGTCTTCGGCCGGCGAGGCGAGCATGAAGCGGATCGGGTGGAAGAGGGCGAGCTCGGCGGCCGCCAGGCGGTCGTCCCGGGCCAGGAGCGCGGTCCGCCCCAGGTCACCGGTGAGCATGGCCGCCCACTTCACGGCCTCCAACGGCCGCTCGAAGGCGGCGGCGATGGCGGCCTCGACGAGTCCCTCCCGGAGGCCGACCCGAAGCTCCCCGGTCAGGACCTTGACGACGTACGTCGCCGTCGGCGGGTCGCAGCGGGCGAGGAGGTCCCGGAGGCGCGCCGTCTTCGCCTCCGCCCCGGGCGTCGCCTCGATCTCGGCGAAGGCGGCCGCGACCTCAGGCAGGCGGGGACCGGTGGCCGGGTCGGGGCGATGGCCGGCCTCGGCGAGGACGTCGCCGACGGCCCGGCCGAGGTCGGAGTGGCGATCGTAGGCCCGGGCGAGGGCGGTCGGGTCCGCATCGACGAGGGCGAGGACGGCCGCGGCGATGGTCGACCAACCGACGCCGAGGGCGCGAGCGTCGGCTTCGGGGAACGGGCGCCCGGAGAAGAAGACGGCGGCGACGGGGAGCTCGGCGGGCTCGAGGGTCCGGAGGTAGGCGGCGATCCGGGCGACCTTCTCGGAGGTCCGGCTCGTCGCGGCGACCTGCTCGGCGACCTCGCTCCAGCGACGCATCGTTCCTCCCGCCACGGCGATCCCTCCCCCGCCGCGGATGGTATACGCTCCCCGCGATGGTGGCCCGGGCCTGGTTCCCTCACGAGCTCGTCGGCGAGCGGGTCGTCCTCCGTCGCCACACCCCGGCGAACCTGCCCGCCTTCCGCCGCTGGTACGCCGACCCGGAGGTCGCCCACCTGACCCGCTATCAGGGCGAGCCGATGCGGCCCGACGAGGTCGACCGCTTCTTCGCGGCCCGGGTCCTCGGCCCCGATTCGCTGGCGATGGCGATCCACCTCCGGGCCGGCGGCCGCCTCATCGGCACGTGCGCGCTCTCGGGCCTCGACCCGGACAACGGCTCGGCCCTCTTCCACATCACGATCGGTGAGAAGGACTGCTGGGGCAAGGGCTACGGCAGCGAAGCGACCCGGCTCATGCTCGCCCACGCCTTCGAGACGCTCCGGCTCCACCGGATCGGCCTCTCGGTCTTCGAGTTCAACGAGCGGGCGATCCGCGCCTACCAAAAGATCGGCTTCGTCGTCGAGGGGCGGGCCCGGGAGGCGATCTGGCGCAACGGCCGCTGGTGGGACGAGATCATGATGAGCCTCCTCGACCGCGAGTGGGCGGTGCTCCGGGCGGGGCGGGCGGCGCGGGCGCCGGTGCAACCCGAGGCCGTGGCCGTCGAGGGCACGGAGGCGGGCCGGCCGTTGGCGACGCCGCCCGGGGCCGGCCGATGACGGGCGGAAGAGGACCGGGCGGACGGGCGACGAGCGGACCGGCGGAACCGGAGGCGCACACCCCCGAGGCGGGTGGCCGCTCGGCGCACGAGGCCGTCCGGTCCTTCCTCGAGGCGAAGGGCCACGCCGTCGAGAACGCCCGGCGGGCTCTCGAGGTCCTCGAGCGGGGTCAGGCGGCCGGCGAGATCCCGCGGACGCCGGCCCTCGAGCGGATGGTCGCCGACCTGCGGGCCGCCCTCGAGGTCGACGAGCGCGAGAAGGTCGGAGCCAAAAGCGCGGAGGCGGCCCGCCTCATCCTTCGGGCCATCGTCCGGGAGCTCGATCGCCTCCCCTCCGCATAGAGTAGAGAGGTCCCCAGGGCGGCGCTCGCCGCCGATCCCACGCCGATACGAGGTGACCGCGTGACGAACGAGATCAAGCTCGGAATCCTCCTCTGGAGCCAGGCCGCGACGTGGCCGGAGATGCTCGATGCCGCTCGCCGGGTCGACCGCCTCGGCTACGAGCACCTCTGGACCTGGGACCATCTCTACGCCATCTTCGGCGACCCGTACCAGCCGATCTTCGAGGGCTACGCGACCCTCGCCGCCTGGGCGATGGCGACCGAGCGGGTCCGGCTCGGCCTCCTCGTCGGGGCGAACACGTTCCGGAACCCGGGCCTCGTCGCGAAGACGATCGCGACGATCGACCACGTCAGCGGCGGCCGGGCGATCATGGGCCTCGGCGGGGCTTGGTTCGGCCTCGAGCATCGAGCCCACGGGATCGACTTCGGCCGAGGGTTCGGCGAGCGGCTCGACTGGCTCGACGAGGCGGTCTGGGCGATCCGCCACCTCCTCGACGGCGAGGAGGTCAGCTCGTCGCCGGGCAGCCACTACGCCTTCGATCACCTCCGCCACGCCCCGCGCCCGCTCCAGGCCCACCTCCCGATCATGATCGGCGGGACCGGCGAGCGAAAGACGCTCCGGTCCGTCGCGAAGTACGCCGACTACTGGAACGCCATGGGGACGGTCGAGACGCTCCGACGGAAGGTCGAGGTCCTGCGCGAACACTGCGCCGCCGTCGGCCGCCCGGTCGAGGCGATCGAATTCACGCTCGGGGTCAAGCTGACGATCCGCGATACCGAGGCCGAGGCGGTCCGGGTCTGGGAGGCGGCGATAGCCCACAACCGGACGCCGATCGCCGACGTCGCGAACGACGTGACGTTCCTGAACGGCTCGCCGGAACAGATCGCCGAACGGCTCCGGCCGTACGTCGAGCTCGGCTTCCGGACGATCATCTCCGAGCAGCCGGCCCCCTACGACGTCGAGACCCTCGAGCGCTTCGTCGGCGAGGTGAAGCCGCTCCTCGAGCGGGGCTGACGCCCGGGTGCCCCGGCGCCGCCCCGGCCGATGTCGGACATCTTCTCGTGCGGTGTGCGTTACGAAGTCCGAGTCCGGCATCGGGGGCCGGGCGGGCCGGCAGCCGGTGGTCGGCCGAGCGTGACGGAGGCAGCCCGGAGCGGGCTCTGGCCGAAGATCCGGAGCCCCCGACGGTGCGGAACCGGACATGCGCTCGTGTCGTGAGCAGATGTCCGCGCCGCGGCTCAGGCCGAGGCCCCGACGGGCCGACAGGGACGTCGGCCCCCGCCTCAGCCGAGCGTGGAGCGCCGGGCGGTCGGCGCCGGATCGGTCGCCTCGGCCGCGCCCGTCCCGATTAGCGCGCACCTGGTGAGAACATGGCCGAGATGGTCGCCCGGCGGCCGAGGAGGGCCCGGGTGGTACGGTAACGGCAGCGGCCCCGTCCGCCGGATCGGCCGGCGGGTCGGCGGGGCCGGCAGGAGTCCTGCCGGATGGAGGGAACATCGGGCCACACCGCGGCGACCGTCGAGTTCCGCCACGTCACGAAACACTACGCCCCGGCTGCCCTCCGGGCCGGGGCGCCCGGGGCCGTCAACGACCTCTCCTTCCGTGTCCCGGCCGGCCGGATCTGCGTCCTCGTCGGTCCCTCGGGCTGCGGCAAGACGACGACGCTCAAGCTCGTGAACCGGCTCGTCGAGCCGACGAGCGGCCAGATCCTCCTCGACGGGGTCGACGTGGCGACCCGGGAGCCCACGGAGCTGCGGCGGGGGATCGGCTACGTCATCCAGCAGGTCGGCCTCTTTCCCCACGAGACCGTCGAGGAGAACGTGGCGACCGTGCCGCGCCTCCTCGGTTGGCCGGCAACCCCCCGTCGCGAGCGGGCCCACGAGCTCCTCGACCTGGTCGGCCTCCCGCCGGCCCGCTACGCCCGCCGCTACCCGGCCGAGCTGTCGGGCGGTGAGCGGCAGCGGGTCGGCGTCGCCCGCGCCCTCGCCGCCGATCCGCCGATCCTCCTCATGGACGAGCCGTTCGGGGCCGTCGATCCGATCGTCCGGGAGCGGCTCCAGAACGAGCTCCTTCGGATCCAGGAGCGCCTGGCCAAGACGATTCTCTTCGTCACCCACGACATCGACGAGGCGATGAAGATGGGCGACCTCGTGGCGGTCATGGCCGCCGGCGGTCGGCTCGCCCAGTTCGGGACGCCGGCCGAGATCCTCGCCGCGCCGGCCTCGGAGTTCGTCGCCCGGTTCGTCGGCGCCGATCGCGGCCTCAAGCGTCTCGCCCTCGTCCGGGTCGGCGAGCTGCCGCTCCGGCCGCCGATCACGGCCCGGGTCGGCGAGCCGGCCGGACCGGCCCGGAGCCGGATCCTCGCCGACCCCTTCCCCTATCTCCTCGTCGTCGACGCCGCCGAGCGGCCCCTCGGCTGGCTCGACCAGGACGAGGTCCCCGAGGCGGGCCCCCTCGACGACGACGGGCTCCAACCGGCGGTCCCGATCCTCGATCGCCGAACGACGCTCAAGGACGCCCTCTCGATGCTCCTCGACGCCGACGTCCAGGCCGGGATCGTCGTCGACCACGGAGATCGCGTGAGCGGCCTCCTCACCGTCGACGACGTCGTGGCCTGGCTCCGGAGCGACACCGCGAGCCGAGCTTCGGAGGACGGCGGCGGCGGCGGGGTCGGGTCCGCCCCGAGCCGCGGAGCCTGACGGATGCGCGAGGGCCAACCCCTCGTCGATGTGGCCTGGATCGGCGCCCACCTCGACGAGATCGCCCGGAGAACCCTCGAGCACCTCTGGATCGCGACGATCGCCGTCGCCGTCGGCTTCCTCGTCGCCTTCGGGCTCGCCCTCGCCATCCTCCGCTTCCGGCGGGCCTACGGGCCGATCGTCGGGCTGACCGGCGTCCTCTACACGATCCCCTCGATCGCCCTCTTCGCGGCCCTCGTCGGCGTGACCGGGATCTCGCTCCTGACCGCCGAGATCGCCCTCGTCATCTATACGCTCCAGATCCTCGTCCGCAACATCGTCGCCGGCTTCGACGCCGTCCCGGCCGACGTCCTCGAAGCCGCCGACGGCCTCGGGTACGGGCGCCTCGAACGGCTCCGGCGGGTGGAGCTCCCGCTCGCGGTCCCCCTCATCGTCGCCGGGCTCCGGCTCGCGAGCGTCTCGACGATCGGCCTCGTCACGATCGCCGCCCAGCTCGGCGAGGCCTTCGGCGGCCTCGGCGTCCTCATCACCCAGGGCCTCCAGACGTTCTTCGCGACGAAGGTCTACGTCGGGGCGCTCCTCTCGGTCGCCCTCGCCGTCGCCGCCGACATCGCCTTCGTCCTCGTCCAGCGCCGCCTCACCCCCTGGGCCCGGGCCCGGGCCGAGCGGTTCGGCGGGTAGGCAGGCCCGGCAATGCTCGACGGCATCGCCTGGATCCTCGACCCCGGGCACTGGCAGGGCGCCGACGGGATCCCGACCCGGATCGCCGAGCACCTGGCGATCTCGATCCCCTCGGTCCTCGCCGCCGCCGCCCTCGCCCTCCCCGTCGGGCTCGCCATCGGCCACACCGGGCGGGGCGCGACCCTCGCCGTGAACCTGGCAAACATCGGCCGCGCCGTCCCCTCGTATGCGGTCATGGTCATCGTCCTCCCGATCTCGATCCGCTGGAACGCCGACCTCGGCCTCGACGTCGTCCCCACCGTCGTCGCCATGATCCTCCTCGCCGTCCCGCCGATCCTCGTCAACGCCTACGCCGGGATCCGGGCGGTCGACCCGGAGGTCGTCGAGGCGGCCCGGGCGATGGGGATGCGGGAACGCGAGATCGTCGCCCGGGTCGAGCTGCCGCTCGCCCTCCCGGTCATCGTCGGCGGCTTCCGGACGGCGACGGTCCAGGTCATCGCGACGGCGACCCTCGGGGCGATCATCGCCTACGGCGGGCTCGGCCGCTACCTCATCGACGGGATCGCCCGGAATGAGGATGGTCGGCTCTTCGCCGGGGTCATCCTCGTCGCCGGACTCGCCCTCGCCGCCGAGGCCGGGCTCGCCCTCCTCCAGCGAGTCGTCACGCCGGTCGGGGTCCGGCGGGCGCTCGGCCGAGGCCCGGCCGGGACGGTCGGGGTCCGATCGCCGGGCTGAGTTCGACCGCCGGGCTGAGTTCGACCGCCGGGCTGCCGCTCACCCCGGGCAGCGGGATCGCCCGGGCCGGCCGGCGTGAGCTTCGTCACGGACCCGTCGCCGTGACCTGGTAAGGTGTGCCGACCCGAGCCGGGCACCCAGCCCGGCACACCTAGGGGAGGACCGACCCATGCGGACGTCCCGCACGCTCGCCCTCGGGGCGGCGCTGCTCGTGGCGATCGCCGCCTGCACGCCGGGAGGGGGCAGCAAGCCCAGCATCCGAATCGGTTCGGACGGCTTCTACGAATCGGCCCTCATGGCCGAGCTGTACGCCCAGGTTCTCGAAGCGAACGGCTACCCGGTCGAGCGGAAGCTCAAGCTCGGCTCGCGCAAGGTTCGGCAGCCCGCCCTCGAGGCCGGCGAGATCGACCTGGCGCCCGAGTACCTGGGCTCCGGGCTCGGCTACTACGACGCCTCGAAGATCTCGAGCGATCCGGCCGCGAACAAGCAGGCGCTCCAGGAGATCCTGAACGGCAAGGGCGGCGGGATCACCGTCCTCGGCTACACCCCCGGGCAGGACACGAACGCCTTCGTCGTCCGCCGCGACACCGCCGACCAGTATGGGCTGGCGAAGCTGAGCGACCTCGCCGCCGTCCAGGACGAGCTGACCTGGGGGCTCCCGCCGGAGTGCGAGACGAACCCGCTCTGCCGGGGCGCCCTCGAAACCTCGTACGGGATCCGCTGGCCGCCGAAGCAGCTCGAGCTCCTCGCCGCCTGCGACGCCCCGATCGCCGAGGCACTGAACAGCGGCGCCGTCGACGTCGCCGAGCTCTGCTCGACCCAGCCGGCAATCGGCCAGTTCGGCTTCGTCGCCCTCGAGGACGACAAGCAGACCCAGCCGGCCGAGAACATCGCCCCGCTCGTCCGGAACGACTACCTGGCGAAGCTGGGCGACCGGACCGCCTTCGAGAAGCTCCTCGACGACGTCTCGGCGAAGGTCACGACCCAGGTCCTCATCGACCTCGGGGTCAAGGTCGCCGTCGAGCAGCAGAGCGAGGCCGATGTCGCGAAGGCCTGGCTGACGGAGAACGGCTTCCTGAAGTAGCGGCGGTTGGCGGCCCGCGGCGGTCGGCGGCCGGGGGCACGGCGGCCGGGGGCACGGCGGCTCGGACCGGCTAGCCTCGGGCGAGACCGATCTCCCGGCGGAGCTTCTCCGCCGCCGCCCAGGCCCCCGGGGCTGCCGTATAGCAGCGGCGGGCCTCGAAGCGGATCCAGGTCGCCGATTCGGGATCGCCGATCTGCTCGGCTGCCTCCGGGACCCGTCGCTCGAGGGCGTCCTGGAGGAAGGCGACGTAGAGGACGAGCGGGTCGGTCCGACCGATCCGCTCCTCGACCCCCGGCTCGAAGTCGATGGGGACCATGAGCCGTCCAAAGAACGCCCCGATCGCCGCGGTCAGCCGATCGAGGCCCTGGCTGTGGCCGGCCCAGCGGAGGATCGGGGCCGGCGAGTTGAAGCCGACGAGACGGGTGGACGGGTCCACGTCGGCGACCCGAACGACGCCCCCGAAGGCGATCCACTGGTTCATCTCGCCCAGTCGGTCGACGATCCGGATCCGTCCCCATAGGAAGCGTCCCTCCGGTCGGGGCGGCGTCGTCCGGTCGATCTCGACGACGCGCCCGCGGCCCTGGACGAGGGTCCAATGAACGACCACCTCGGGGTCGAAGTGCCGAAGGGTCGGCCGCTCGCGAAGGGCGACCAGGAGGTTCGCCCCGCCCGGCGCCGCCGGTCGGTCGCCGTTGATCAGGGTGAACCCGAGGTTCGCGAGGAGCTCCGCGGCCGCCGTCGCCCAGCGGTCGGCACGGGCGAGCTCCGGGTGGGCTCCGCTCGCCATCGCGCTCCGATGCTAGGCGTTCGGTCGGCGGCCCGGCGGTGTCGCTCGGGCCCATCGACCGGGGTCCCTCGGGCCGATCCGGGCGGGCCGGATGGCCCGGCCGGGCGGGTCGAGGCCGCTAGCCCCGCTAGCCCGCCAGGCCACCCCGACCGGCGCCCTCGGAGCCGACCCCACCGCCCTCGACCGGTGCCCCGATCGACTGTCGCTCCGTCCCTCGCTTCGTCCGCCAGGCCGCGGCCAGGGCGACCGCTCCGCCGGTCGAGGTGACGGCGACGATCCCGGCGTGGACGAGGAGGCCGAGGGCGAAGGCGCGCTCCGCCGGCAGGCCGACGGCGACCCCCGCCGTCGTGGCGGCGAGCTCGAACGTCCCGAGGTAGGCGGGGCCCGACGGAACGGCCGTCGCGAGGGCGACGGTGGCGGCGACGAAGCCGGCCTGGCTGAGCGAGAGCGGCCCGCCGACGGCGGCGCCGGCGGCGGCGAAGGCGAGGACCGAGGCGGCCCAGGCGGCGACGGTGAGGGCCGCCGCTTCGGCAAGGGTCCGGGGTCGCCCGGCGACGGCGAGCCCAGTTCGGAGCCGAACGACGAGGTCGTGGAGCCGCGGCCACCGGTCGAGGCCATCGAGGATCGTGCGCAGACCCGGCAGGCGGTGGGCCGCCAGGGCGACGGCGAGCCCGGCCACGAGGAGGCCGACGAGGACGAGACCGAGCCGGACGCTGTCGCCGAAGACGCCCCGGACGGAGAGGAGCGCCACCGAGCCGGCGCCGATGGCGACGACCGTCGTCGTGTCGATGACCCGCTCGACGATCACGGTCCCGAAGACCGTCGTCCGGCTCACTCCCTCGCGGTCGCCGAGGAGGTGGCTCCGGACCAGCTCGCCGAGGCGGGCCGGGAGGAGGTTGTTGGCGAGGTAGCCGACGAGGAGGTAGCCGAGCGTCGCCTGGTACGGGACGGCGGCGACGGGCGCGAGGAGGCGCTGCCAGCGCCGGCCGCGGAGGACGACGTCGAGGACGTTCCAACCGACCATGACGGCGACCCACGGCAAGATCGCTCCGGCGAGGACGGCGCCGACGCGCTCCGGATCGGTCGAACGCAGGGCCAGGGCACCCGCGGCGACGGAGATGGCGATGCCGAGGACGGCGCGCACGAACGCGCCGCGGGGAAGGCGGCGGGCGGTCATCGGCCGTGGGCGCGGCCGGCGAGTCGAGTCGGCATCGCGGCAACGGTAACCGATGGGCGGTCCGCGTGGCTCGATCGGGTGGGCCCGAGTCGGCCGGTGGCGCGGCTCGGCACCCTCGATAATCCCGGCCATGCTTGCCACCCGGGTACCCGAACCGACCCCGACGAGTGCCCGGCTCGTTCGGGTGTTCGCCGGGCTGAGCGCCCTCGTCGCTTTCGCGGCAGCGGCGTGGGCGGTTCGGCCGATCGAAGCCGGCCCGGTCGGCTTCGACACCGCGGCCTCCGTCCTCTACGCCCGGCAGATCGCCGCCGGCATCCACCTCGAGGTCCCCGTCTCGACGACGCCGAAGCCGCTTCTGACGCTCGTCGACGGGCTCATCTACGCCCTGACCGGCGACTGGCGGGCGATCTCGTGGCTGACCATCGCCGTCGAGGCGCTCGGCGTGGGCCTGGCCGCCGCCCTCGCCGGCCGGCTCGCCGGGCCCATCGCGGCCGGCTTCGTGGCCGGCGCGCTCGTGGCACTGCCGGCGCTCCTTGCCGACGTCGGCCGGGCGTACGCCTTGAGCTTCGGGCTCGCCTGCTGGACCGCGGCGGGGCTGGCGATCACGGGCCGACGACCGCGCTACGGGCTCGCCGCGCTCTTCGTGGCCCTCGGGACGACCGCTCGGCTCGAGACGGTCCTCATCGCCGGGACGGGCGTCGCGGTCGCCGGCGGGGCGGCGGCCCTCGGGTGGCTGCGCCGGCGAAGTGAGGCGGTGCCGGAACCTCGGGCGGGTCTCGTTCGGGCGGCGGCCCGGGTCGGGTTCGGCGGACTCCTCGGGATCGGCGCCATGGCCGGCCACGACCTCCTCCTCACCGGCGACCCGACGTACTGGCTCTCGGTGCCGGCCCGGGCAACGGGCTCGTTGGCGGTCGCCCCGCCCCCGCACTGGCTCCTCGTCGCCGGCCGGGAGGTGACCGCCCTCGGGATCGCGGCACCGCTCGCCCTCGTGGGGATCATCTCGGCCGCCTGGCGTCGGGGTCCCGGCGTCTTCGCCGGGGCGCTCGGCCTCGGCCTCGGCAGTGTCGTGCTCATGCTGGGGCTTGCCGCCCGCGGGATCTGGGTCTCGGTCCGCTACGCCGATCCGCTCCTCCTCGCCGTCATCCTCCTCGCCGGCGTCGGGGCGGCCGCGCTCCGCCTGCCCTCACGAGCCCTCATCCCGCCGATCGGCCGCCGATGGCGGCGCCTCCCGGTCGGCGTCCGCGCCGTCCTTGCCTTCGGGTTCGGTGTCGCCGTCGCCGTGGCCGGCAGCCCAACCTTCGCCCCCCTCGATCGGCCGACCCGGACCGTCATCGTTCGGGATCGGTCCGTCGCCGCCCACCTCGATCGTGCCCTCCCGATCCTCGAGGGTGCCCTCGCCGGCCTGCCGGGCGCCCAGGAGCCGACGCGCGGCTCGATCACCGCTCCGGTGCGAGACCCGGTCGTCCTCGTGACCGGGACGCTCCTGGGTCCGAGGGCGGCGGTCAGCCTCGACCTGCCGGCCTCTCGGGTCGGGACGCTCGCGCCGGCTCCGGCCCCGGGGACCCTTCGACCCGGGCAGGTCGTCTACCACGATCGGGCGGCCGTCGCCGACCCGGCGGCCTATCGCTGGCTCGAGCTCGCCGCGCCGGGACCGATCGGGGGAGTTTGGGCGGAGCCGCTCCTCGCCGATCCGTCAGCGGGGGTCTGGGTTCTCCGGCTCTCGGCCGGCGCCGGCGGATAGCCCGGCGGGCGGGGTGGGGTCGACCGCCGTGGCGCTCGGGGCCGGCCCCTCGTCGACCCGCCGGAGCGGACGGAACGCCGGGTCGTGCCGGAGCCCCGCCCGGTGGAGCAGGTACCGGAGGACGACGGCGAGCGTCGACCAGCCGTAGACGACGCTCCGGCGAAAGCCGACCGAGCTCGCCTCCGCGAAGTAGCGGGTCGGGACGGCGATCTCGCCGATCCGGTGGCCGAGACCGAGGGCCACGACCTGGGCGATGAGCTCCTGGTCGAAGACGAAGTCGTTGCTGTTCCGGTGGTAGGGGATCGCCTCGAGGAGCCGGCGACTGTACGCCCGGAGGCCGGTGTGGTACTCGGAGAGCCGCAGCCCGAAGGCGAGGTTCTCGACGCTCGTCAGGAAGCGGTTCGCGACGTACTTCCAGCGCGGCATCCCGCCGGCGAGCGGATCGCCGAGAAAGCGGCTCCCGAGGACGAGGTCGCGCTCTCCGGCGACGATCGGGCGGACGAGGTCCGGGATCCGGGTCCCGTCGTACTGGTAGTCGGGGTGGAGCATGACGACGACGTCGGCCCCGGCGGCGAGGGCGGCGTCGTAGCAGGTCTTCTGGTTCCCGCCGTAGCCGAGGTTCTGGCGATGGACGATGACCTCGAGGCCGATCCGGCGGGCGATTTCGACGGTTCCGTCCGCAGAGACGTCGTCGACGAGGATGACGTGATCGACGACGTCGTGTGGGATGTCGGCGTACGTCCGCTCGAGGGTCTTGGCAGCGTTGTAGGCGGGCATGACGACGACGACGCGAACGCCGTCGGGCCCGGCGGGCACGGCACGGCGTCCGGCTCCCGGCGGGGCGTTCGTCATGGGTCAAGGCGCTGGATGGGCCGGTCCACGAACTGGGACTGTAGCGGGTCGGCGGCGCTGTGAGGAGCGCGTTGTGCCCAGATGCCGGGGTCGACCCGGCCACGGGGTCGGCGCACCGCGAGCGCTCGCATCGCCACCCACGACTCCCGGCCGCGGCCGAGTCGAGGGCGGGCCCGGAGCCTTGCCCACCCGGTGCCCGAGCGGCCGGCCGCGGCGTCGCGCCGGTGTCCCGGGAGCGCGTGCGCCCCCTGCACATTTCCGCGACCCAGCCGGCCCGCTCGGCGGCCGGGCTGTCGGTTTCGTGCCGGGGGTGCACGCCGTCGGCAGGTCGACCGGGAGGGCGCGAGCCGACGACGGGCCGCGTGTCGAAACCGTGCGCCGGGCGCACGCCGCGGACCCGAGAGGCACCCGGGAGCATCAGGATGTGCACCCCGTGCACGCCACCGTCGGAACCGTGCACCGGGCGCACAGAACGGGCAGGGTCCCGACCGGTGCGTCGGCTCCGAGGCGGTTCCTCGGCTCGGGCGTGCACCGGGCGCACAGAACCGGCAGAGCGGCCACCGAGCACCGGCGGACGACGCCTCCTGCGCCGGTGCACATTCGGGCAGCCCCGGCGACAATGTCGCGTGAGCCCGTTTCGGCCCACGGAGCGGCGATCCGGGTGGAGAGGAGAGCACGATGTTCGAGCGACTGTTCGGGAGCCGCGAGCGAGACCCCGCCCTCGCCGGGCGCGTCCCGCCCGGCCAGTACGTGACCGAGAAGTTCCCCGTCCTCCACTACGGCTCGGTTCCCCGGATCGACCTCGCCCGCTGGGACCTGTTCGTGCGGGGCCTCGTGGCGAACCCGCTCCGGCTCAGCTGGGAGGAGTTCCGGCGCCTCCCCCGGGCCCGGGTCGTTACCGACATCCACTGCGTGACCCGCTGGTCGAAGCTCGGAACGACCTGGGAAGGCGTCCCCTTCCGAGCGATCGCCGAGCTCGCCGAGGTTCGACCCGAGGCGACCCACGTCGTCGCCCACGCCGAGCAGGGCTACACGACGAACCTCCCCCTCGCGGTCCTCATGGACGACGACGTCCTCCTCGCCGACACGTACGAGGGCGCACCCCTCGAGCCGGAGCACGGCTACCCGGTCCGGCTCCTCGTCCCGAAGCGCTACTTCTGGAAGAGCGCGAAGTGGCTCCGCGGCCTCGAGTTCCTCGACCACGACGAGCCGGGCTTCTGGGAGCGCTACGGCTACCACAACGACGCCGACCCGTGGCGGGAGGAACGCTTCAGCGAGTGAGAGCGGGCAGGCCTGGGACCGCTCGAGGCTCGTCAGAAACGACGGGGCCGCCGGCTCGCGCCGGCGGCCCCGCGGCGTCGGAGGAGGGGGCGATGGATCAGTGCGCGCAGCTCCGCGGCGCGCCGGCCTCGTCGGCCGTCCGGAAGCTCGAGCCGCAGCCGCAGGCCGCGACCGCGTTCGGGTTGTTCACCGTGAAGCCGGCACCCATGAGGGTGTCGACGTAGTCGATCTCCGAGCCCTGGAGGTAGCGGACGCTGCTCTCGTCGACGTAGACGCGGATGCCGTTCGCCTCCATGACCCGATCGTCGGGCGTCGGCGTGTCCTCGAGCATCATCCCGTAGCGGAAGCCCGAGCAGCCGCCGGAGTAGACGTAGACGCGCAGCCCGATGTTCGGGTTCGGTTCGTCCTTCGTCAGCTCCCGCAGCTTGTTGGCGGCGGCCTCGGTCAGGCTGACGATCGCAGGGCTCTCGATCATGCCGGTTCGTCCTCCTGGACGGCGGTGGTTTCGGCCGGTCATGCCGGCTGCGCCTGTATCGTACGCGACCCGGCGGGTTTCGACAAGCGCCCCGTCAGAAATCCAGCTCTCCGCCGCCGGTGGGAGCTCCACGGCGCAATGCGGGCGACGGGCGGGCTCCCGGGGCTTGTTTCGGACCGGCGACCAGCGGGTGGACCTGTCGAGCCAATCCCCCTGCCGCCCTAGCCTTCGCCGGCCGGGCAATCCACCGGAGTGACGCGGTGCACCACGAGCCAGACGGTGGCGCCCCCGGGTGTCTTCTGCTTGATGAGGCGAAGGACCGTCGGTCGACCGTCGACCACGCCGCTGATCCAGGCGTCGCTCGGGGCACTCACGAAGGCCCGCCCGCGAAGGCTGGCCGCAGCGGCAGCGACGTCCTCACCTGCCCAGATTGAGCCCTCGCTGATCCAGCCAGCTCCACCCGCGACACTCACCTGGGTGTCGATGTCGGCCGGGAGGACTCGGAGGCTGATCTGGTCTTGGATGCACCTGAGCCCGGACCGCTGGAGGAGATCCGCGACCGCCGCCTCTGCGGCCGGCACATTCGCGCTCACTCCTTGGAGTTGAGTCCAAACCACCATCGCCAGAATCGCGGCTGCGGCGCCTCCCAGCGCCGCCCGCGTCGACAGTCCGCGTCGGCCCCGTACAGCACCGCCCCCAACATCCCACATGGTTTCCGTAGCCTCCCGGACTCTAGTAGACGAAGTTCGCAGCGTCGATGTCATCACTCGTGAGCGACCGCTGGTTGTACGTGGTGATCCCAGGAGAAACCTCGCCGCACATCGTGTGGGGATCGGTCGGATCGGCACCACAGGCCGAGCCGTAAAGGTCGAGCAGAAGAACGCCGTGGCCGAGCTCGTGGGTCAGGGCGCCTCGGAAGTCGAACTGGCCGGGTCCCGGCTGGCCAGACCCATAGTTCCAGGAGATCCCTCCTAGATTGAACCCGATGTCGGCATCGTAGATGTCGTAGTACCGCTCGCCGAAGCGGTCATATTTCGGCGTGCGAAGGACGCAGGTCACGGCGAGTTCGCCCGGCTCCCAACTTCCGCAAGGACGGACACCATCCACTCTGATTGTGGCCACCTGCGTGGCGCTCGTGACCGTCGGTTGCCATGTCGTCGACCCACGCCACGCCCAGGCAGCCTCGTAGGCGCGGTTCTCCTTGGCCAGAGTCCATCCCGTGCCGATCTTCTGGAAGGAGCGCTGGCCCTCCTCGACGTCGCGGATCCCGTCGTTGTCGTTGTCCCACCACCAGAGCGGTGAGGGGACCGAGGGCGTCGCACGCACGGGAGCGTCAACGACGACGGGGGAAGCCAAGATGGCGACGCACAGTGCCACAGCCACCCTCACGGCAGTTGCGCGAGCACCCGCCGGCATCGCACCCTCGAATGGCCGTCTGCGCATCGCCAGCCCCTTGTCGCGACAGCACGATCAATGCTGAGCCATCGTCGATGTTCTCTCTCTCTCTCTCTCACTCTCTCACTTGTCAAGCCCTTCCGTGGACCCTCCGACGAGATCCGGTCCCCCTTCGCCCGCCGACGAGGTCGCCCTCCTCACGACTCGCCGGGTTTCGACGAGCACTCCGCCGCCGATCCCGGACGCCATTCACCTCGCCCGCGGTTGGGCCTTCGACGCTGCGGGGCGCCAGCGGCTATTCCCTCCGCAGCTTCTTCGGCAGGGCGACAGGGCCAGCCGTGTGGGCGCCTGTCGGCTCCCTGGACGACATTCGCGGCGGGGAGGTTCCAGGACCGTCGCCCGCCTCCGCCGTACCGTCAACCGGCCGATCAGCCCTCGAGCCGCTCGACAATCGTCGCGATCCCCTGCCCGACCCCGATACACATCGTCGCCAGCCCGTACCGGCCGCCGCGCCGCCGGAGCTCGTGGACGAGCATCGTCATCAGACGCGCCCCGCTCATCCCGAGCGGGTGGCCGAGGGCGATGGCGCCCCCGTTCACGTTCACCCGCTCGGGGTCCAGGCCGAGCTCGGCGATGCAGACGAGCGATTGGCTGGCGAACGCCTCGTTCAGCTCGACGAGGTCGAGATCGGCGACGGTCAGACCCGCCCGGGCAAGGGCCTTCCGGGTCGCCGGGATCGGCCCGATTCCCATGACCGCCGGGTCCACCCCCGCGACCGCGCTCGCCACGACCCGGGCCATCGGCCGGAGCCCGAGCGAGCGCGCCCGTTCGGCCTCGACGAGGAGGAGCGCCGCCGCCCCATCGTTGATCCCGGAGCTGTTCCCGGCCGTGACGGTGCCGCCCTCCCGGAAGGCCGGCCGGAGCCGGGCGAGGGCTTCGAGCGAGGTATCCGGCCGCGGGTGCTCGTCGCGGTCGACGACGATCGGCTCGCCCTTCGGCGGCTGAACGCGGATCGGGACGATCTGCCCGTCGAGCCGCCCCTCCTCGATGGCGGCGACGGCGAGCCGGTGGGAGCGGAGGGCGAAGGCGTCCTGGCTCGCCCGGTCGACCGCCCAGCGCTCGGCGACGTTCTCGGCCGTCTCGCCCATCGAGTAGGGATGGTGGCGCTCGGCGAGGCGAGGGTTCACGAACCGCCAGCCGAGGGTCGTGTCGTAGAGGCGCCGGTCCCCCCGCTCGAAGGGCGCCTCGGCCTTCGCCATGACGTACGGGGCACGGCTCATCGACTCGACGCCGCCGGCGATGAAGACGTCGCCCTCGCCGACCATGATCGCGTGGGCCGCCGAGACGATCGCCTGGAGCCCGCTTCCGCAGAGGCGGTTCACCGTCTGGCCGGCGACCTCGACGGGCAGCCCGGCGAGGAGGGCAGCCATCCGGGCGACGTTCCGGTTGTCCTCGCCGGCCTGGTTCGCGCAGCCGAGGATGACGTCCTCGACGAGGGTGGGGTCGATCCGGGTCCGGGTAACGATCGCCTCGATGGCGGCGGCGGCGAGGTCGTCGGGGCGGACGCCGGCGAGCGCCCCGCCGTAGCGACCGATCGGGGTCCGGACGGCGTCGATGATCCAGGCCTCCCGAAGGGCCCGCCGGTGGGTCGGCGCCGACCCTGGCTCGCGCATGGGGGGATTGTAGGCGGGCGTCGTCGGCGAGCCGCGCCCGGGGAAGACGTCCCGGGCGAGACGTCCCGGGCGTCGGTCGATTGCCCGGGCCGGAGCGTGCCGGCACCACGTCCTGTGGTGCCCCGGCACCACGTTCCCGCGGCACAGCCGCAGCGCGCGGACACCGGTGGCGTACACTGGCCCCGTCAACGTCCGGACCGGGGGCAACGGTACGCACGATGCGCTGGCGCGCCCAAGCCGTTCTCGCGAGCCGCCGGGTGGGACACGATCCGTGTCTCGCCGGGTCGGCGCGCCCCGCGTCCCTCGGTCACCGGCACCGCCGAGCCGTCGCCGCGGCGCTCCTCGTCGTCGGGCTTCTCGTCGCCGCCTGCCGGGAGTCGCCGACGGAGACCCCGGTCGGGGGACTGCCGGGCGTCCCCGCGCCCTCGGGTGCGACGCTCGACGTCGGCGGTGCGACCCTCGGCCAGGATGCCAACGAAGCCTTCGTCGCCTACCGGTCGATGGACCCCCCGGAGGACGTCGCCCGACGGTACGAGGCCGAGCTGGCGGCGGCCGGCTGGGAGCTCGTGGAGCGGGTCGGCACGTGGCGGGTCTTCCGCGGCGCGGCGGGGTTCGTCTCGGTCTCGATCTCGAGCGAGGGGCCGCCCACGTACGTCATCGTCCAGGAAGGGGCGATCGACGACGGTGTCGCCGGTGGGACGCCCGGGAGCACGGCCTCGCCTCCGGGCTCGAGCCTCGGAACGCCGGAGCCGCCGAGTCGTCGGCCGAGCCTCCCGCCGGGGCACGGCGGCACGCCACCCGGCCAGGCGAGCACTCCACCGGGCCAAGCCAGCACTCCACCGGGCCAAGCCAGCACTCCACCCGGCCAGGGCGGCACGCCGCCCGGCCAGGGGAACGGGCAGGCGAGCACCCCACCGGGCCAAGCCAGCACTCCACCGGGCCAAGCCAGCACTCCACCCGGCCAGGGCGGCACGCCGCCCGGGCAGGCGAGCACCCCACCCGGCAAGGGATCCGGCAACGGGCAGGGGTCGAAGGACAAGAAGGCGCCATGAGCCGCGCGCTCCGGCCGGGCTGATGCGACCGCCCGTTCACATCCTCCTCGTCGACGACGACGTCCGGCTCGTCGGGCTCCTCGCCGACCGCCTCCGCCGGGACGGCTTCGAGGTCACCGTCGCCTTCTCCGGACGGGAGGCGATCGCCGCCCTCGACGCCCGCTGGCCCGACGTCGTTCTCCTCGACCTCATGCTCCCCGACATGGCCGGCGAGGACGTCGCAGCGGAGGTGAAGCGGCGCGCGGACCTGCCGATCATCGTCCTCTCGGCCGTCGACGAGCCCGAGGCGAAGGTCGAGCTCATCGCCCGCTACTCCGAGGACTACGTCACCAAGCCGTTCCACTACCCGGAGCTGGCGGCCCGAATCAACCGGGTCGTGCGGCGGCTGTACGACCGGATCCCGGCCCAGGAACTCGTCCTCGGCCCCGACCTCACCCTCATCCTGCGGAAGCGGACCGCGATCGTCGCCGGACGGCCGGTCCGCCTCTCCCCGACGGAGCTCCGGGTCCTGGAGACGCTCACGGCATCGCTCGGCGAGACCGTGTCGACGGACGTCCTCCTCAGCCGGGTCTGGGGTCGCTCCGATCGCGCCGACCCCGCCTACGCCTGGGTGACGATGCGGCGCCTCCGCCGCAAGATCGAGGTCGATCCCGACAACCCCCGCCACCTCCGCACCGACCCCCGGGGCGGCTACCGCCTCGAACGCGTCGACGACCCAGCCATCGAACCCGCCGGCGCGGCCGCCGACGAGCGATGAGGCCAATGCCCGGCCGCGGCGGCCGGCAGGGCGGCCCGAGCCTCCGCCGCCTCACGGCCGGCGCCCTCCTCCTCGCGGCCGTCCTCCCGGTCCTCGGGGTCGGGGCCCTCGTCTCCGTTCGCCTCGGGACGGCCCTCCACGACGACGCCAGCCTCCGGGCGGAACAGGCCGCGGTGGCGGCCCGCGCCCTCGTCGCGCGCTCCACGGCCGACCTCTCGCAGCTCGTCGCCAGCTACGCGACCTGGCCCCAGCTCGCCGCCACGATCGCGGCCGGCGACCTCGACGCGCTCCGGACCGACGTCTTGGAGTTCCTCGTCGAACGCGGTTCGGTGAGCGGCGCCGTCGCCGCCGTCGGCGAGCGAACGCTGGGAGCCGGCCGACCCGACCTGACCGCGGCCCTCGCCGAGTCCGCCGCGGGGCCACCCGGCACCATCGTCCGGACCCTCCCCGACGGCGTCTACCTCGTCGCCGTTGCGGCCGTCGCCGAGCCCGCAACGGCCGGCTCCTCCCCGGACGCCGGCACCGCGCCGACGACCCTCGCGGTGCTCGTCTTCGCCCGCCGCCTCGATGCTGAGTTTGCGGTCGAGTTGCGGGGCCTGACCGGCTTCGACGTCGCCGTTCTCGGCGGCGGCCGCGTGACCGTGGCGACGAACCCGGACGCCGTCGATCTGGTGGGGCCCGTCGCCGAGCTGCCGGCCGTCGGCGAGCGCTCGAGCGTCCTCTTCGCCCGCGTCCCGCTCGACCCCGATGCCGCCGGCGCGGCGCCGTCCGACGGCGCGGAGCTCCTCTTGTCGACGAGCCTCTCCGCCGCCCAGGCCGCCACCGGGCAGCTCCCGGGGCTCGTCGCCGCCCTCGCCGCTGCCACCGCCGCCGCCGCCGTCCTTCTCGCCCTCTGGCTCTCGCGGATCCTGGGCCGGCGCCTCGCGGCCGTCCACGCGGGTCTCCTCGACATCGCCGCCGGTCGCCGGCCGCCTCCCCTGCCGACGAGCGACGACGACCCCGTCGACCACCTCGTGGGGGCCCTCGGTCGTCTGCTCGCCGCCCTCGAACGCCGGGAGGCGACCGTTCGCCGCTCGTTCGAGGCCGTCGCCTCGGTCCCGATCGACCGGCCGCCGGCGGAGGTGGCGACCGCCCTCCTCGACGCCTCCGACGAGATCTTTGGTCTCCGCTGGTCGGCGATCCTCGAGCGCGACGGCTCGGTCTTTGCGCGGTCGCGTCGGGCGCCGGACCTCGACGGGCTCGGAGGTTCGGCGCGGGACCCGGAGGCCGAGCCGTCGGGGGTCGTGGT
>JBHOQO010000113.1:0-2920 GCA_042408925.1 Chloroflexota bacterium | reverse complement strand
GGAAGCGACGACGGCGAGGACGTAGCCCGGGTAGACGGGGACCTTGCCGCCGAAGCCGCCGCCGATGTCGTGGGTCTTGATCCGGATCTTGTGCTCGGGGATCTTGCTGACGAGGCTGAAGACGGTCCGGATCGCGTGCGGCGCCTGGGTCGTCATGTGGACGGTCAGCTTCTCGCGGACGGGATCCCAGTCGGCGACGCAGCCGCACGTCTCGATGGAGGCGACGTGGATCCGGGGCAGGTAGATGTCCTCCTCGATGACGTGGTCGGCGGCCGCCATCGCCGCCTCGGTCCCGGCCCGATCCCCCGACTCCCAGTGCCAGATGTGGTTCGTGTCCTTGCCCTTGTCGGGGCGCAGGACCGGGGCCCCGGGCTCGAGGGCCTTGAAGGGGTCGACGACGACCGGGAGCGGCTCGTACTCGACCCGGACGGCGTCGACGCCGTCGGCCGCGGCGTAGCGGCTCTCGGCGACGACGGCCGCGACCTCCTGGGCCTGGTACATGACCCGATCGGTCGGGAGGACCATCTGGGTGTCGCCGGCGATCGTCGGCATCCAGTGGAGGCCGGCGGCTTCGAGGTCCTTGCCGGTGATGACGGCGACGACCCCCGGGACCTTCAGCGCTTCCGAGGTGTCGATGCTCAGGATCTTCGCATGGGCGTAGGGGCTCCGAACGATGTCGAGCCAGAGCATGTTCGGGAGGACGACATCGTCGATGTACTCGCCCTTGCCGCGGATGAAGCGGGGATCCTCCTTCCGCTTCATCGCATGACCCATCCCCCCGACCTCGGGGGGCGTCGTGGGAGCCTGTGCGTGCGCCATCATGGCCTCCTCCCGCTAGGACGCGGCCGCTCCGGCCGTGCCGGCCGGGGCCGCAGGGGCGGCGCGGAGCTCGGCCGCCGCCTGCTGGATCGCCTTGATGATGTTGACGTAGCCGGTGCAGCGGCAGAGGTTGCCGCTGATCCCCTCGCGGATCTCCTGCTCGGTCGGATCGGGGTTGCGGGCCAGGAGCCAGGCGGCCTCCATGATCATCCCCGGGGTACAGAAGCCGCACTGGAGGCCGTGCTGGTCCCAGAAGGCCTGCTGGAGGGGATGGAGGTTCGCGCCCTGGGCGAGGCCTTCGATCGTCGTGATCTCGGCCCCGTCGGCCGAGACGGCGAGCATCGTGCACGACTTGGCGCTCTCGCCGTTGACGAGGACGGTGCAGGCGCCGCAATGGCTCGTGTCGCAGCCGATGTGGGTCCCGGTCAGCCGGAAGACGTCGCGGATCAGGTGGACCAAGAGCATCCGCGGCTCGACGTCGGCCTCCATCGGCTGGCCGTTCACGGTGAGCCGGACGTGCTGGGTCGTCACGGTCGTCGCTCCTCCTTCCCTACGCCTCGCCCCGCGCCCGGGCGACGGCCCGGCGGAGGGCACGGACGGTCATCTCGGCGGCCATCGCCCGCTTGTAGTCGGCAGGGCCGTGGCTGTCGCTCGTCGGTCGGCTCTGGGCGGCCGCCGCCCGACCGGCCTCCCGGAACGTCGCCTCGTCGGGGGTCGCCCCGACGAGGAGCGCCTCGGCGTCGGTCGCCGCGAACGGGGCCTCGGCCACGGCGGTCAGTCCGATCCCGGCCTCGGCGATCCGGCCGTCGTCGCCGAGGCGGAGCTGGACGGCCGCTCCGGCGGTCGGGAAGTCGCCGGCCTTCCGCTCGATCGCCTCGTAGGCGCCGCCGCTCCGGGGGCCGGGTCGGGGGACGCGGACCTCGGTCAGGACCTCGGTCGGGGTAAGGGCGGTCGTGAACGTGTCGAGGAAGAACTCCCGGGCCGGGACGACCCGCTCGCCGGCCTGGCTCCGGCAGACGAGGCGGCTCCGGGTCGCGATGAGGACGGCCGGCCAGGTCGCCGCCGGGTCGGCGTGGGCGCAGGAGCCGCCGATCGTCCCCCAGTTCCGGACCTGGGGGTCGCCGATGGTCCGACCGGCCTCGGCGAAGATCGGGTAGCGGTCGGCGAGGAGGGCGTTCTCGAGGATTTGGCGGTGGGTCGCCCGGGCGCCGATCCGGATGTCGTCGTCGGTTTCGATGATCCCGTCGAGCCCGCTCACGTCCCGCAGGTCGACGAGGAGGCCGGGGGCCGCGAGGCGGAGTTTCAGAACCGGGATGAGGCTGTAGCCGCCGGCGAGGAGCTTCGCCTCGCCCTCGCGTTCGCTCAGGATCCGGAGGACGTCCGGTAGGGTACTCGGCCGGACGTAGTCGAAGCGTGGGGGAATCATCGTTCGCTCGACCCTCCTCGCTCCCGGCTCAGCCGGGACGCCTGCTGCTGCCCGGTACGGGCTCCCCTCGGATGCTCGGCCGCTCCGGCGAGGCCCGAGTCGTTCGGCGCTCGGCGCCGCTCACGGCGCGGGACCCGCGGATCGGATGACGGGGAGGATAGACCGCGATCGGTGATCGGTCAACGACGATGCACACCGCCGTTCCGTCACGTCGAACGACGGGATGCTAAGCGCCGGCGGTTCAGTCGGCTTCGGCGCCCGGCGGCCGCCAGTGCACGACCCCCGTGTCGACGGTCCGCTCGTCGACATACCAGCGGCCGTCGCGCTCGACCGCCTGCTCGGCGACGAGGGCGACAAGGCGACGGTCCTTCTCCCCGCCCTCGGCGACCCAGAGCTGGCGTCGGAGAAAGCCGAGGAGCTGGTCGACCGATTCGAACCCCCGGGGTGGCCGCGGGAAGCGCCGGACCTCGAACGAGCGTCCCATCGCCTCCAAGAGCCGCAGGAAGTCGCCGAGGGCCGGCAACGGGACCCGCGCCTCGCCGTGGATCGGCGGCCAGAAGGCGTCGGCGACCGCCGAGGGCTGGCGCTCCATGAGGACCGCGACGCAGCGCCGCCGGGCCGCCGCCTCCATCGCCGCCAGGAACGGCCCGATCGCTTCGATGTCGTAGCCGAGGT
>JBHOQO010000107.1:0-31515 GCA_042408925.1 Chloroflexota bacterium | reverse complement strand
CGATACCCTCCCCGAAGCGGCCGCGGGCACGACCGCGGACCCGGGAGCGGGCGGGGCGGACCCGGCGAGGGCGGAGCCGATCGCGGGTGCCCGGCCCGTCGTCCCCGGCGAGCGGCGCTTCCGGGACGGCGATCGTGTCCGGCACGACCGCTTCGGGGAGGGTATCGTCGTGACCTCGAAGCTGACCCGGAGCGATGAGGAGGTGACCGTCGCCTTCCGGGACCCGAGCATCGGCCGGCGGACGCTCCTCGCCAGCGTCGCCCCCCTCGAGCGCCTCGACTGACCGGGAACCGGCACGGGAGGAACCGCCATGTCGATCATCGACCTCCTCTGGCTCTTCATCATCATCAGCTCGCTCCAGCCGCTCCTCCGCCAGCGCCTCCTCGAGGCTCAGCGGATGCGGGCCTTCCGGTCGCTCGAGCGGCGACGAGGGAGCCGGGTCATCGGCCTCATCCATCGCCAGGAACGGATGAGCTTTCTGGGCTTCCCGATCGCCCACTACATCGACATCGAAGATTCCGAACAGGTCCTCCGGGCGATCCAGCTGACCGACCCGGCGGTCCCGATCGACCTCGTCCTCCACACCCCGGGCGGCCTCGTCCTCGCCGCCGAGCAGATCGCCGAGGCGCTGAAGCGCCATCCGGCGAAGGTGACGGTCTTCGTGCCCCACTACGCGATGAGCGGCGGGACGCTCATCGCCCTCGCCGCGGACGAGATCGTCATGGCCGAGAATGCCGTCCTGGGACCGGTCGATCCCCAGCTCGGCCAGCTCCCCGCGGCCTCGATCGTCCGGGTCCTCGAACTCAAGCCGATCGCCGAGATCGACGACCAGACGATCATCCAGGCCGACATCGCCGCCAAGGCGCTCCGCCAAGTGGAGCGGACCGTCCGCGGCCTCCTCGCCGGGCGGATGAGCGACGAGGCGGCCGACACCCTGGCGAAGGCGCTCACCTCCGGCCAGTGGACCCACGACTATCCGATCAGCGTCGCCGAGGCTCGGGAGCTCGGCCTCCCGGTTTCGACGGAGATGCCCCCCGAGGTCACCGAGCTCATGGGCCTCTACCCGCAGACCGCCCAGCGGCGGCCGTCGGTCGAGTACGTCCCGCTGCCGTACCACCCGGCGCCGAGCCGGCCCGAGCGCCCGAGCCGGAGCGGTCGCGAATGAGCCGGGTTCGCGGCCGAGTTCGCCGCGGGCGGGCTCGGTAGGGGACGAGGATGGCGACCCCGCGAGACGTCGCCGTCGAGCCGCTGCCGGTCGACGACGCCCTCGTCGAGGCCGCCCGGCGGCTCGACCGCGAGGCCGCTCGGGCCCGCCACGCCGAGCTGGCGGCGACGATCGAGCGGGCGAACCGCCTCTACTACGAGGCGGACGCCCCCGAGCTCACCGATGCCGAGTACGACGCCCTCTTCCGGGAGCTCGTCGCCCTCGAGGCGGCCTGGCCGGAGCTGGTGACGCCCGATTCGCCGACCCAGCGGGTCGGGGCCCGCCCGGCGCCCGGCTTCGCCGAGGTTCGCCACAGCCGGCCGATGCTCAGCCTTGCCAACGCCTTCAGCGAGGCGGAGCTTCGGGCCTTCGACGCCCGGGTCCGCCGAGGGCTCGGATTGGCGGCCCCGCCGGCGCCGGCCCCCGAGCTGACGTACGTCGCCGAGCTGAAGATCGACGGCCTCGCCGTCGCCCTCCGCTACGACCGCGGCCGCTTCGTCGTCGGGGCGACCCGCGGCGACGGGCTGACCGGCGAGGACGTGACGGCGAACCTCCGGACGATCCGCTCGATCCCGCAGCGGCTCCCGGAGCCCGTGACCATCGAGGTCCGCGGCGAGGTCTACATGCCGAAGGCCGAGTTCGAGCGGCTCAACCGCGAGCGCGAGGAGGCGGGGCTGCCCCTCTACGCGAACCCTCGAAACAGCGCCGCCGGCTCGCTCCGCCAGCTCGATCCGGCCGTGACGGCGAGCCGCCGGCTCGCCGCCTGGTTCTACCAGCTCATCGAGGAGACCCCGCCGTCGGGCGGAGAGCGGGCCGAGCGGCAATCGGCCGCCCTCCGGCGCCTGGCGGCCCTCGGCTTTCCCGTCAACCCCGATCGGGCCGAGGACCTGGACATCGAGGGCGTCCTCGCCTTCATCGAGCGCTGGCGCGAGGCGCGGCACGCCCTCCCGTACGAGACCGACGGCGTCGTCGTCAAGGTCGACCGCTTCGACTTCCAGGAGCGGCTCGGTCTCGTCGCCCGGGCGCCCCGCTGGGCGATCGCCTTCAAGTACCCGCCGGAGCAGGTCGAGACCGTCGTCGAGGACATCGTCCCGTACGTCGGCCGGACCGGGACGCTTACCCCGGTCGCCCATCTGCGGCCGGTCAAGGTGGCCGGCTCGACCGTCGCCCGGGCAACCCTCCACAACCTCGACGAGGTCCGCCGCAAGGACGTCCGGATCGGCGACCACGTCATCCTTCAGAAGGCCGGCGACGTCATCCCCGAGATCGTTCGCCCCCTCCCGGACAAGCGGACCGGGGCCGAGCGGGTCTTCGAGATGCCGGAGCGCTGCCCGGTCTGCGGGACGCCGGCCGTCCGGGACGAGGGCGCGGTCCGCCACTACTGTCCGAACCCGGACTGCCCGGCCCGGGTCCTCCAGGCCTTCGCCCACTTCGTCAGCCGCTCGGCGATGGACATCGAAGGGGCCGGCTGGGCGGTCCTCAGCCAGCTCGTCGGGCGGGGCCTCGTCAAGTCCCGCGGCGACTTCTATCGGCTCACCGTCGAGCAGCTGGAATCGCTCGACCGCTTCGCCCGCAAGAGCGCCGAGAACCTCCACCGGGCGATCGAGCGCGCCCGGCGCCGGCCGCTCGCCCGGATCATCAACGCCCTCGGGATCCCGCAGGTCGGCGAGCAGACGGCGGCCGACCTCGCGGCCTGGATCGCCGAGGTCCTCCCGCCCGAGCCCGAGGAACCGATGGGCGGGCCGGGGGGCTGGCTGGCCCGGGTCGACGAGTTCCTCCGGCGGACGGCGAGCGAGGCGCCCGAGCGGTTCACCGAGGTGCCGGGTGTCGGGCCGACGGTCGCCGCGGCGATCGCCCGCTACTTCACCGAGCCGGCGACGGCCGGCGTCCTCGGCGACCTCGTCGCGGCCGGGGTCGAGCCCGAGCGGCCGTCGCGCCGGGCGGCCGCGGCTCCCGGCGGGCCGTTGGCGGGCAAGACCGTCGTCGTCACGGGGACGCTCGAGGGCTTCAGCCGCCAGGAGGCCGAGGACGCGATCCGGGCGGCGGGCGGGCACCCGGCCGGGTCGGTGAGCCGCAAGACCGATCTCGTCGTCGCCGGGCCGGGGGCGGGCTCGAAGCTGGCGAAGGCGACCGAGCTCGGGATCCCGGTTGTCGACGAGGCGACGTTCCGCCGGCTCCTCGCCGGGGAGCGGATCCCCGAGCTCGAGGGCGGGGCGGGATGACGGGGCCCGGGGAGGCGTCGCCGCCGTCGAGCGACGGCGGGTCGCTCCAGGACGAACCGGAGTCCGGGGAGCAAGGCGAGGCAGCACGGCTCCTTGCCGCCTTCCCCGAGGCCGGGCTGTCCGACGCCGAGGCCCGGCTTCTTGCGGGCCTCGAGCGCGATCTCGCCCGGGTCCTCGGGGCGGGCGTCGCCATCGAGGTCGTCGAACGGGCTCCCGACGGCTCGGTCCGGCTCGTCGCCGCCTGCCTCGTGGAGGGCCGGATCGGCGAGATCGAGGCCGGGGGACGGGACCTCCCGGCGGCGGCTCGGGCTCTCGTGGGGGCGGCGGCCGAGCGGCGCCTCGACGGGGTGTTCTGGCAGATCGTCGGGCCGGCAGGCTGAACCCCGGGACGGCAGTCGCCGGGACGGCAGTCGCCGGTACGGCAGCCGCACGTCCCACCCGGGCCGACCCGGCGGGCCGGTCCGACCCGTCGGCTATCATGACCGCGATGGCTGCCCTCTCCCGCGCCGACGTCGAGCACGTCGCCCACCTCGCCCGACTCGGCCTAACCGAGGCCGAGCTCGCCCGCCTCGAGACCGAGCTGAACCACATCCTCGACCAGTACGCGATCCTCTCCCGCCTCGACACCGAGGCGATCCCGCCGACGGCCCAGACCATCGAGCTCGAGAACATCCTCCGTGACGACGAGCCGGGCCCCTCCCTCCCCGTCGCCGACGTCCTCGCCAACGCCGCCGAGACGAGCGCCGACTTCGTCGTCGTCCCGGCCATCCTCGGCGGGCCGGAGGCCGGCGGGTGAGCGGCACCCCCGGCGCCGCGCCGGTCACCCCCGACCTCACCCGGCTCGGGGTCGCCGAGCTGGCCGAGCTCCTCCGCCGGGGCGACGTCGGCGCCCGCGAGGTCGCGATCGCCCACCTCGAGCGGGCGGAGCGGCAGAACCGGGCCCTGAACGCCTGGCTGACGATCGACGGCGAGGCGGCCCTCGCCGCCGCTGCCGAGGCCGACCGCCGGCTCGCCGAGGCGCGCCGGGCCGGGCCCGACGCCCTCGCCGCGGCCCATCCGCTCCTCGGGGTCCCGGTCGGCCTCAAGGACCTCGTCTCGGTCCGCGGCGGGCCGTGCACGGCCGGCTCGCGGATCCTCGCCGGCTACCGCGCCCCGTACGACGCCCACATCACCGAGCGCCTCCGTGCCGCCGGGGCCGTGATCCTCGGCAAGACGAACATGGACGAGTTCGCCATGGGGAGTTCGACGGAGCATTCGGCCTACGGGCCGACCTCGAACCCCTGGGACCTCGACCGCGTCCCAGGGGGGAGCTCCGGCGGGTCGGCGGCGGCCGTCGCCGCGTACCACGTTCCGGTCGCCATCGGCACCGACACCGGCGGCTCGATCCGCCAGCCAGCCTCGCTCTGCGGGATCGTCGGGCTGAAGCCGACGTACGGCCGGGTCAGCCGCTACGGGATCGTCGCCTTCGCCAGCTCCCTCGACCAGATCGGCCCCTTCGCCCGGAACGTCCGGGACGCGGCGATCCTCCTCCACGCCGTCGCCGGCCGCGACGAGCGCGACTCGACCTCGGCGCCCGCCCCGGTCCCGGACGAGCTCCTCGCCCTCCCCGACGACGCCGCGGCCGTCGACTGGCTCCGCGGCCGCCGGCTCGCCCTCCCGCGGGAGTACTTCGTCCCCGGGATGGAGCCCGGCGTCGAGACTGCGGTCCGCACGGCCGTCGCCGCCCTCGAGGCGGCCGGGGCCCGGGTCGAGGAGGTGAGCCTTCCCCACACCGAGTACGGCCTGGCGACGTACTACATCGTCGCCCCGGCCGAGGCCTCGGCGAACCTGGCCCGCTACGACGGCGTCCGCTTCGGACCACGCCTCGGCGAGGGACGCGACTACATCGCCGATTACAAGCGGACGAGAGGGGAGGGCTTCGGACCCGAGGTGAAGCGGCGGATCATGCTCGGGACGTACGCCCTCTCGGCCGGTTACTACGACGCCTACTACCTCAAGGCCCAGAAGGTCCGGACGCTCATCAAGGCCGACTTCGACCGGGTCTTCGAGGCCGGCTACGAGGCGATCGTCGCCCCGACGAGCCCGAGCGTCGCCTTCCCCCTCGGGGCGAAGCTCGCCGACCCGGTCGCCATGTACCTCTCCGACGCCTGCACGCTCCCGGTGAACATGGCCGGCCTGCCGGGGCTCTCGATCCCCTGCGGGATCTCCGAGGGGCTCCCGGTCGGCCTCCAGCTCATCGGGCCGCCCTGGAGCGAGCTCACCCTCTTCCGGCTCGGGCGGGCCTACGAGGCGATCACGGCCGAGGCGGCCTGGCGACGGATCGAACCGGCCGATCTCGCTGCCCTCGACGACCCGGCGACGCCGACTCCGGCCGAGCGGCTGGCGCGGGCGCGGGCCGGCGGCGCGGCCGTCGGCGGGGCGGCCTGAACCGAGGAGGAACCGACGGTGCCGATCGACGATCCGACGACCGCGACCCGCCCGCCGCTCCGGGAGCGGGCCCTCGCCGCCCGCGTCCGGGCCGTGCCGCCCTCGGGGATTCGCCGCTTCTTCGACATCGCCGCGACGATGGCCGACGTCATCAGCCTCGGGGTCGGCGAGCCCGACTTCGACACCCCGCCCCAGGTCGTCGAGGCCGGCGTCGAGGCGCTCCGGCGGGGTCGGACCCACTACACGAGCAACTACGGGACGCTCGAGCTACGTGTCGCCCTCGCCGAGCACCTGCGTCGGCTGTACGGGTTGACCTACGACCCGGAACGGGAGCTCCTCGTCACCGTCGGCGCCTCCGAGGCCGTCGACGTGGCCCTCCGGGCGACCTGCGATCCCGGCGACGAGGTTGTCCTCCACGAGCCTTCGTACGTCGCCTACGCTCCGGCCGTCGTCTTCGCCGGCGGGGCCGTCCGCTTCGTGCCGACCCGCTTCGAGGATGACTTCGCCCTCGATCCCGAGCGGGTCGAGGCGGTGATCACGCCCCGGACGAAGCTCCTCTTCCTCGGCTATCCGTGCAACCCGACCGGGGCGGTCCTGCCGCCCGATGTCCAGGCCGCGCTCGCCGAGCTGGCCGTCCGCCACGACCTCCTCGTCGTCGCCGACGAGATCTACGACCGCCTCGCCTACGGCGGCTACGTCCATCGGCCGATGAGCGCCCTCTCGGGGATGCGGGAGCGGACGATCCTCATCGGCGGCTTCTCCAAGGCCTACGCGATGACCGGCTGGCGGATCGGTTGGCTCGCCGCGCCGGCCGAGCTCGTCGAGGGGATCGTCAAGGTCCACCAGTACGCGATCATGTCGGCCCCGACCGTCGCCCAGGACGCGGCCCTCGTCGCCCTCCAGACGGCCGAACCCGACGTCCGGCGGATGGTCGCCGAGTACGACCGCCGCCGGCGCCTCCTCGTCGACGGCCTGAACGCCATCGGCTTGCCGACGTTCGAGCCGCGAGGCGCCTTCTACGCTTTCCCGAAGATCACGAGCACGGGCCTCACGTCCGACGCCTTCACCGAGCAGCTCCTCCGGGAGGAGGGGGTCGCCGTCGTACCGGGGAACGCCTTCGGTCCGTCGGGGGAGGGGCACGTCCGGATGTGCTACGCGACCGCCTACGAGCAGATCGAGGAGGCGCTCCGGCGGATCGAGCGCTTCGTGGCCCGGCGGCGGAACGGCGGGGGCGGGGCGCCATGATCGACGCGACGATCGGGGCGCTCCTGACCGGTTCGGGGCTCGTCCTCGTCCTCGTCGGCCTCGCCCGCGGCTACGCGGCGAGCCGCTCGGCCCTCGCGCCGCTCGTCCACGTCGGGGAGCCGACCCGAGCCGCCATCGAGGCCGGGCGGCCCCTCGTCGCCCGCGCCCGGGTCCGGCGCTTCGTCCGGGGCACCCTCGCCGCCCTCGGGTGGCTCGCCCTCGCCGGCTACGGCCTCCTCCTCCTCAGCGTCGCGGTGGGGCGATGAGCGTCGCGACCGGCCCCCGCCCACCGACCTCGGCGCTCCTCGAACGCTACGAGGCGGTCATCGGGATCGAGGTCCACTGCCAGCCGAAGACCGCCAGCAAGCTCTTCTGCCGCTGCCGGGCCGACTACGACGGGGCGCCGCCGAACAGCCTCGTTTGCCCGGTCTGCCTCGGCCTGCCCGGCGTCCTCCCGGTCCTGAACCGGCGGGCCGTCGAGCACGTCCTTCGGGTCGGCCTCGCCGTCGAGGCGACGATCCCGTCCGTCACCCGCTGGGACCGCAAGAACTACTTCTATCCGGACCTCCCGAAGGGCTACCAGATCAGCCAGTACCAGATCCCCCTCGCCGCCAACGGCCGGCTCGTCGTCGAGACCGCCGAGGGGCCGCTGACGGTCCGGATCCGGCGGGCTCACCTGGAGGAAGACACAGCGAAGCTCGTCCACGCCGAGCTCGATGGTCGAGCGGTCAGCCTCGTCGACTTCAACCGCTCGGGGGCGCCGCTCATGGAGATCGTGACCGAGCCGGACATCCGGACGGCCGAGGGGGCCCGCCGCTATGCCGAGGAGCTCCAGCTCCTCCTCCGGACGATCGGGGCATCCGACGCCGACATGGAGCGCGGTCAGCTTCGGGTCGAGGCGAACGTCTCGGTCCGGCCGCGCGGGGCAGCCGAGCTCGGGACCCGGATCGAGATCAAGAACATGAACTCGTTCCGGTCCGTCGAGCGGGCGATCGCCTACGAGATCGAGCGCCAGGCGGCGGCCCTCGAGGCCGGCGAGCCGCTCCGCCAGGAGACCCGGGGCTGGGACGAGAACCGCGGCGCGACGTACGTCATGCGGGTCAAGGAATCCGAGGACGACTATCGCTACTTCCCCGAGCCGGACCTGCCGCCGCTCCGGATCGACCCCGCCTGGCTCGAGGCGATCCGGGCCGAGCTCCCGGAGCTCCCGGCGGCGCGGCGGGCCCGCTACCGCGACGACCTCGAGCTGCCGGCCGCCGATGCGGCGGTCATCGTCGCCGACCTCGAGGCCACCGCCGTCTTCGAGGGGCTCCTCGCCGCGGGAGCCGCCCCGAAGCCCGCCGCGAACTGGGTGACCGGCGAGTACCTCCGGCACCGAAAGGCGGGGACGGCCCCGCCGGAGCGCCTCGCTCCTGCGCGGCTCGCCCCGGAGCTCGCCCGGCTCATCGGCCTCGTCGAGGCCGGCCGGCTCACCCTCGCGAACGCGAAGGCGGTCCTCGCCGCCCACCTGGAAGGGGGCGAGCCGGTCGAGCGGCTCGCCGCCGGATACGAACGGATCGACGACGCGGCGGCGATCGAGCGGATCGTCGACGAGGTCCTCGCCGCGAACGCCGCGGCCGTCACCGACGTCCGGGCCGGCAAGGACCAGGCCATCCGCTTCCTCGTCGGCCAGGTCATGAAGGCGACCCGCGGTCAGGCGAATGCCGCCCGGGCCGAGGCGGTGATCCGGGCCCGGCTCGGACGGGACGACGCCGGCGGGTCGGAGGCCGGGCGGTGAGCCTCCCGGGCCTCGTCCTCCTCGGCCTCGGCGTCGTCCTCGTCGCCGTCGGGGTCGGGCGCGCCCGCCGCCCGTGGGCCCGCTACCGCGAGCTCCGGGCCCAGGACGAGAACATCGCCCGCTACGAGGCCTGGCGGGGCGGCGTCCGGGACGACGCCAAGACCGGGGCCTCGGTCGCCATGGCGATCCTCCGCCGCCAGGCGCTCATCGGGGCCGGGATCGCCGTCGTCGGCGGCGTCCTCGTCCTCGTCGCCCTCTTCCTCAGGTAGGGTCGGGTCGCGCCGCCGGTCGGTTTCCCGGGTCGGGATCCGCGCCGGTCAGCGCCGGATCCGCCGGGCCTCGACGGCGGTGCAGCGGTCCATGACGACGGCCAGGCCGCCGGCGTGGGCGATCCGGGCCGCCTCCCAGTCGACGAGCCCGTACTGGAGCCACAGGCAGCGGGCCCCGATGGCGACGGCTTCCCGGGCGTGTTCGACGAGGGCCTCGCTCCGCCGGAAGACGTCGACGATGTCGATCGGCCCCTCGGCCGCCGCGGCCGCGGCGAGGGTCGGGTAAGCAGGTCGGCCGAGAATCTCGGCCGCGTTCGGGTTGACCGGGACGCAGTCGTAGCCGGCCGCGAGGAGCGTCGCCATGACGCCGTGGGAAGGGCGGCCGGGGCGGGCCGAGGCCCCGACGACGGCGATCCGCCGAGCCGTCCGGAGGAGCTCGGCGATCCCGGCGTCGTCGAGGAGCGGGACCGGCCACCGGCCCTCGGCGAGGTCGACGAAGGCGCGGACGCGGGCCAGGTCGGCGGGTTCGGCGGCCTCGGGCGGGCCGGGCGCGCCGTCGGTCGAGTCGGGAACGGGGTCGCGGGGATCGTCCATCGTAGTTGGGTAGGCGGCCGAGGAGCTCGGCCGCGTCCGATGCGGGTCGGGCCGTTCGGCCGTCGCTGCCCGTGCCGGAGATCATTGCACGGTCCGCCCGGGATGTGCATACTTCCGCCCTAGACCCGAGAGGAGGGTTGCCGCGGTCCGGGCCCGAGCACCGCTCGGCAGCCGACCGAGTCGCGATGCCGGGCGCGACGGTCGACCGGGCGGCCCGACCGTGCAGAACCGTCGGGCGCCCGCCCGACGCCTTGCCGGCAACTGCCGGACACAGAGACGGTGCCCCAGCGAGCACCGAGAAGCGCAGGAGGAGAACGACCGTGCGAATCCCACGGAGCCTCATCGCCATGCTGGGCAGCGCCGCGATCCTCGTCGCGGCCTGCGGCGGCGGCGCGTCACCGACCCCGTCGCCGGCCGCCTCGCCCTCGCCCCAGGCGTCGCCGTCGCCGGCGGAGTCGCCTTCGCCGTCGCCGGTCGCCTTCAAGGCCTGCCAGGTCAGCGACACCGGCGGCATCGACGACAAGAGCTTCAACCAAAACGCCTGGAAGGGCATGCAGGACGCCCAGACCGAGTTCGGGATCGAGGTCAAGTTCCTGGAGTCGCGGGCGAACACCGACTACGCCCGGAACATCCAGCAGTTCATCAGCGAGAAGTGCGACATCATCATCACCGTCGGCTTCCTCCTCGCCGATGACACGAAGGCGGCGGCCCAAGCGAACCCGAACGTCCGCTTCGCCATCGTCGACTACGCCTACGATCCGCCGATCCCAAACGTCGAGGGCCTCATCTACGCCACCGACGAGGCGGCGATGCTCGCCGGCTACGTCTCGGCGGCCTGGTCGAAGACCGGCAAGCTGGCGACCTTCGGCGGCATCAACATCCCGCCGGTCACCGCCTTCATGGACGGCTTCGTCGCCGGGGCGAACTACTACGCGAAGCAGAAGGGCAAGACCATCACGGTCCTCGGCTGGGATCCGGTCGCCAAGACCGGCTCGTTCACCGGCAACTTCGAGAGCACCGACGACGCGAAGAACCTGACCCTCGGCTTCCTCCAGGAGGGGGCCGACGTCATCCTCCCGGTCGGCGGGCCGATCGGGAAGGGGACGTTCGCCGCCATCGACGAGACCGGCGCCCAGGCCGTCGGGCTCGGCGTCGACGTCGACTGGACGATCACCGTCCCCGAGTACAAGCAGTACATGCTCACGAGCATCATCAAGAAGATCGACGTTTCCGTGAAGGGCGCCATCGAGCGGGCGCTCAAGGGCCAGCCGGTCCAGGCGACGTTCCTGAGCACCCTCGCCAACGGCGGCGTCGACATCGCCCCGTTCCATGATTACGACAGCCAGATCTCGGCCGAGACGAAGTCGGAGCTCGATGCGCTCCGGCAGGCGATCATCAACGGCTCGGTCAAGGTGGCCGACTACCTGAAGAAGTAGCGGCCGAGCGCGAACGACCGTCGCCGATCGGCGGCGCCGTCAGCGGCGCCGCCGATCGGTATCTGGAGGACCGACGCGGGTGGAGCTCGAGCTCCGGGGGATCACGAAGCGCTTCCCCGGGGTCGTGGCGAACGAGGGCATCGACCTCGACGTCCGGCCCGGGGAGATCCACGCCCTCCTCGGCGAGAACGGGGCCGGCAAGACGACGCTCATGAACGTCCTCTACGGTCTCTATCGGCCCGACGAGGGCGAGATCCGGATCGACGGCCGACCCGTCGTCTTCCACGATCCGGGCGACGCCATCGCCGCCGGGATCGGGATGGTCCACCAGCACTTCATGCTCGTCCCCGTCTTCACCGTCACCGAGAACGTCATGCTCGGGATCGAGTCGACGCGGGGCCCCTTCGGCTTCCTCGACCGGGCGGCGGCCCGGGCCCGGGTCGTCGAGATCGCTCGGGAGCACGGCCTCGCCGTCGACCCCGACGCCGTCGTCGAGGACCTCCCGGTCGGCGTCCGGCAGCGGGTCGAGATCATCAAGATGCTGTACCGCCGTTCGCAGCTCCTCATCCTCGACGAGCCGACGGCGGTCCTGACGCCCCAGGAGACCGAGGACCTCTTCGGGGTCATGCGGTCGCTCAAGGCGGCCGGTACCTCGATCATCTTCATCACCCACAAGCTCAACGAGGTCCTCGCCGTCGCCGACCGGATCACCGTCCTCCGGCGCGGCCGCGTCGTCGGGACGACGACCCCGGCCGAGGCGACCCGCGAGAGCCTGGCCCGGATGATGGTCGGCCGGCCGGTCGAGCTCGAGGTCGAGAAGAGCCCGGCCCGGCCGGGCGCCGTCGTCCTCGAGGTCCGGGGCCTGACCGTTCGCGACGACCGAGGGCACCTCGCCGTCCGCGATCTCGACCTCGAGGTCCGGGCCGGCGAGATCGTCGCCATCGCCGGGGTCCAGGGCAACGGCCAGACCGAGCTCGTCGAGGCCCTCACCGGGCTCCGGGCCCCCCTCGCCGGCCAGGTCCGGATCGCCGGGCGCGACGTCCGCTTCGACCCCCGCCGAATCTTCGAGCTCGGCGTCGCCCACGTCCCGGAGGACCGCCTCGAGGATGGGCTCGTGCCCGGGTTCTCGGTCGCCGAGAACCTCGTCCTCAACACGTACCACCTCCGGCCGTACAGCGACGGGCTGCGGCTCGACCGGCAGGCGATCATGGCGACGGCCCGCGAGCTCGTCGAGGAGTTCGACATCCGGACTCCGTCGATCTTCAACGACGTCGGCAACCTCTCGGGCGGCAACCAGCAGAAGGTCATCGTCGCCCGGGAGTTCAGCCGTCCCGTCGTCCTCCTCGTGGCCGCCCAGCCGACCCGGGGCCTCGACGTCGGCTCGATCGAGTACATCCATCGCCGGATCGTCGCCAAGCGCGACGAGGGTGCCGCGGTCCTCCTCGTCTCGACGGAGCTCGACGAGGCGCTCTCCCTCGGCGACCGGATCGCCGTCATGTACGCCGGGCGGATCGTCCGGATCCTCGACCCGGCCGAGGCGACGCCCGAGCTCCTCGGCCTCCTCATGGGCGGGGCCCACCCCGAGGCGGCGTCGCCCGACGCCGTCGCCGCGGTGGCGGACCTCGGAGGTCGACCCGATGCCTGACGAGACCCTCCGACCGACGTCGGCGCCGGAACCCTCCCCGGACGGGCCGGAACGGCCCCCTGAGGCGGGCCCGACGGAGGGCGGGCTCCTCGCCGCCGCCCTCGCGACCGCCGGCCGCGGCGTCGTGCCGGCCCTCGCCATCGTCAGCGCCTTCCTCGTCGGCGCCCTCGTCATCATCTTCTCGGACCGCCAGGTCTGGCCGCTCTGGCCGACCGATCCGCTCCGTGCCCTCGGCCTTTCGCTCGAGACCGTCGTCGCCGCGTACAGCGCCCTCCTCCGCGGCGCCCTCGGAGACCCGGCGACGTACGTGGCGGCCTTCGCCTCGGGCGACCCCGCCCAGATCGTCGCCGCCTTCAACCCCGTCTCCGAATCGCTCCTGAGCGCGACGCCGCTCATCTTCACCGGCCTCGCCGTCGCCCTCGGCTTCCGATCCGGCCTCTTCAACATCGGCGCCGAGGGCCAGCTCTATATCGGGGCGATGTTCGCCACGTACGTCGGCTTCGCGGTCAGCGGGCTCCCGTTCTACGTCCACCTGCCCCTCGCCCTCGCCGCCGGGGCGCTCGGCGGGGCGATCTGGGGCTTGATCCCGGGCTTTCTGAAGGCTCGGACGGGTGCCCACGAGGTCATCACGACGATCATGCTGAACTACGTCAGCTATCGGGTCATCGACTGGATCCTCAAGCAGCCCTTCTACCAGCGCGAGGGGCGAACCGACCCGATTTCCAAGATCGTCGAGCCCTCGGCCCAGCTGCCCCCGATCATCGAGGGGCTCCGGGTCCACTGGGGCTTCGCCCTCGCCCTCCTCGCCGCCGTCGTCGTCTCCTGGCTCCTCTTCCGGTCCACCCTCGGCTTCGAGTTCCGGGCCGTTGGCCTGAACCCCTCGGCGGCCCGCTACGCCGGCATCAACATCGCCCGGACCCTCGTCCTCACCATGGGGATCGGCGGCGGCCTCGCCGGGCTCGCCGGGACGGCCGAGATCCTCGGCGCGAACAAGACCCTGACCGCCGGCTTCTCCCCCGGCTACGGCTTCGATGCAATCACCCTCGCCCTCCTCGGCGGCTCGCGGCCGGCGGGCGTCGTCGCGGCGGCGCTCCTCTTCGGGGCGCTTCGAGCGGGGGCGACGCCGATGCAGTCGGCGACCGGCATCCCGATCGATCTCGTCGTCGTCGTCCAGGCCCTCGTCGTCATGTTCATCGCCGCGCCCGCCCTCGTCCGGGCGATCTACCGGATCCGGGCGCCGGAGGTGAGCGGCCTCGAGGGCTTCTCCAAGGGGTGGGGCGCGTGAGCGGCGGGGTCGCGGCGCGACCGGCCGGCGGACCCGGCGCGGCGCCGTCGGTCGCCTTCGTCGACCGGGCGGCGATCCGCCGCCAGCGCCTCCTCGGGCTCGTCTTCTTGGCCGCGGCGGTCGTCATCGCCGGGATCTTCGGCGCCACCGTCCCCCAGGACGCGACCTCGACCTTCGGCCTCAATCCCATCGGCGCGGTCGCGATCCCGCTCCCCGACCTCGTCGTCCCCTCGGCGCCGGTCGCCTACCTCCTCGCCGCCGTCGCCGCCTTCCTCGGGGCCGTCCAGCTCGTCCGCGGCTTCGGCCCGCGGACGGCGCTCGTCCTCGCCGTCGTCGTCGTCGCCTTCATCTTCGGGTTCCTGACCTGGGCGGCGGCCGGCAAGTCGATGAGCCTCCTCGGCGTCCTCCAGACGACGATCACCCGGGCCGTCCCGATCACCCTCGGGGCCCTCTCGGGGGTCCTCTGCGAGCGGTCGGGGGTCGTGAACATCGCCATCGAGGGGATGCTCCTCTCGGGGGCCTTCACGGCCGCGGTCGTGACGAGCGTGAGCGGGAACGTCTGGCTCGGGCTCCTCGCGGCGACCCTCGTCGGGGGGCTCCTGGCCGCCGTCCTCGCCGTCCTGGCGATCCGCTACCTCGTCGATCAGATCATCGCCGGCTTCGTCATCAACATCTTCGCGGTCGGGATCACGAGCTTCGTCTCGACCCGGATCCTCCAGGTCACCCCGGAGCTGAATACGCCGGCCCGGATCGGCCCCTTCCTCGTGCCGGTCCTCTCCGAGATCCCGATCGTCGGACCGCTCTTCTTCTCGGCCAACGTCTTCGTCTACGGGATGTTCCTCCTCATCGCCGTCATCCACGTCGCCCTCTTCTCGACCCGCTACGGGCTCCGGGTCCGGGCCGTCGGCGAGCACCCCCGGGCCGCCGACACCGTCGGGATCGACGTCCTCTTCACCCGCTATCGGAACGTCATCCTCGGCGGGCTCGTCGCCGGCTTCGCGGGCGCCTACTTCACCATCGGCTCGACGGGCGGCTTCGAGCGGGAGATGACGGCCGGGCGGGGCTTCATCGGCCTCGCGGCGATGATCTTCGGGGGCTGGACTCCGATCGGCAGCTTCTTCGCCGGGCTGGTCTTCGGCTTTGCCGACACGCTCCAGGCCCGCCTCTCGATCCTGAACATCCCGATCCAGTCGGAGTTCCTGTTGATGGTCCCGTACGTCGTGACGATCATCGTCGTCGCCGGGCTCGTGGGACGGGTCCGGGCGCCGGCGGCCGACGGGCGGCCGTACAGGAAGGAATAGGAGCAGCGGCCTGCGCCCGGCACCGGACCCGCCTGCCGGAACCCGACCCGGCGGGCGTTGTTCCTGGGTAGTCGCCCCGGGAGTGACGTGGAAAGCGCCTCTTCCTGGATACTCGCCCCGGGAGTAGGTTGGAACGGTTTGTTCCTCGATACTCGCGGGACGAGTAGCGAAGAAGACCCGGTTTTCGTTTCACTCGCCGGGCGAGTACCTTGGAAAACCAGGGACGCACCTCCGCGGGCGAGCCGGCCCCACGGTGCCCCGGGACGCGGCGCGGTAGCCGCCGCCGCCATCACCGTCAGTCCGACGGCGTCACCCCGTCGACGACGACCCCCGTGGAGACCCGGCCCTCGGCCAGCCCCCGGAGCGTCGCCGCCAGGCGGTCGCGGACCTCGACCGGGACGCGGGCCTCGAGGTCGTGGAACGGGGCCCAGCCGATCCCGCCGGTCGCCGCCCGCTCGACCCGGACGCCCGGCTCGAAGGCCCCGGCGGCGATCCCATCCAGGGCCCCGGAGACGGCCGACGCGACCTCCTTGACGACCGACGTGACGAGGCACGGCCGGGCCTCGGGGAGTGTCCGCCACTGGTCGACCTCGGCGCCGATGGCGAGGGCGCCCCCGGCGCAGGCGGCGACGAGGGCCGCGTCGCTCGTCAGCTCCTTCGAGGCCCGCCCCCCCACGCCGGCGAGCCCCGAGGCCCCGAAGATCACGTCGGCGCCGGCACCGAGGAGCGCCTCGGCCAGGCTCCTGCCACCGGCCGGGTCGCCGAGGGCGGAGCCGTACACGACCCGGACCCGCACCTCGGGCCGGAGCGCCTTCGCTCCGTTCCGGAAGCCCTCGACGAAGGCCTCGACCGAGGGGACGTCAAGGGCGCCGACGGCCCCGACGAAGCCGGATCGGGTCAGGGAGGCGGCGAGGATCCCGGCCAGGTAGCCGAGCTCGTCCTCGGCGAAGACGAGCGACGCCCCGTTCCGCGACCAGGCGGCGTCGTGGCCGGCCGTCGGGATCCCGTCGACGGCGATGAAGCGGACGTTCGGGTGGGCCTCCGCGGCGTCGCCGAGGGCGTCGGCCATGAAGAGGCCGACCCCGACGACCACCTGGGCGCCGTCGTCGACGGCGGCCGCAATGTTCTTGGCGTAGTCGGTCGCCGCCGTCGTTTCGACGACGACCGGTTCGATGCAGCGCTCGGCGGCGGCCCGGCGGAGCCCCTCGTCGGCGCCGGTGTTGAAGGAGCCGTCGTCGACGCCGCCGACGTCGGTGACGAGGGCGACGCGAAGGCGGTCTCGACACGGCGTCGGCGAGGGGCTCGGGGAGGCGCTCGTCGAGAGATCCGCCGAGGGGCTGGGCGAAGGCGACGGCGGCCCGGCGTCCGGCGGGGTGGGGGAGCCCGGCGGGACCGGGGCGCAGGCGGCGAGGGCGAGGGCGACGGCGACGGCGACCCAGGCAACGACGGCGACGGACGGAACCGAACGGGCACGCGGCCGGCCGGCCTCGCGGGGCGGGCGGCGCGACGATCGACGACGCAGCATCGGGGCTCCAGACTCCGGGGGACGCGGCCGAGGATACCCGCCACGCCGGCGCCGTGCGACCCGCCGGGATGGGGGCAGGGCTACCATAGCCGTCCGTGACCCCCGCCCCGAACGACTTCGTCCACCTCCACACCCACTCCGAGTTCAGCCTCCTCGACGGCCTCGGCCGGATCGACGACCTCGTCGACGCTGCCGCCGCCCACGGCTTCGACGCCCTCGCCCTGACGGACCACGGGGCCCTCTACGGCGCCGTCGCCTTCTACCAGGCCTGCACGGCGAAGGGGATCAAGCCCATCATCGGCGTCGAGACCTACGTCGCCCGACGGAGCATGCGGGACCGGGAGGGCAAGGCCGACGCCCAGCCCTTCCACCTCGTCCTCCTGGCCCGCAACTGGACCGGCTACCAGAACCTCTGCCGGCTCATCACCGACGCCCACCTCGACGGCTACTACTACAAGCCCCGGATCGACCGTGAGCACCTGGCCCGGCACGCGGAGGGCCTCATCGGCCTTTCGGCCTGCCTGAACGGCGAGATCCCCCGCGCCCTCGAGGTCGACGACTGGGCGGCCGCGCGGCGCCTCGCCGGCGAGTACCGCGACATCTTCGGCCCCGACGGCTTCTACCTCGAGCTCCAGGATCACGGTCTCCCCGAGCAGCGCCGCCTGAACGAACAGCTCCTCCGCCTCGCCCCCGAGGTCGGGCTCCCGCTCGTCGTCACGAACGATCTCCACTACGTCCGCCGCGAGCAGGCCGAGGCCCATGACGTCCTCCTCTGCGTGGGGACCGGCTCGAACCTCGACACCCCGGGGCGGATGCGGTTCGAATCGGCGGAGTTCTATCTCAAGAGCTCGGCCGAGATGGCGGCCCGCTTCCCCGACCAGCCGGAGGCGATCCGGGCGACCCGCCGGATCGCCGAGATGTGCGACCTCACCCTCCCGCTCGGTCAGCTGCGGATCCCGCACTTCCCGGTCCCGGAGGGCGAGACCGTCGAGAGCTGGCTCCGGAAGGAGTGCGAGCGGGGGCTCGTCGAGCGCTACGGGGAGGTCACTCCCGAGTTGCGGGCGCGCCTCGACTACGAGCTCTCGGTCATCTGCTCGATGGGCTACGCCGGCTACTTCCTCATCGTCGCCGACTTCGTCCGCTTCGCCCGGGAGCAGGGGATCATGACGACGTGCCGAGGCTCGGCGCCGGGCTCGATCGTCACCTACACCCTCGGGATCACCCCGGTCGATCCGATCGCCTACCAGCTCCCCTTCGAGCGCTTCCTCAACCCCGATCGGGTCACGATGCCGGACATCGACGTCGACTTCGAGGACGGCCGCCGGGACGAAGTCATCGCCTACGTCACCCGCAAGTACGGCTCGGACCACGTCGCCCAGATCATCACCTTCGGGACGATGCTCGCCCGGGCCGCCATCCGCGACGTCGGCCGGGTCCTCGGCTTCGGCTACGGCGAGGTCGACCGGATCGCGAAGGCCGTCCCAAACCAGCTCGGGATCCGCCTCGACGAGGCCCTCGAGATCGCCCCGGCCCTCCGCGAGATGTACGACGGCGATCCCCAGGTCCGCCGCCTCATCGACCTCGCCCGCCAGCTCGAGGGCGTGGCCCGGAACGTCTCGACCCACGCCGCCGGCGTCGTCATCAGCCGGGAACCGCTGACCGAGATCATGCCGCTCCAGCGGGCGACGAACTCGGACGCGATCATGACCCAGTACGAGATGCACGCCGTGGAAGCGCTCGGCCTGCTCAAGTTCGACTTCCTCGGCCTCTCGAACCTGACGATCCTCCGGCGGGCGGTCGAGCTCGTCCGCGAGCACCGCGGGATCGAGATCGACCTCGAGCACATCCCCCTCGACGACCCCGCGACCTTCGAGCTCCTCGCCTCGGGCGAGACGACCGGGATCTTCCAGCTCGAGTCGGCGGGGATGCGCCGCTACATCCGGGAGCTGCGGCCGACCTCGGTCCACGACCTGGCGGCCATGGTCGCCCTCTACCGCCCCGGGCCGATGGACAACATCCCGGCCTACATCCGCCGCAAGCACGGCCAGGAGCCCGTGACGTACCTCCACCCGCTCCTCCAGCCGTACCTCGAGAAGACGTACGGGATCTTCGTCTACCAGGAGGACATCATGGCCGCCGCCATCGCCCTGGGCGGCTTCACCGGGCCCGAGGCCGACACCCTCGGCTACGCGATCCGGAAGAAGAAGAGCTCGGTCCTCCGCTCGATGAAGGACAAGTTCGTCCGCCAGGCGGCCGAGCGGGGCGTCTCGCCGGACGTCATCGAGGCCGTCTTCACCGCCTTCCAGCCCTTCGAGCGCTACGGCTTCAACAAGGCCCACGCCACCTGTTACGGGCTCGTCGCCTATCAGACGGCGTACCTCAAGGCGAACTACACGGTCGAGTACATGACGAGCGTGCTCACCGCCTTCCGGGACAACGCCGACAAGGTCGCCGCGGCGATCGCCGAGTGCCGGCGCCTCGGGATCGAGGTCCTCCCGCCCGACGTCCATCGGAGCGGCAAGGAGTTCACCGTCGAGGGCGAGGCGATCCGGTTCGGCCTCCTGGCGGTGAAGAACGTCGGCGAGGGGGCGATCGAATCGATCATCCGGGCCCGGACCGACGGCGGCCCGTTCCGGAGCCTCGCCGACTTCTGCGCCCGGATCGACCTCCGCCTCGCGAACCGTAAGGTCCTCGAATCGCTCGCCAAGGTCGGGGCCCTCTCGGCCTTCGGCCACCCCGCCCAGATCCTCGCCGGGCTCGACGACGCGATGGCGGCCGCCGCGGCGATCCAGCGCGAGCGGGCGTCGGGGCAGACCGCCCTCTTCGACGTCGGGGCGGAGGCCGGTCCGAGCGCCGACGGCTTCGAAAAGCCGCTCCCGAGCGTCCCGGAGACCCCGCTCCGCGAGCGGCTCCGCTGGGAGAAGGAGCTCCTCGGGCTCTACCTCTCCGAGCACCCAATCGGCGAGATCGCCGACCGGGTCGGGGCGTACGTCACCGCCTACAGCGGCGACCTCGCCGACGAGACCCTCGACGGCCAGCGGATCGTCGTCGCCGGGATCGTCGCCGGGATCCGGGTCGTCGTCACGAAGGCGAAGCAAACGATGGCGGTCGCGACCCTCGAGGACCTCCAGGGGGCGATCGAGGTCGTCGTCTTTCCCCGGACGTACGAGCAGACCCGCGAGATCTGGCAGGAGGGCGCGATCCTCCTCGTGGCCGGGCGGGTCGACCACCGGGGCGAGGAGGTCTCGCTCCTCGCCGACCTCGTGATGCCCTGGGAGGAGGCCGAGGCCCGGGGACCCGAGGCCGTCGCCCGAGCGCTCGCCGGGTCCGAGCGGGGCGTGAACGGCCGTCGGCCGAACGGGGTAGCGGACGCTCGCCGTCCCGGAAGGGGCGGGGCGGCGGTCTCGGAGGGCCGTCGGGCGTCGCCGGCGCCGGTGGGCCCCGTGCCGGCCCCCGAACGGCCGCCGGTCTCCCGGCGGCCGCCGGCGCCGGGGGGACCCGGTGGATCGGCCCCCGAGGCGCCATCGAGCGGACGACGGGTCGGGCCGCCGGCCGGGATCCCCCTCGTCTCGCCGCTCCGGGCCGAGGCGCGGCCCCCCGGCGCCGATCCCCTCGGCGTCCTCGCCGGACCGCCGGTGCCGCCCGAGCCGCCGGAGCCCGTCCTCGAGGGGCCGACCGACCGGGTCTTCGGTGACGAGGGCGAGGAACCGCCGCTGCCCGACGAGGTCCGCCGCCAAGTCGTCGAGGCGGTCCGGGCGCCGACGGCGCCGCTGGAGGCCTCGGGCGGCCGCGTCCTCCACGTCCGCTTCTCGCGGGCGGCCGGGGCGGATCGGGTGGTCTCGGCGATGGAGACGATCCGGGGGCTCCTTCGCGAGCGTCCGGGCGAGACGCGGGTCGTCCTCCACGTCCCGTCGGGCGAGGGGGACGGCCTGCCGCTGGAGCTGCGGCGCGGGATCGCCTACGACGCCGAGTTCCTCGCCGAGATCCGGCGCCGGCTCGGGGACGGGCTCGTCGAGCTCTCCTTCGCCTGAGGGCCACCCCGTCTGCGCGGGGCGTCCGTCGTCTGCCCGGCGGCGTCCCCCGCCGGCGATCCGGGGCCGCGGACGTCAGTCCTCAACGAGGCGGTAGCCGACCCCGTACTGGGTCGCGATGAAGCGCCGGCCCGGGGCCGCCCGGGCGAGTTTCGCCCGCAGGTTCCGGACCGTCGCCCGGAGGAGCGGCACGTCGTCGGCGCCATAGCTCGCCCCCCAGGCGTAGCGGAGGAGCTCGAGGTGCGGGACGAGGGCGCCGTCGCCCTCGACGAGGCGGCGGAGGAGGCGGAATTCCGTCGGCGTCAGGTGGACCTCGACTCCGGCCACCGTCAGCGCGTGGTTCGTGAGATCGAGCCGAAGGTCGCCCCGCTCGACGACCGCCGCCCGTCCGGGCGTCGCCGAGCGGCTCGCCCGGCTTCGCCGGAGCGTGGCCCGGACCCGGGCGACGAGCTCCGGGAAGCTGACCGGCTTCGTCACGTAGTCGTCCGCCCCGGCGAGGAGGCCCGTGACCCGGTCCGCCTCCTGGGCCCGGGCCGTGACGACGATGACCGGGACCTCGCTCGCGGCCCGGATCTCGTCGATGAGCCGCCACCCGTCGAGGCCCGGCAGATTGAGATCGAGGAGGACGAGGTCGGGCTCGCGGTCGCGGATCCGCCGGAGCGCCGCCGTTCCGTCGTGAACGACGGCCGGCGTGAGCCCCTCGGCGGCGAGCCAGACGGCGAGGAGCTCGGCGAACTCCGGGTCGTCCTCGACGACGAGGACCTCGGCCGCCGACCCTCCGGGCTCGTGGGCGGTGGGGGCGGCGGGGGCGGGGAGCGCCCGAATCTTCGACGAAGTCTTCACGTTTCCGACACCGTCGCGAGCCTAGCATCGAGCGTGCGCCCCCGTCTCGGCGCCGATGGGCGAGGCCGTCCTGACGGCCGCCGGCCGGCGCGGTGGCGGGAGCGCCCGGTTCGGCGCCAGGATCGTCGGAGGGAACGCAGACGTCGCCAGTGTCGAGACGCGAGCTCGAAACGGCGCGAGCTCGGAAAGGAGGGATCGAGGGAGGTCACGACGTTCCAAGGAGCCCCGCCCGGCGGTGCGCGGCGTTGCCGACCGCCGCGTCGAGCGCCGTCCGGGCACCCGTTCGATCAGCATCGACATGAGGGAGACCATGGCATGACCTGGGATACGGCAAAATTCCTCAGCGAAGTCTTCGGCACGATGTTCCTCATCCTCCTCGGAGACGGCGTCGTGGCCGGCGTCCTCCTCGCCCGCTCGAAGGCCCAGAATTCGGGCTGGATCGTCATCACGACGGCGTGGGCCTTCGCCGTCTTCGTCGGCGTTGCGGTGGCGGGCCCCTTCAGCGGCGCCCACATCAACCCGGCAGTGACCATCGGCCTCGCCGTCGCCGGGAGCCTCGACTGGGGACTCGTGCCGACGTACATCATCGGCCAGTTCGTCGGCGCCTTCATCGGCGCCGCCCTCGTCGCCGTCCACTATTGGGATCACTTCCGCGAGACCGAGGACACGAAGCTCAAGCTCGCCGTCTTCAGCACGGCCCCGAACATCCGGAACTACGGCCTGAACCTCGTCTCGGAGATCATCGGGACCTTCGTCCTCGTCTTCGTCGTCCTCGCCTTCGGGGCGAACCAGGGGCTGGCCGGCCTCGGCCCGCTGGCCGTGGCGATCCTCGTCTGGGTCATCGGCCTGTCCCTCGGCGGGACGACCGGCTACGCGATCAACCCGGCCCGCGACCTCGGCCCGCGGATCATCCACGCCGTCCTCCCCATTCCGGGCAAGGGCGACTCGGACTGGGAGTACTCCTGGGTGCCGGTCGTCGGGCCGATCATCGGCGGCGTGATCGCGGCGATCGTCTACCAGCTCTTCTGGACGAACTACCTCCTCGTCTAGCGAACGGAGCAGCTGACACCGGCCGGGGTCGGCCCTCCCGGGCGCCGCGACGGTCGACCCCGGCCACCTCGGCCGGAGCACCCGGCATCGAACGGCGAGGACACGGCGAGGACGCCGCGACGGACGAAGCCGCAGGAGGAACGCGATGAAGAAGCTCATCAACGCACCGGAGACGGTCGTCGAGGAAGCGCTCGCCGGGATGGCGGCCGCCCACGGCGACCTGATCCGGCTCGAACAACCGAACGTCATCGTCCGCAAGGACGCCCCGCGAGCGGGGAAGGTCGGGGTGATCTCGGGCGGCGGGTCGGGCCACGAGCCGATGCACGGCGGCTTCGTCGGCGTCGGGATGCTCGACGCCGCCTGTCCCGGGGCCGTCTTCACCTCGCCGGTCCCCGATCAGATGCTGACCGCGACCCGGGCCGTGAACGGCGGTGCCGGGGTCCTTCACATCGTCAAGAACTACACCGGCGACGTCATGAACTTCGAGCTCGCCGCCGAGCTGGCTCGGGCCGAGGGGATCGAGGTCAGCTCGGTCGTCATCGCCGATGACGTCGCCGTCCAGGATTCCCTCTACACGGCCGGGCGCCGCGGCGTCGGCGGCACCGTCCTCGCCGAGAAGATCGTCGGCGCGGCAGCCGAGGCCGGGGCGGACCTGGCGACCGTGACTCGGATCTGCCAGAAGGTCCAGGACAACGTTCGCTCGATGGGGATGGCTCTCACGAGCTGCACCGTCCCCCAGGCCGGGAAGCCGACCTTCGAGCTGGGCGACGACGAGATGGAGATCGGGATCGGGATCCACGGCGAACCGGGCCGGACCCGGATGAAGCTCGCCCCGGCGAACGAGATCGTCGAGCTCCTCGCGAACCCGATCCTCGAAGACCTCCCGTTCCAGCGCGGCGACACCGTTCTCGCCTTCGTGAACGGGATGGGCGGGACCCCGCTCATCGAGCTCTACGTCGTCTACAACGCCCTGGCCCGGCTCCTCGCCGATCGCGGGATCACGATCGGCCGGAACCTCGTCGGCAGCTACATCACGTCCCTCGAGATGGCCGGCTGCTCGATCACGCTCCTCCGCCTCGACGACGAGCTGACCCGTCTCTGGGACGCGCCGGTCAAGACGCCGGCCCTCCGCTGGGGGATGTAGGGTCGTGGCGAGCCGCGCCGACCGCACGGCCGACCGAACGACCGATTGAGCTGGAGCCCGACGCCGATGCCTGACCCCGACCGGATTACGACCGCCGACGTCCTCGCCTGGCTGCGGCGCTACGCCGAGATCCTCCGGGCCGAGAAGGAGTACCTGACGGCCCTCGACTCGGCGATCGGCGACGCCGACCACGGCATCAACATGGACCGCGGCTTCCAGGCCGTCCTCGGCAAGCTCGACGGTCTCGCCGAGCCCGACATCGGGGCCATCTTCCGGACCGTAGGCATGACCCTCGTCTCGACCGTCGGCGGCGCCGCCGGTCCGCTCTACGGGACGTTCTTCCTCCAGCTCGGCGGGGCGACGGCCGGCCGGACGGAGATCGCCCCGACCGACCTCCTGGCGGCCCTCGAGGCGGGGCTCGCCGGGATCGTCCGGCTCGGGAAGGCCGAACCGGGCGACAAGACGATGCTCGACGCCCTCCTCCCCGCCCGGGACGCCCTCCGCGGCGCCATCGAGGCCGGGCTCCCGCTCGGCGAGGCAGTCGCCCGGGCCGCCGGGGCGGCGGAGGAGGGGATGCGGGCGACGATCCCCCTCGTCGCCCGGAAGGGTCGAGCGAGCTACCTCGGGGAACGAAGTGCCGGCCACCAGGACCCCGGGGCGACGTCCTCCTTCTATCTCTTCAAGGCCGCCGTCGAGGCCTGGACGGGCGGCGGGGCGAAGGAGGGCTGAGCCCTTTGGCTTGGTGGTGCGGCACAGCAGTCTGTCGTTACTGAACGACGTGGAGACGGGAGTGACACCATGGCGAAGTACGTAGGCGCCCTCGACCAGGGCACGACGAGCACCCGCTTCATGATCTTCGATCACGGCGGCAACGTCGTGGCGATCGATCAGAAGGAGCACGAGCAGATCTACCCGAAACCCGGCTGGGTCGAGCACGACCCGAAGGAGATCTGGACCCGGAGCGCCGAGGTCATCCGCGGCGCCCTCGGCAAGGCCGGGATCACCGCCGCCGACCTGGCGGCTGTCGGGGTGACGAACCAGCGCGAGACGACCGTCGTCTGGGATCGCCGGACCGGCGAGCCCGTCTACAACGCCATCGTCTGGCAGGACACTCGGACGGCGGACATCTGCAACGCCCTCGCCGCCGAGGGCGGCCAGGACCGCTTCCGACCGAAGACCGGCCTGCCCCTGGCGACGTACTTCTCGGGCCCGAAGGTGAAGTGGATCCTCGACAACGTCGAGGGTGCCCGAGCGAAGGCCGAGGCGGGTGACCTCCTCTTCGGCAACATCGACACCTGGTGCATCTGGAACCTCACCGGCGGCCCGAACGGCGGCGTCCACGTCACCGACGTCTCGAATGCCAGCCGGACCCTCCTCATGAACCTCGAGACCCTTGACTGGGACGAGGAGATCCTGGGGCTCATGGGCATTCCGCGCCGCATGCTTCCCTCGATCCGTCCCTCGAGCGAGGTCTACGGCCGCGCCGTCGGCGACCTGGCCGGCGTACCCGTCGCCGGCGATCTCGGCGACCAGCAGGCGGCCCTCTTCGGCCAGACCTGCTACTCGCCGGGCGAGGCCAAGAACACGTACGGGACCGGCTGCTTCATGCTCCTGAATACGGGCACGACCCCGGTCCCCTCGAAGAGCGGACTCCTGACGACCCTCGCCTACAAGATCGGGAACGAGCCGGCCGTCTACGCCCTCGAGGGTTCGATCGCCATCACCGGCGCCCTCGTCCAGTGGCTGCGGGACAACATCGGGCTCATCTCGACCTCGGCCGAGATCGAGGCGCTCGCCCGGACCGTCGACGACAACGGCGGCGTCTACTTCGTTCCGGCCTTCTCGGGCCTCTTCGCTCCCTACTGGCGGAGTGACGCCCGGGGCGTCATCGCCGGCCTGACCCGGTACGTGAACAAGGGCCACCTCGCCCGGGCGACGCTGGAAGCAACCGCCTGGCAGACCCGCGAGGTCCTCGACGCCATGAACGCCGACTCGGGCGTGGCCCTGACCGCCCTCAAGGTCGACGGTGGGATGGTCTACAACGAGCTCCTCATGCAGTTCCAGGCCGACGTCCTCGGTGTCCCGGTCATCCGGCCGAAGGTCGCCGAGACGACCTCCCTCGGGGCGGCCTATGCTGCAGGCTTGGCGGTCGGTTTCTGGAGTGCCGTCGAGGACCTGCGGGCGAACTGGGTGAAGGACAAGGAGTGGCATCCGGCCATGGACCCGGCCGAGCGGGACCGGGAGTACCGGTTCTGGAAGAAGGCCGTGACCCGAACCTTCGACTGGGTCGAGTAGGGACGGTCGGCCGTTCCGCGACGACCGGCGGTCGCTCGGCCGCGGGTCCGCGATGACCCACCTCAGCACGCCCTTCCGGTCGCCGCCCCACGTCGTCATCGTCGGCGGGGGCGGCACCGGAGGGGCGCTTGCCCACGACCTCGCCCTCCGCGGGCTCCGGGTAACGGTCCTCGAGCGCGGCGAGGTGACGTCCGGGACGACCGGCCGTCACCATGGGCTCCTCCACAGCGGCGCCCGGTACGCGGTCGGCGATCGCGAATCGGCCGTCGAGTGCATCGAGGAGAACCGGATCCTGCGCCGGATCGCCCCGGGCTCCTTCGAGGAGAACGACGGCCTCTTCATCGCGGTGACCGACGAGGACGCCGACTTCGCCCCGACGTTCCTCGACGCTTGCGAGGCGGCCGGGATCCCGGTCCGGCGGCTGGAACGGGCGGCGGTCCTGCGCCTCGAGCCGAACCTCAACCCCGAGCTCCGCCTCGCCGTCCAGGTTCCCGACGCCACGATGGACGCCATGCGCCTCCCGCTCCGCTTCTTCGCCACGGCCCTCGCGAACGGCGCCGTCGTCCGGCCGTTCACGGAGGTGGTCGATCTCATCTGTCGGGGTCGGACCGTCAGCGGCGTCGTCGCCGTCGAGCACGCGACGGGACGACGGGTCGAGATCGGGGCCGACATCGTCGTGAACGCGACGGGGCCGTGGGCCGAGCGGATCGCGCGGCTCGCCGGCGTCGACGTCCCGCTCCAGCCGTCGCCCGGCGTCCTCGTCGCCCTCCGGGGTCGGTTCACGAACATGGTCTGTAACCGCCTCCATCGCTCGGGGGACGGGGACATCATCGTGCCCCAGCGGGCCCTCTCGATCGTCGGGACGAGCTCCTGGCTCGTCGACGATCCCGACGATCTCGGCGTGCCCCCCGATCACGTCGAGCGGATGCGGGTCGAGGGCGCGCGGCTCGTCCCCGCCGTCGCCGGGGCGCCGCTTCGGGCCGCCTGGTCGGCCGCCCGGCCCCTCATCGGCGATCGCGGCGCCTCGACGGGGCGGGAGCTGTCGCGGACCTTCAAGTGCTTCGACCACGCCGCCGACGGGGTCGAGGGCTTCGTCACGATCAGCGGCGGCAAGGCCACGACCCAGCGGGCGATGGCCGAAGTGACGGCCGATCTCGTCTGCCGCAAGCTCGGCCTCGAGGCGCCGTGCCGGACCCGGGAGCAGGTCCTCCTGCCGCACGAGGCGTACTACGCCCTCGTCCGGCGGGCGGTGCCGGCGGCGACCCCGGCCGGGAGGATCGCCGGATGAGCAGCATCGGGCGATCCGAGGGGGTCGGCACGGTCGCCTCTCGGAACGGAAGCGGGCCGGCGGCCGCCGGGGCGTGGCGGCTGCGCATCTACCGCCACAAGCCCGGGGCCGCGCCGCCCCGATTCGAGACGTACGAGGTTCCGGCCGCGGCCGGGGCCACGGTCCTCGACGCCCTCCTCTGGATCCGGCGCGAGCGGGATCCGAGCCTCATGCTTCGCCATTCTTGCCTCCACGCCTCCTGCGGGACCTGCGGGATGCGGATCGCCGGCCGGGAACGTCTCGCCTGCGTGACGTTCCTCGAGGACCTCGGCCCCGGCGAGATCACCGTCGAGCCGCTGGCCAACTTCCCGCTCCTCGGTGACCTCGTCGTCGACATGGAGCCGAGCTATGCCCGCCTCCGGGCCGTCGGCCGGCCGCTCGTCCGCGAGAGCGAGCTGTGCCCCGACAGCCACCCGGCGGAGGGGGTGGCAGGGCCGGCCCGCTTCGAGGACTGCATCGAGTGCGGGCTCTGTCTGTCCGCCTGCCCGATCGTCGCGTCCGATCGCCGCTACCTCGGGCCGGCGGGCCTCGCGGCGGCCTGGCGGCGGGTCGCCGAGCCGCGCGAGCTCCCGCTCGGCCCGGTCCTCGCCCTGGCCGACGACGAGCAGGGGGTCTGGCGCTGCCACACCGCCTGGGAGTGCACGGAGGCGTGCCCCTCGAACGTCGACCCGGCGGGCTCGATCATGCGGCTGCGCCGAGCGATCGTCCTCGAGCGGCGTCCCCGCAGCGACGAGGTGGAACGATGACCGAACAGGCACCAACCGATCGCGACCTCGGCGGAGCCGGGGGGCGGCCGCTCGTGCGGCGGCGCGGCGTCGCCGGCTGGATCGACCCGCGTGGTCGACGGCTCGGCGGCTGGGCGTTCATCCTGAACCGGGTGACGGGGATCGGGATCGTCGTCTACCTCTACCTCCACCTCGGGGTCCTCTCGCTCCTCGCCCGAGGACCCGAGGCGTGGGACGCCTTCATCGCCGTCGCCCTGAGCCCGCTCTTCCTCTTCTTCGACATCGTCCTCCTGGCCGGTCTCCTCATCCACGGCCTCAACGGGATCCGGGTGACGCTGACCGGCTTCGGCCTCGTCCTCGACAGCCAGAAGGCGCTGTTCGTTGCCCTGATGATCCTCGCCGCCGTCGTCCTCGTCATCGGGGCGGTCCGGATCGTGCAGGTCGGCTGATGGAACCTCGAGATCCCGAGGAGCAGTCGACGGCACCGGCCGGCGGACCGGCTCGGGACGCCGACCCGCCGGAGCGCGCGTCGGGCGAGCTCCGGCCACCGCCGCCGGTCGATCTTCCGGCCTGGGAGCCGAGCGGCGCCGGCGGACCGACCCGGACCTGGGTCGCCCAGGCGCTGACCGGGGTCGGGCTTCTCGCCCTGGTGACGATTCACATGATCGCGAACCACTTCATCGTCCCGAAGGGGCTTCGCGACTTCGCCGCCGTCGTCGACTACCTGTCGAACCCGGTCATCGTCGCCATCGAGGTGACGTTCCTCGTCCTCGTCAGCTGGCACGGCCTCCTCGGGGTTCGGGCGATCCTCTTCGACTTCGGGTTCTCGCCGCGGACCGAGCGCCGGATCAGCCGGGTCCTTGCCGTCGTCGGCGTCCTGACCGTGGTCTACGGCCTCTGGCTGACGTCGGTCATCGTCTCGTACCGGTGAACGGCGGAGCAGGCCGATGAGCGACGACCGAGCACCCCTCGTCGGGATCGTTCTCGCCTCCCACTCCTCCGCCGTCGCCGAGGGGGCGGTCGAGCTCGCCCGCCAGATGGCCGGACCCGACGTCCGGATCGAGCCGGCCGGGGGCGCCGTCGACGGCTCCCTCGGGACCGACGCGACGAAGATCGCCGCGGCCATCGAGGCCGCCGACGCCGGGGCGGGGGTCGTCGTCCTGGCCGACCTCGGGAGCGCCGTCCTGGCGACGCGGACCGCCCTCGAGCTCCTCGGACCGGAGCGGGCGGCCCGGGTCCGCCTCAGTCGGGGGCCGCTCGTCGAAGGGGCGGTCATCGCCGCGGTCCAGGCGAGCATCGGGGATCCCCTCGACGCCGTCGTCGCGGCCGCCGACGCCGCCGCCGGGCTCGATAAGCTGGCGGGGTGACCAGGGACCGAAGCGAGCGAGCCCCAACGGGCGAGCCGAGCGACCCGTTGCCGGGCCAGGGGCCCCTGCCCGGCGGCGCGTCAGGCGAACCGGCGCCGATCGCCGTCGTCGGCCCGGGGGCCGTCGGGTCGCTCCTCGCCGGCTGCCTCGCCGCCGCCGGCCGCCGGGTCGTCGTCGTCCGGCGGGCGGGGTCCAACGCCGGCGTGGAGCCGCTTCGGATCGTCGAGCCCGGCTCCGCCCGGCGCACCGTCACGGTGACCGCGGTCCGCCCGGAGACGATCCCGGCCGACTGCCGCGTCGCCATCCTCGCCGTCAAGCAGTACGACCTCGCCGCCGCCGTCGACGCGCTCGCCGGCTGGCCGGATCTCGCCCTCGTCACCGTCCAGAATGGCCTCGGGGCGGAGGAGGCGGTCCTCGCCCGTCGCCCCTCGAGCGGCCTCGTCGCCGCGTCGCTGACCGCGTCGGTCGCACGGGGGCCCGAGGGCGAGCTCCGCTGGCTCCGTCGCGGCGGCATCGGCCTCGCCCCGGTCCGGGGCCCGCTCGACGCCGTCGTCGCCGAGCTCGTCGCCGGGTTTCGGGCCGGAGGGCTCCCGGCCCGCCGCTACCCGGACTGGGCGGCGATGAAGTGGTCGAAGCTCCTCGGCAACCTGGTGGGGAACGCGACGAGCGCGATCCTCGACCTCGACCCGGCCGCTGTCTACGCCGACCCGCAGGGCTTCGCCGTCGAGCGGGCCCAGCTCCTCGAGGCCCTCGCCGTCATGGCCCGGCTTGGACTTCGGCCGGTGGGGCTTCCGGGCGCGGCCGTCGACTGGCTCGCCCGGGCCGTCCGCCTCCCGCCCCCGCTCGGCCGCCGGATCCTCCCGGCCGTCGTCGGGGGAGCCCGGGGCGGGAAGTCGCCGTCGCTTCGGGGGCACCTCGCCGGAACCGTGCCCGGGCCCAGCGAGGTCGCCTGGTTGAACGGGGCGGTCGCCGAGCGGGCTCGGGCGCTCGGCCTGGCGGCGCCGGTCAACCGACGGCTCGCCGCCCTCGTCGAGGAGGTCATTGCCGACCCCGAGCGGCGGGCCTGGTTCCGCGGCCGCCCGGACCGCCTCCTCGCCGCCCTCGAGGGCTCGGTGTCCGGGACATGAACGCCCGAATTCGACCCTTCGGCGCCCGTATACTCGTCGGCCGATGGACATCGAAGCGGCCGGCCGGGCGGTCGTGCTGGCGGCTGCGGCATACCTCATCGGCTCGATTCCCTGGGGGGTCATCGTCGCCCGCCTGACGGGAGGACCGGATCCTCGGAGCCTCGGGAGCGGTCGGACCGGCGGGGCGAACGTCATGCGCGCCCTCGGTCCGCGTTGGGCGCTCGTCTCGGGGCTCCTCGACGCCGCAAAGGGGACCGTGGCGGTCCTCCTCGCTCGGATCATCGGCGCCGGCCTCGAGGTCGAGCTCCTCGTCGCCCTGGCGGCGATCGTCGGCCACAGCCGCTCGATCTTCGTCGGCTTCGGGGGCGGGCGGGGGATCGCGCCGGGCTGGGGCGGCCTCCTCGTCCTTCAGCCCCTCGTTGCCGTCGCGGTCCTGCCCGTCTTCGGCGGCGTCATCGCCGCCACGCGCTACTCGTCGCTCGGTTCGCTGACCGGGTCGGCCACGGCCGGGCTCCTCATCGCCGGCCTCGTCCTCGTCGGGAGCCTCCCGCCGGCGTACCTCGCCTACGCCGTCGCCGGGCCGGCGCTCATCTGGTACTTCCACGCCGACAACATCGGGCGGCTCCTGCGCGGCGAGGAGCGGAAGATCGGGCCGATCGGAGGTGCCCGGAGCTAG
>JBHOQO010000105.1:0-3867 GCA_042408925.1 Chloroflexota bacterium | reverse complement strand
GACGGCGTACATCCTCGCCATGGACACCTTCGGCCCGATCACCGACAACGCCGGCGGGATCACCGAGTTCAGCCGGGCCGAAGCCGGCGCCCGCGAGATCACCGACCGGCTCGACGCCGTCGGGAACACGACGAAGGCGCTGACGAAGGGCTACGCCATCGCCTCGGCGTCCCTCGCCGCCTTCCTCCTCTTCTCGGCCTACATCGACAAGGTCAACCTCATCCTGAGCCGGCGCGGCGATCCGCTCATGGAGGCGGTCGATCTGGCGAACGTCAACGTCTTCATCGCCGCCTTCCTCGCCTCGATGCTCGTCTACCTCTTCAGCTCCCTCGCCATCCGGGCCGTCGGCCGGGCGGCGAGCTCGATCATCCTCGAGGTCCGGCGTCAGTTCCGCGAGCACCCCGGGATCATGGACTTCACCGAGAAGCCGAACTACGCCCGCGTCGTCGACATCACGACCCGGGCCGCCCTCCGGGAGATGGTCGCCCCGGGCCTCGTCGCCGTCCTCATGCCGGTCGTCGTCGGCATCCTCCTCGGCTACCAGGCCGTGGCCGGCCTCCTCATGGTCGGGACGATCGCCGGCGTTCTGCTCGCCACGGTCCTGAACAACGGCGGTGGCGCCTGGGACAACGCGAAGAAGTTCATCGAGGCCGGGCACCTGACCGACGAGCAGGGGAACGTCATCGGCAAGAAGACCGAGGCCCACGCCGCGGCCGTCGTCGGCGACACCGTCGGCGATCCGTTCAAGGACACGGCCGGGCCCTCGCTCCACGTCCTCGTCAAGCTCCTCGCCACGATCACCCTCGTCCTCGCCCCGCTCTTCATCCGCTGACGCGGACGGCGAGCAGGGAAGGGGACGGCAGCGACCCGAGGCACGACGTGGACCTCGTCGTCCAGGCGGTCGTCATGGGTCTCGTCCAGGGGCTCACCGAGTTCCTGCCGATCTCGAGCTCGGGGCATCTCATCCTCGTCCCGTGGCTCGCCGGTTGGAACGACGCCTTCATCCGCTCGCTGGCGTTCTCGGTCATGCTCCACCTCGCCTCCCTCGGGGCGCTCCTCGCCTACTTCGCCCGGGACTGGCTCCGCCTCGTCCCGGCCGGCCTCGCCGCCCTTCGCGACCGCTCCTTCGCCGACGACGCGGACCGGCGCCTCGCCTGGCTCCTCGCCGCGACGACGGTCCCGGCAGCCGTCGCCGGGTACCTCCTGAACGACCCGATCGAGCGGACGGTCCGCCAGCCGGGGCTCGTCGCGCTCATGCTCGTCGTCGGCGGGGCGATCCTCTGGCTCGCCGAGCGTCGGGGCCGGCAGCGGCGGCCGATGGAGGGGCTGAGCTTCCCGGCCGCCGTCGGGATCGGCTGCGCCCAGGCCCTCGCCCTCGTGCCGGGGATCAGCCGCTCGGGGATCTCGATCGCCGCCGGCCTCTTCGCGGGGCTTGACCGGGAGGCGGCGGCCCGCTTCAGCTTCCTCATGGCGATGCCGATCATCGCCGGGGCCGGGGCCTTCGAAGCCCGTCAGCTCCTCGCCGGCGCGGGGGACGCGGCGGTCGCTCCGGAGCCCCTCGTCGCGGGGATGCTCGCCGCCTTCCTCTCGGCTCTGGCGGCGATTCACGGCCTCCTACGCTTCCTGCGCCGCCATCGAACCGACGTCTTCGTCGCCTACCGGGTCGGACTGGCGATCCTCGTCGTCCTCGTCTTCTTGGGTCGGTAGCGATGACCGAGCGGGGGTCGGGCGAACGGGCTGAACGACCGGCGGAGTCCGCCCGAGCCGACCGGCCGGGGGAACCGGCTCGAGCCGAACGACCGGCGGAGACCGCCCGAGCCGAGCGGTCGACCGAGATCATGAAGGGCCTCCGCCAGCGGGCGATCCGGGATCTCGTCGAGCAGCGCCCGATCCGGACCCAGCAAGAACTGGCGGCGGCCCTTCGGGAGCGCGGCTTCCGGGCCACCCAGGCGACGATCAGCCGCGACGTCGCCGAGCTCGGCCTCGTCAAGGTGACCCGCGAGGGGGTCTCCGTCTACGCCCTCCCGGCCCGGCTCCGGGAAGCCGAGGCGAGCGGCGAGGAGCGGCTCCGCCGACTCCTTCATGACCTCCCGGTCGAGATCCGTGAGTCGGGTCTCCTCCTCGTCATCAAGACGCTCCCCGGCTCGGCCCACCCGATCGCCGCCGCCATCGACCGGGCCCGCTGGCCGGAGGTCGTCGGTTCCCTCGCCGGCGACGACACGCTCTTCGTCGCCGTCACCGATCGCGGCGCCCTCCAGCGGGTCAAGCACCGCCTCGCCCGCCTTGCCGAGTAGGCGGCGCGGCGACACGCCCCGGGCGGGGTCGGGCGGGTGCGAAGCGGCCGCCGACGGCGTACGGTTTCATTGGCGCCCGGGACGGGAACAGCCGCACCGCCTATGGGGCGATCGATCTGGCCATGGAAGCGCTCAATGCTCGGCTCTGCCTCACCGGCACCTGCTAGCCGATAGGTCGAGGGACGTGATGCCGCGCCGCCAGGCCCTCTCCCTCGTCGTGGCCGTGGCCTTCGTCGCCTGCGGAGGCCGGCCGACGCCGTCCGGGCTCCGGACGATCGACGAACCGCCCGAGGGGCCGCCGATCCTCTGCCCGCCGGCGGCGCTCCTCCCCTTCCGGATCGTCATCGATCCGGCCCAGCCGAACCCGGTCTGGGGAATCGCCCTCGCCACCGGTGAGCGCTTCGAGATCGTCTGGCCGCCCGGCTTCCGGATCGGGTATGCCCCCGATCCGGTTCTCATCGACAGCCGGGACCGTATCGTCGCCCACAGCGGCGATGTCATCGCCGACGCCGGCGGGTCGGCGGGCGACCCGGTCTCGATCTGCCAGCTCGGAGACGTGCAGTACCCCCTCCGGCCGGCGCCGAGCTGACACACCCGACCGGCACCCCGGGCGCCCAGCCGAACCGGACTCCCCCGGCCCAAGCCCCGGGGGCCATCTTCCACGTGGCCTGTCAGTTCCGTGCATCCCATGCACGTTTCCGGGCAGTGGCACCGTCCCGACGATCCCGCCGGGTCGCACCCTGCCGGTTCCGTGCACCCCGTGCACGTTTCCGGGGCCGGCGTGCACGGGGTGCACATCCCGGCGCCGGGGGGCCCTTCTCCGGTCCGAGGCGTGCGCCCCGTGCACGCCCTTGGCAGGCAGCCGGTCACGTCTCCCCGGGTCTGCCGGCGGCGTGCACGAGGTTCACAGAATCGGCAGGCCGGCCGGCCGGACGCTCGGAGCGGCCTCCAGAATGTGCACCGGGTGCACGCGGCCCGGCCACGCGGCCCGGCGCCCCCGCCCGACTCCCCAACCGGGGAGCGTTTGACGCCCGGCGCCCGCCTCGCTACCATGTCGCGCCGGTCGGACTTCAGGCCGCGGAGCAGCGCTTCGGCGGGCCTGGAGTTCTTTCCTTATCCAGACGGGGACGGCCCGGACCGACCGACCGCGGCCGCCCGACGAGGCGACGAACCCCGGCGCCCGACCCGACCAACCGGGGGTGAACGGAACGATGAACACCAAGCCCACGTACCTGTCCCGGGAGGGGCTCGAAAAGCTCCGCGCCGAGCTCGAGGAACTCGTCAACGTCCGCCGCGCCGAGATCGCCCAGCGCATCCACGACGCCAAGGCCCACGGCGACGTCATGGAGAACGCCGAGTACGAGGACGCCAAGAACGAGCAGGCCTTCGTCGAGGGCCGGATCGCGACCCTCGAGGCGCTCATCAAGAACGCCACGATCATCGAGGAGCACCGCTCCACCGACCACGTCCAGATCGGGTCCACCGTCGTCGTCCGCGGCACCGACGGCGAGGAGCGCTTCACCATCGTCGGCTCCACGGAGGCCCGCCCCGCCGAGGGCAAGATCTCGAACGA
>JBHOQO010000102.1:0-4280 GCA_042408925.1 Chloroflexota bacterium | reverse complement strand
CGGCCCCACCCGCCGATCCTGTGCACCCGGTGCACGGTTCCGGCGGCGGCGTGCACGGGGTGCACATCGTCGCGTCCCCGGGCCCCGGCACCCCTCGTCGGCGTGCACCCCCGACACGAATCCGACATCCCGGCCGCTCGTCCGCTGCCGGCCTGCCGACCGCGTGCCCCCCATGCACGATACCGACAGGCCGGCCGCCTCGGGGGCCGACCGGGCCCCCAGAATGTGCACCGGGTGCACGCGCCCGCGACCGGGCGCGGGAGCGGGCCGGCCGCCGCCGGCACGGACGTTGGGATGCGTACGTTCGCCGGGGGCGCCCTTGACAAACGTGGCCGCCCGGCCGATGCTTCCACCGAGCGCGCCGCTGCCCCTCGGATCAGCTTCGACCGAGGCGTGCGCCGCGCCGGACCACGAGGCGCGCCGAGGCCGTCCTGCCGAGTCCCGTGCTCCGTCCCTCGACGCTGGTCGAGCCCGGACGTCGAGCCCGAAGGACCGCACCGACCGCCCGGCCGCGCCGGAAAGGATGCACGAGATGGATCTTCGAGGCGAGCGCTACCCGCTCGCGGTCGCCCGCCGGCTCTCCGACCGCCGCCGCGCGCGTCGCCGCCGGGGGCCGGGCCGCGACCTCTACTGCCGAACGAACGGCTGCACGACGTTCCTCGTCCCCGACCCCGACCGGAAGACCGCAACCTGCCCGGTTTGCGGCGCCCGCCGCCGGATCGGCTGACCGTCGCCGAGGCACCGCCGCTGTCCGGACCCGGTCCGCTGCCCGGATGGACGTCCGCCCACTCGCCGCGGCGTCCCCGGGTCCGTGTTCCACCCCGTGGGCGTCGGCGACCCTCCCGGCGGACCCCTGGCATGATCGGCCCGGCTCGAGCTCGGTGCCGGCCCGCCGAGGCTCGCGCCGCAGCCACCCGAACCCGACGACGAGGGAGCGACCGCATGCGAGCCGACCCGACCGATCCCGCCGAGCACCCGGCGCCGCCGGCCTCGCCGTCCTCGGCGCCCGACCCGACCGTCCCGACCGCCGAAGCCGTCGGCGCCGGGCCCCTCCCCCACCGGACCATCGATCGGGCCCGCCTGAAGGCCCTCCTCGAGGTCGAGCTCGCCGAGTTCGCCCGTCGCCATCCGCGCTCGGCCGAGCTCTTCGAGCGGGCGAAGGGCGCCCTCCTCGCCGGCGTGCCGATGAACTGGATGGTGAAGTGGGCGAGCCCCTACCCGCTCTTCGTCGAGGAGGCGTCGGGAGCCCGCTTCACCTGCGTCGACGGGCACGAATACGTCGACTTCTGCCTCGGTGACACCGGGGCCATGGCCGGGCACGGGCCGGGACCCACGATCGCCGCCGTCGAGCGCCAGCTCCGACGGGGGATCACCCACATGCTGCCGACCGAGGACGCCATCGCCGCCGGCGAAGCGCTCCAGGCCCGCTTCGGACTCCGGTACTGGCAGTTCACGATCACCGCGACCGACGCCAATCGGTTCGCCATTCGCCTGGCCCGGCACGTGACCGGCCGCCGCCGGATCCTCGTCCACAACTACAACTACCACGGCTCGGTCGACGAGACCTTCGCCGTCCTCGACCCCGCAGGGCGCGTCGTCGCCCGCCGGGGCAACCTCGGGCCGCCGGTCGACCCGGCCGTCACGACCCGGGTCGTCGAGATCAACGACGTCCCGGCCCTCGAGCGGGCCCTCGCCGACCGGGAGGTCGCGGCCGTCCTCGTCGAACCGGCCCTCACGAACGTCGGCATCGTCCTGCCCGAGCCTGGCTACCACGACGCCCTCCGCGAGCTGACCCGCGCGACGGAGACGATCCTCATCATCGACGAGACGCACACGATCTGCGCCGGCCCCGGCGGCTATACCGGGGCCTTCGGGCTCAGCCCCGACGTCGTGACGATCGGCAAGACCATCGGCGGCGGGATCCCCGCGGGCGCCTACGGCTTCACCGCCGAGCTCGGCGAACGGGTCGCCGGCTCCATCGACCGCGAGGACTGCGACGTCGGCGGGATCGGCGGCACCCTCGCCGGCTACGCCCTCTCGACCGCCGCCGTCCGGGCGACCCTCGGCGAGGTCCTGACGGCCGAGGCGTACGCCCGGATGATCCCCCTCGCCGCCCGCTGGACGGCCGGGGTCACCGAGGTCATCCGGAGCCGACGGCTGCCCTGGCACGTCACCCGCCTCGGGGCCCGCGCGGAGTACCACTTCCGGCCCGATCCGCCGCGGAGCGGCAGCGACCAGTGGGAGGCGGGCGATCCCGAGCTCGAACGGTACCTCCACCTCGCGGCGATGAACCGCGGCGTCCTCATGACCCCCTTCCACAACATGGCCCTCATGTCGCCGGCGACCACGGCTGCCGACGTCGATCGCCACACGACCGTCTTCGCCGCAGCGGTCGACGCGCTCCTCGGCGCCTGAGCCGCCCGAGCCACCCGGCCACCGCGGGCGATCGGCGGCCCGGTCGCGTCACCCAAGCTGACACGCGGGCCGGGTAGGCTGTCGGCGATGCAACGGATCGACGGCCAGCTCGTCGTCTCGGCGACCGACCTGGCGGGCTGGCTCGCCTGCGACCACCTGGCGAGCCTGGAACTCGGCGCCCTCGCCGGGCTCTGGGACCGCCCCTGGGATCGCGATGACCCCGAGCTCGTGCTCCTCCGCGAGTACGGCGACGAGCACGAACGCCGCTTCCTCGAGCGGCTCCGGTCCGAGGGTCGGACCGTTCTCGAGTTGCCCCGCCCCGCCGATCGGTCCGCCGCGGCGCTCCGGGCGGCCGAGGAGGCTGTCGCGGCGGCGATGCGGGACGGGGTCGGGGCGATCTACCAGGCGACGCTCTTCGACGGCCGCTGGCTCGGCTTCGCGGACTTCCTCGTCCGGGTCGAGCGGCCGAGCCCCCTCCTCGGGCCCTGGAGCTACGAGGTCGTCGACACGAAGCTCGCCCGCTCCGTCAAGGGGAGTGCCCTGATCCAGGTCTGCCTCTATGCGGCCCGGCTCGCCGAGCTCCAGGGGTGTGCCCCCGAGCGGGTCCACGTCGTGACCGGCGACGGCCAAGCCCACCCGATCCGCCTGTCCGAGATCGAAGCGTACTTCCGGACCGTCCGGCGGGGCTTCGAGCGGGCCGTCTTCGGCGGGCCGTCGGAACCGCCGCGCGACCCCGCGACGGCGGCGACGTACCCGCATCCGGTCGAGCATTGCCGCGTCTGCGCCTGGTTCCCGCGCTGCATCGAGCGGCGGCGCGCCGACGACCATCTCTCCCTCGTCGCCGGGATGCCACGCCGGATCGCCGAGCGACTCGCCGCGAACGGGATCGGAACCCTCGCCGAGCTCGCGCGGCTCCCGGCAGGAACGGCGATCCCCGACGTCCGGCCGACGGTCCTCGAGCGGCTCCGCGACCAGGCGCGCCTCCAGCTCGAAGGCCGCGAGACCGGCCAGCTCCTCTACGAGCTCGTTCCGCCGCCGACCGACGAGCCGGTCCGGGGCCTCGCCCTCCTGCCCGAGCCCTCGCCCCTCGATCTCTTCTTCGACATCGAGGCCGATCCCTGGGTCCCCGACGGCGGCCTCGAGTATCTCCTCGGCGTCCTCGAGGCGCCGGCCGGCGAGCCGATCTACACCCCCATCTGGGCCCATGACCGGGCGGCCGAACGACGCGCCCTCGAGCGCTTCCTCGATCTCGTCGTCGAGCGCCTCGAGCGCGACCCGGCGATGCACGTCTACCACTACGGCGGCTACGAATCGGGCGCCCTCCGACGGCTCGTCCAGCGCCACCAGACCCGCGAGGCGGAGCTCGACCGGATCCTCCGGGCCGGCGTCCTCGTCGACCTCTACGCCGTCGTCCGGACCGGCCTTCGGATCGCGACCGAGTCGTACTCGCTCAAGGCGGTCGAGCGCCTCTACCTCCCGGCCCGCGAGGGGCCGGTGACCGAGGCGGGTTTCTCGCTCATCGCCTACGAGACCTGGCTCCGGGACCGCGACGAACGCCACCTCGAACAGCTCGCCGCGTACAACCGGGACGACTGTATCTCGACCTGGCGGCTCCGCGACTGGCTCGAGGCGCGCCGCTCGGAGGCGGTCGCCGCCGGCTGGTCGCTCCCTCGTCCCGCGATCGCGTCCGGGGAACCGTCGGAGGCGATCGCCACGCGGGACGCCACACTGGCCGCCCGGGAGGCTGCCCTGCGGGCCGGGCTCCCGGCCGATCGAGCGGCCCGAACCGAGGCGGAGACGGCGCGCGACCTCCTCGCCGGCCTCGTCGGCTACTTCCGCCGCGAGGAGAAGCCGGCCTGGTGGCG
>JBHOQO010000101.1:0-11208 GCA_042408925.1 Chloroflexota bacterium | reverse complement strand
GGCCAGCCGAGCGGCTCGAGGCCGTGGTCGAGCTCGCCGGCGAGCTCGGCGAGGGCGTCCGCCCCGCGGCGGACGCCGAGCCACAGGACCCGCGGGCGGCGGGGCGACGGAAAGGCGCCCGCCCCGGCGATCTCCACCTCGAACGATCGTGACCGCCGGGCGACGGCCCGAAGGACCTCGACGACCGCGGGGATCGCCTCGATCGGCGTTCGCCCCAGGAACCGGAGCGTGAGGTGGAGCCCCTCGGGCCGGACCCAGCGGACCGGGCCCGGCCGGACGTCCGCCACCCCGCCGACCAGCCCCGCGATCGACGTCCGGACCCCCGCCGGGACCTCGACGGCGACGAAGGTTCGGAGGGCCGGTCTCAGCCCCGACCCCCGTTCGGCGTCGGCCGTCACCGGAACCTTCGGTCAGGAACGGGGCAGCGGCTGCGCCCCTCCGGAGGTGCCGCGACGGGCGCGCCGGCCGCGAGCCTGCTGCTCGGCTTCCCAGGCCCGCCGGTCGGCCCGCAGGACCTCCAGGGCAGCCTCCCGGTCCCGCCAACCGAGGACCTCGACGGTCTTGTCCTCGAGGAGCTTGTACGTCTCGAAGAAGTGCTCGATCTCGACGAGGCGGTGCGGCCGGACCTGGTCGAGGCGCTCGATGTGGGCCTGATGCGGGTCGCCGAGGGCGACGCAGAGGATCTTGAAATCGCGCCCCTTCTCGTCCCGCATCTCCAGGCCCCCGATCGGGCGGGCCCAGACCCGACAGCCGGTGAACGTCGGCTCGTCGATGACGAGGAGGGCGTCGGTGTGGTCCCCGTCCTCGGCCCGCGTCCCCTCGATGAAGCCGTAGTCGAAGTTGTAGTAGACGGCCGACGAGAGCACCCGGTCGAGACGGAACACCCCGGCCGCCTCGTCGTACTCGTACTTGTTGCGGCTGCCGCGCGGGATCTCGACGACGAGCTCGACGACGTCGGGGAACTCGGCGCTGCGGTCGGTCATGCTGACGGCAACGATACCCGAGCGTCCGAGGCTGCGGGCGGCCCGCTAGTCGTTGTAGAGGCGCTCCTCGATGAGCTTTTCCTGGACGGTCCGGCCGTTCGGATCGAAGCAGGAGTACTCGAAGTGCTTCTCGTACTCGAGGTCGACGTTGTCCTGCCCGCCCCGGTTCTTCTCGACCGAGACGACGATCCAGTCGCGGAAGCGCTGGGCCTGGTAGGGGTTGAACTCGATGTTGACCTTGGCGACGATGTTGTACTTCTCGTTGAGGATCAGGATGATGTCGGCCTCGTAGTTGATCGCCGAGCTCCCGCGCAGGTGGTGGTTCCGGAGGCGCGACGCCTTGAGGCCCTCCTTGTCGGCGGCGACGATGGCGATGACCGGGACCGACTCGGACAGGGCGATGTCCTTGAGCCCGTTCACGACGAAGGTGACCTTCTCGGTCTCGGTCGGCGGCTCGGGGATGACCGGGACCTTCTGGAGGTAGTCGACGACGACGAGGAGCCGCCGATCGCCGGCGAGGGCCCGGTGCTGCTGGACGAGGCGCCGGATGTTGTCGATGGTGCTCGCGGTCTGCGAACCGCGGAGGAGGAAGAGGTTCTGGCCGTAGCGGGCGATCCGGTCGAGGGACGGCCGGAGCCGCGGGTTGCTGGCGAGCTGCGCCGTCCCGCCCCCTTCGGCCATCCACGTCCCGAGGATCTCCTTGCGGACGTCCTGGATCTTGATCGCCCCGGTCCGGTGCGGGAGGTGGGCGAGCGCCGACTCCATCGCCACGAGGCGATTGAGGAGGTACTGCTCCTCGTGCTCGAAGCAGAGGTAGAGGACGTTCGCCTGACCGCCCGAGGCGACGTTCCGGGCCATCTGGAGGGCCATCGTCGTCTTGCCCGTCCCCTGGGCCCCGCCGATGAGGAGGAGTTCGCCGGGGCGGATCCCGCTCCCGATCGTCTTGTCGAGGGGCGTGAAGCCGAGCGGGATCGGCTGGTATTCGCCGATCCGGCCGCTCACGACGCGGTCGTTCAGGTCGATGAGGACATCGAGGGCCGAACGCGGGACCATGCTCCCGTTGTCGGTATCGAGCCGCCAGCCCGTCGCGGCCGGCGTCGCGTTCGGATCGACGGTTTCGGTGCTCACGTGTCTATCCTCCCCGGCGCGTTGCCCGGCGATGGTACCACCGGTTCACGGCCGTGGCAGATCGCCGCCATGCCGACGGTGGCCTGATTCTCGGTCCGGCCAGGCCGTTCGTGCGCTGGCCCGAAAGTACCGGACGCCGGCGGCGGTGCGCCGTCAGGACGCCGCGCCGGCCAGGCCGTCGAAGAAGCGGATGACGGTCCGGATCCCGCCCTCGTAGTTGTCGAGATCCATCCACTCGTTCGGGGCGTGGAAGTTCCCGTCCGGCGGGGCGAAGCCGAGGAGCACGACCGGGAGATCGAGGAGCGCGGCGAAGGACGCGGCCACCGGGATCGACCCGCCTTCCCGGATGTAGAGCGGGCGCCGGCCGAAGGTCGCCTCGAGGGCCCGGGCCGCGGCCCGGGTCGCCGGGTGATCGATCGGGGTGAGGGTGGGGCGGCCGCCGCCGAGGTACCGGACGGCGACGTCAACGCCCGGCGGGGCGACCTCGGCGACGAAGGCGGCGAACCGCTCGTAGATCCGCTCGGGATCCTGGTTCGCCACGAGCCGACAGCTGACCTTGGCATGGGCACTCGCCGGGATGATGGTCTTCGGACCCTCGCCCGCGAACCCGCCCCAGACGCCGTTGACGTCGAGGGTCGGGCGGGCACCGCGTCGCTCGAGGGTCGTGTAGCCCGCCTCGCCGAAGAGGGCCGGCACGCCGAGCGCCGCCCGGTACGCGTCCTCGTCGAAGGGCAGCTCGGCGAGGGCGGCCCGGTCGGCCTCGGTCAAGGGGACGACGTCGTCATAGAAGCCGGGGATCCGGACCCGACCGTCGGGTCCCCGGAGGGCGGCGACGATCTCGCAGAGGGCGTTCGCCGGGTTCGCCACGGCACCGCCGTGGACGCCCGAATGGAGGTCGATCGACGGGCCCCGGACGTCGATCTGGGCGTACATGAGGCCCCGCAGGGCGATGGTGATCGCCGGCCGGTTCCCCTCGAAGAAGCTCGTGTCGGAGATGAGCGCAACGTCGGCGGCCAGCCGCTCGCGGTTCGCCTCGAGCCAGGCGTCGAGGTGGACGGAGCTGACCTCCTCCTCGCCCTCGAACACGTACCGGACGTTGACCGGGAAGCCGCCTCGCGTCCGGAGGAGCGCCTCCGCGGCGGCAAGATGGAGGTGGACCTGGCCCTTGTCGTCGGCCGCGCCCCGGGCGAGGATCCGACGGTCCTTGACGAGCGGCTCGAAGGGCGCCCGCTCCCACTCGTCGAGCGGGTCGGGCGGCTGGACGTCGTAGTGGCCGTAGACGAGGACGGTCGGTTGCCCCGCGGCATGGAGCCAGTCGGCGTAGACGACGGGGTGGCCGCCCGTCTCGGCGACCTCGACGTGCTCGAGCCCGGCGGCGGCGAGCCGGCCGGCGAGCCACTCGGCGGCCCGCCGGCAGTCCGGGGCGTGCTCCGGCAGCCCGGAGACGCTCGGGATCCGGATGAACTCGATGTACGAGGCGAGCCGCTCATCGTGGCTCGCCTCGAGGTAGGTGAAGACGTCGGCGACGGCCGGGTCGGCGTCCATGCTGCCTCCGGGTGCGGATCGGGACGAGGGCATTCTAGTGCCCGACCCGCGGACCCGGACGTCTCAGGCCGGTTGCGGCGTCGGCTTCGGGCTCGGGGCGCCGGCCGGCGTGCCGTCGACGGAGGTGCCGGGCGCGGTCGGCCGCGGCCGGAGCTGCGGCGGCGCCCCGTGGACGTTCTCCTTGGGCGGCAGGTCGGGGAAGAGCTTCTCGAACTCCTCGGCCTCGACCGTCTCCTCGGCGATGAGCTTCTCGGCGAGGGCGGTCAGGCGGTCCTTGTAGCGGGTCAGGACGTCCATGGCCCGGGCGTAGGCCCGATCGATGATCGCCCGCACCTCCTCGTCGATCATCTTGGCGACCTCGTCGCTGTAGTTCCGCTGCTCGCCGATCTCGCGACCGAGGAAGACGAGCTCGTCGCGCTTGCCGAAGGCGAGGGGCCCGAGCTTCTCGCTCATGCCGTACTCGGTCACCATCCGCCGGGCCAGCTCGGTCGCCTTCTCGATGTCGTTCGAGGAGCCCGTCGTCGTGTCGCCGAAGATGAGCCGCTCGGCCGCGTTGCCGCCGAGGAGGCCGGCGATCTTGTCCTCGAACTCCGTTTTGCTCTGGAGGTAGCGGTCCTCGACCGGGAGGGCCATCGTGTAGCCGAGGGCCATGCCGCGGCTGATGATCGTCACCTTGTTTACCGGGTCGCACTTCGGGAGGACCCGCTGGACGACGGCGTGGCCGCCCTCGTGGTAGGCGATGATCGCCTTCTCGGCTTCGGAGATGACCCGGCTCTTTCGCTCCGGCCCGGCGACGATCCGCTCGAGGGCCTCCTGGAACTCGGGCATGCCGATGACCTTCTTGTTGCGCCGGGCGGCGAGGATCGCCGCCTCGTTCACCAGGTTCGCCAGGTCGGCGCCCGAGAAGCCCGGCGACTGGCGGGCGATGTCCTCGATGCTGACCGCCTTGTCGATCGGTTTGCCCTTCGTGTGGACCTTGAGGATGGCGACCCGGCCCCGCATGTCGGGCCGATCGAGGATGACCTGGCGGTCGAAGCGGCCCGGCCGCAGGAGCGCGGGGTCGAGGACGTCAGGGCGGTTCGTCGCGGCGATAACGATGACGTTCGTGTTCGTGTCGAAGCCGTCCATCTCGACGAGGATCTGGTTGAGCGTTTGCTCTCGCTCGTCGTGGCTGCCGCCGAGGCCGGCGCCCCGCTGGCGGCCGACGGCGTCGATCTCGTCGACGAAGACGATGCACGGCGCGTTCCGCTTCGCCTGATCGAAGAGGTCGCGGACCCGCGAAGCGCCGACGCCGACGAACATCTCGACGAACTCCGAGCCCGAGATGCTGAAGAACGGGACCCCCGCCTCGCCGGCGACGGCCCGGGCGAGGAGCGTCTTGCCGGTCCCGGGCGGGCCGACGAGGAGGACGCCGCGCGGGATCCGAGCGCCGAGGGTGTTGAACTTCTCGGGGTACTTGAGGAACTCGACGACCTCCTGGAGCTCGGTCTTCGCCTCGTCGACCCCGGCCACGTCGGCGAAGGTGACGACGGTCTTGTTGCCGAGGAACATCCGGGCCCGGCTCTTCCCGAAGGAGAGGGCTTGGTTGTTCGTGCCCTGGGCCTGGCGCATCATGAAGAGGATGAAGCCGCCGATGAGGATGAGCGGCAGCAGCCCGGTCAGGATGAGGGTCAGCCAGGACGTGTCGGGCTCGGGGATCGATTCGTAGATCTTCGGATCGAGCGGCTGGTTCCCCTCGGCGAGGGCCGTCGTGATCGCCGCCGGGACGTCGGTCAGGGGGCTCGGGACGTTGACCGTGTAGCTCGGTCCCTGCTTCGGCTTCACGGTCAGCTTGTCACCCTGCTGGGTGACCTTCTCGACCTTGCCGGCCTGGACGTCCTGCAGGAACTGGAGCCAGCCGACCGTCGGTTGCTGGGTCGGCTGGAGCAGGAGCGTGTACAGGAGCGCGACGGTGCCCACGACGAGCACGAGCATCACGACCCCGTTGCGGAAGAATTTCGTGTTCAAGAGGACCTCCGGACGGGTCGGCCGTCGGCGACCGACCGCGAGGCGAGTATACCGCTCGGATCATCGACGGCCGAGATCCGGCCGTCCGCCACCCAAGAGTACGGGGCCGCGGTTGCGACGGATGTGGGCGAGCGGTTAGGAACTCGCAATCCGGCCGCGCCGGGACGGGGAATCGGAAGCCGGGACGGGACGGGACGGGAGGCGGGGTTGGTAGCGGAGGCAGGATTCGAACCTGCGACCAAGGGCTTATGAGTCCCCTGCTCTACCACTGAGCTACTCCGCCACCGGGTGTGCGCCGGCGGCGACGCCGTCGGGAGCGGAGCGAACGACGACCAGCCATGCAGCCGCTCCGGACGGGATCTTACCCACCAGGGGGATTGCGGTGCAAGCACCCGCCCCGCCGGCCGCGCCTCGCACGTGTCGCTCGGCGTGTGCCGCCCCAAGGGGGACGGGCGGCGGCGATGGTGCCTCGCTGGAGGCGGTTCCGGGCTACCCCTCCCGGGCGACCGACTCCCAGCCCCCGGTCGGCTCTGTGATCCCGGTCCCCAGATCGGGAACGCCCGAGCTCCCGTCGGGCGCTCTCTCCCCGGCCTCGGTCGGTTCTGTGAACCCGGTACACACTTCCGGCAGCGGCGTGACTGGGGTCCGCATTCCAGGGCCGAGGGGGTACGTCCCGGGTCGCCGGCGTGCGTCCCGTGCACGTCCTCAGCAGCCGGCCGGTCCGCTCTCCCCCCACCTTCCGGCGGCGTGCGGCAGGTTCACAGAATCAGCATGCCAGCCGCCCGGGCAGCGGTAGCGGCCGTCAGAATGTGCACCGGGTGCACGCGGCCCGCCCGCGCCACGACGGCCGCGCCCGGGGGTCGATCAGCCGCCGCCCGCCGCCTCCCGGAGGGCCCGCTCGACGGCCTCGGCGGCGAGGGCGCCCACGACCGTCGCCCGGGTCGGGCTCCACGACCCCACCTCGACCGCCGGCGTCTCGGGAGCGTCGGGGACGGCGAGGGCGAAGACCGCGTCGCCGTCGAGGGCGGTGTGGCTCGGCCGGACGAGGCGGGCGATCCCGTCGTGGGCCATGATGGCGACCCTGGCCAGCTCGGCCTTCGTGAGGACGGCGTTCGTCGCGACGACGACCGGGACGGTGTTCCAGCGCGAGCCTTCGATGGCCCCGACGGTCGGCAGCGGGCCGGGCGATCGGCGCCGGCCGGCAACGACCGTCCCCGCCGCGTTGAGGACGGCGAGGGCACCGACGACGAGCCTCCCGCCGGGGAGATCGACGACGATCGAGGCGTGCCCGACACCGCCGGCTCGGCGACGTGCCGCCAGGCCCCCGTACCCGGCACCGGCGCCCGCCCCCGACCGACCGGCGGCCGGGCGTGCGGCCGGGAGGTCGAGGGCGCGAGCCGTCGCCAGGGCGCCCTCGGCGGGGCCCGGCCGAAGCGTCGGGTCGCCGGTCGCAACGTCGAAGATGACCGCCGCGGCGACGATGGGGACGCACAGCCGGCCCGAGGGGAGGGCGATCCCGAGCCCGATCCCCCGTCGCTCGAGCTCGGCCGTCACCCCGTCGGCCGCGGCGAGGCCGAAGACGCTCCGGCCGACGATGCAGACGGCGTGGACCCGCTCCCCGGCCGCCGTCGGGCCGAGGGCGTCGGTCTCCCGCGTCCCGGGCGCCCCGCCGCGGACGTCGACGGCTCCGAGGGCACCGCCCGGGACGACGACGACGCTCACCCCGGTCTGGGGCTCCCCTCCACCGCCGCGCTCCTCGGGCCCGGGCAGCTCGACCTGCCCGACCCGGACCCCGGGCACGTCGACGATCGAATCGGTCGGGCCGACCACCGGTCGCGGCCGCGCCATCGCCCGAGCCTCCTGCGCCCTCGCCGCGCCTCGGCCCTCAGCCGCTCGGATCGGGGCCGAAGAGGAGCGTGAGCCAGACCTCGAGCGGGGTCGGCCGCTCGAACGCTTCACCGAGGCGGGTGGCCGCCGAGCCCGGTGCGTTCGCCGGCAGCGGCGGCGCCCCTGGGTCGAGGGCGAAGGGGATCTCGTCCGGTTCGCCGAGCCCGTAGGCCCGGGCCTGCTGTCGGACGTACGCCTGGCCTTGGATGCGCTCGAGCTCGGCCTCCAAGGCCGCCACCTCGGCGGTTCGCCGCTCGACCTCGGCGGCGAGGGCGTCGGCTCGCCCCTGGGCCGCGTTCGCTTCGGCCAGCTGACGGCCGAAGGCGATTGCGATCCAGGCGACGACGACGAGCCCGACCACGACGGCGAGCCGCCGACGGGAGAGCCCCGCAATTCCAAGCTCGGCGAGTCCGCCCGGCCGCCCCTCATGGGTCGGCGGCCCGCCCGGGGTGGTGCTGGGCGTGCTCATTACAGTGGTTCCCCGCCCCGGGGCCGGGCCGGCTCGGGGCGCTCGCGGATCGCCGACACGGCGGGGAGGCTCATCGCTCCCGGCCATCCTCGACGTGCCCCCGGCAGACCCACCTCCCCGCCGGGACGACGCGGATCTCAGGCCCGTCAGCCCCGGAGAGCACCTCCGGCGCCGAGGCTCCCACCGTGCCGGTCGGCGTCGCCAGGCGGAGGTCGGTCTCGAGGAGGCGGGCCAGGCTCGCGGTTATGACCGCCCCGCAGAGGGCGCAGCGGACCACCCTTTCCGACAGTGGCCGAGGCCCGAGCGGGCCCTCGCCCGGCTGCAGCCCGGCATCGAAGTTGAACTTGATCGGTGGCCCGGGTTTCACGCGGACGACCCGAGCGGGGCTCGTGCGCTTCATGCGAGGCCCTCCCGTTCGTGGGCGCCGGCCGGCCGACGGAACCGGGCGGCCACGATCCCACCGGTCGAACCCTCGACGGTCGCCCGGCACCGGGTCCAAGGCCCTGCCCGGCGCTGCGGCGGCCTGGGGGCGGACCACCGCAGTTCGCGGCCGGCGGGATCCTGGCGGCAGAACGGCGCGCCGTCTCGGGCGGACATCGTTCGGGCAGCGTAGCTACGGCCGGACGGCGTGTCAAATCGACGCCGGGCGCCTCGACCTCCCGATCCCGAGCCCGGACGACCGGGCCGTGCCAACCAAGCTGACACGACCGCCCGGCATCGTCCGTGGTACGCTCGCGACCGACGAAACCGAACACCCGTTCGACAGGAGGATCGAGGGATGCGGACCTACGCCCCGGCCAGCGCCGCGGAGGTGCTCGAGCGGCTCCTGGGCGACCCGGCCACCGCGGCCGCCGTCGTCCACCACGCCGTCCTCCCGCCCCGAGCGCCGGAGTTCGCCCCCGCCCCGACCTGGCTCGACCCTCGGATCCGCGCCGCCCTCCGGCGCCGCGGGATCGAGGCCCTCTACTCGCACCAGGCCGAGGCGCTCGAGGCCGTCCGAGCCGGCGAGGACGTCGTGGTCGTGACCCCGACGGCCTCGGGGAAGACCCTCTGCTACGCGCTCCCGACCCTCCAGGCCCTCGCCGAGGACCCGGCCGCCCGGGCCCTCTTCCTGTTCCCGACGAAGGCGCTCGGTCAGGACCAGGTCGCCGAGCTCAGCGAGCTGGCCCGGGCCGCCGACCTCGACGTCCCGGTCGCGGCCTACGACGGCGACACCCCGGCCCCGATCCGGTCGCGGATCCGGAAGGCGGGCGGGATCGTCGTCACGAACCCCGACATGCTCCACGGGGCGATTCTTCCCCACCACACGAAGTGGTTCGCCCTCTTCGAGCACCTCCGGATCGTCGTCATCGACGAGCTCCACACGTACCGCGGCGTCTTCGGCAGCCACGTCGCCAACGTCCTCCGGCGCCTCTTCCGGATCTGCGCCCACTACGGGAACCGGCCGGTCGTCGTCGCCTCCTCGGCCACGATCGGCAATCCCGAGGAGCTCGCCCGGATCATCACCGGCCGGACGCCCCGGCTCGTCGACCGCAACGGCGCCCCGGCCCCAGCCCGTCACGTCGTCCTCGTCGATCCCCAGCCCGCCGGGCCGAGCCCTCGTGAGGCGACCCTCACCGCGGCCGCCGACTGGGCGCTCCCCTTTCTCCGGGCGGGCCGCCAGACCATCGTCTTCGGCCGCTCGCGGACGGCGGTCGAGCTCCTCCTCAGCCGGCTCCGGGACGCCCTCCGGGACGGCCACGGGCCGAGCGACCGGGTCCGCGGCTACCGGAGCGGCTACCTGCCGAGCGAACGGCGGGCGATCGAGCGTGGGCTGCGGGACGGCTCGGTTCTGGGGGTCGTGGCAACGAACGCCCTCGAGCTCGGCGTCGACATCGGCCGCCTCGACGTCGCCGTCCTGGCCGGCTACCCGGGCTCCATCGCCGCGACCTGGCAGCAGTTCGGCCGGGCCGGGCGGCGCGATGCCGCCTCGGTCGCCGTCCTCGTCGCCGCCCCGAATCCCGTCGATCGGTTCGTCGTTCGCCATCCGTCCTTCCTCCTCGAGCGCGACCCCGAGGAGGCCCGGGCCGACCCGGACAACCTCCACGTCCTCCTCGCCCACCTCCGCTGCGCGGCCTTCGAGCTCCCCTTCGAGCCCGGCGAACGCTTCGGCTCGCTCCCGGCCGACGAGCTCCTCGCCCTCCTGGCCGAGGACGGCCACGTTCTGCAGGCCGCCGACGGGCGCTGGTACTGGAGCTCGGAGAACTTCCCGGCGGCCGAGGTGTCGCTCCGGACGGCGGCGACCGAGAACGTCGTCATCGTCGACACGACCGGCGACCGGCCGCGGGTCCTCGGCGAGGTCGACCTCTTCTCGGCCCAGGTCCTCGTCCACGAGGGCGCGATCTACTTCCACGAAGCGGTCCAGTACCACGTCGATCGGCTCGACTGGGGCGAGCGGAAGGCGTACGTCCACCGGGTTGCCGTCGACCACTACACGGTCGCCGACCGGGCGGTGACCCTCAAGCCCCTCGACGTCTTCGAGGAGGCGCCGACCGCCGGCGGCCGGCGAGCCCACGGGGAGGTCATGGTCGCCAGCCTCGTCTCCCTCTACAAGAAGCTGACACTCGGGAGCGACGAGAACGTCGGCTGGGGACCGGTCCGGCTCCCGGAACTCGAGCTCCAGACGACCGCCTACTGGTGCACCGCCGAGGGCGCCGCCGCGGGCTGGCGGCGCGACGAGCTCGACCTCGCCCTCCTCGGTGCCGGTCGGGCGATCCAGACCGTCGCCAGCATTCTCGCCATGGTCGACCCCCGCGACCTCGGTCTCGTCGCCCAGGTCCGCTCCCCCCACCAGGCGGCCCCGACCATCTACCTCTACGAGGCGGTGCCGGGCGGCGTCGGTCTCGCCGAGCGGCTCTATCGCCGCCACGCCGAGCTCCTCGACGGGGCCTTGGAGCTCGTCGCCGGCTGCGACTGCGAGGCCGGCTGCCCGGCCTGCACCGGGCCGCGCCTCGACCCCGGCCTCGACGCCAAGGCCGCCGCGATCCGGCTCCTTCGGGCCCTCGGCGCCGGTCGGGCGGTCGAGGCCGCCTGACGGCGATGGACGAGGCAACGTTCCGGCGGCGGCTCGCGGCCTGGCAGGCGCGCCAGGCGACCGCCGACGGGAGCCGGCCGGCGGTCGCCATCGGGTCCGTGGCGCCTGACCGGGGC
>JBHOQO010000097.1:0-22676 GCA_042408925.1 Chloroflexota bacterium | reverse complement strand
GGCACAGGACGACCTCGGCCCCGTACGCCCGCAGGAGGGCCTGCTTCTCGGGGCTCTGCTTGTCGGCCATGACGAAGATGCAGCGGTAGCCCTTCCGGGCGGCGGCGATGGCGAGGCCGTGGCCGGTGTTGCCCGAGGTCGTCTCGACGATCGTCCCGCCGGGGCGGAGCAGGCCCGCCCGTTCGGCGGCCTCGATCATCGGGAGGCCGATCCGGTCCTTCACCGAGCCGCCGGGGTTGCACATCTCGAGCTTGGCGAGGATGAGCGGCTGGTCCGCCTCCGGGCCGAGGTCGCGGGTCACCCGGTTGAGGCGGACGAGGGGGGTGTTGCCGATGAGGTCGAGGATCGACTCGGCGTACTGCATCCTGGGCGCGGTCGGTTCGTCGGTCGGGCGGATCGGGCGGTTCATCGGTTGCTCCTTACGGTCACGAGCGCATACGGCCGAACCCAGCCCCACGGGAGCACCTCGCGGGCCACGGTCCAGCCCTCGATGCCGGCCCGCTCCACGTGTCGGCGGAGTTCGCCCTCGCCGTAGGTCACGAATCGGGCGTCGACGATGAGCGCCGTGCCATCGGGCCGCAGGACGCGGGTGATCTCGCGGAGCGCCGCGCTGGGATCGGGCCAATGGTGCATCGAGAGGGTGGAAACGACGAGATCAGCCGACGCGTCGGGCAATGGGATGGCACCGGCCTCGCCCGGGACGAAGGTCGCCGTCACGCCGGCGAGAGCGGCGGCGCGCGTCGCTGCCGCCCGCATCGCCTCGGCCGGATCGACGCCGACGACCCGCGCGTCTGGCAGGCGCCGGGCGAGCTCGATCGCGAGCGCACCGGGGCCCGAGCCCAGATCGACGATCGTCGGCGACGGGTGCGAGCCGAGCTGAAGGACGACCGCATCGGCGACGCGCCGGTAGAGCCCGCGGAGGATCCGCGGAGCCAGGGCGGCGTAGAGCCGGGCGCCGCGTGGCGCGAACAGCCCGCTCCACTGGTCGAGGACACGGAGGGCGCGCACCGCGACCTCCGTTCGCGAGGCCACGACCACGGCGGCCGCGAGTGCGACGAGGATGGCCGGGCGCATCAGTCGGCCACCTCGACCAACCCGGTCGCCCGGGTCGGCGCCACCTGGAGTTCGAGTTCGACCGGCGTCGGGTTCGACAGGAGGTCGAGCACCGGGCAGTGGGCGTCGACGTGGGCTTTGAGTCGCCGGAGCGCCTCCGACGGCGCCGGGCTGTCGATCCGCACCGTGCCGCGGATCGAGCGGAATCCGGGCCGGACCCCTGCGTCGACGCCGAAGAACCCCCGCAGGTCGATGTCGCCCTCGAGGCTCACCGACACCCCGTCCAGCGGGATCCCGAGGGCATCGGCGTGGAGCCGATAGGTGATCTCCTGGCAGGCAGCCAGAGCGGCGAGCGCGAGCTCGACCGGGTTCGGTGCGGTGTCCGAGCCGCCGAGCGACGGCGGCTCGTCGACGTCGATTTCGAACGACCGGATGCGGGCGCGGCTCCGCAGGCCGGCGATCTGCCGGCTGTCGACGCGGAACGTGGCCACAGCCGCCGTGGGATCCGCGGCCAGCGCGGCGGCGGTGTCGCGGACGAGCTGCCCAAAGGTGAACGAACGCATGACGAGACTCCACGAACACGGAGGGATGGGGTGGGACCTCGGGCTCGATGGCCGTCGCTACGAGCCGTGGTTCTGCGGCCGCCGTTCGTCCTGAAACGGATGAGGTGAGCGGGCTACGGCCCCATCAGTGCGGACCGCGGCCCCGTCGGCTTGGGTCTCGGCGGGATCTCGCCGGTCGGGCGAGCCTCAACCGCCGGCCGCCACCTCCGGACGTCGGGGCCGCCAACGACAGCAGCGGCAGGGGCAGGCCCGGGTTCGGGCCGGCGGCTGCGTCGCCGTCGCGGCCGCCTCGTTGGGGCGCCGGCCTGCCGTGCGTCGGTTCATGGTGCCGCGATCATAGCCGAGCGGGTGGCGCATTGCCAGACCGCCGGCGCGGCAGGTCCCTCGACACGAGCCCGAGCCATGGGATCGCCGCGGCATCACCTGATCAGCGAGCGCGCGTCGCCGAGCAGCACGCCGTCGGCGCGTCTTGATCGGAACTTGACCGAGACCGGCATGGTCCCTTGAACCGCCCGACGCACCATCCCACGTGTCGGAGCCCGCATCGGGCCGACACGAACGAAGGAGATGACAGGAAGGAGACGATCCGATGATGAGCGGCTTTGAGTGGGGGATGGGAGTCGGCGGCCTGGTTTGGCTGGTCGCCGCCGTCGCGCTGATCGCCCTGGTCGTGTGGTCGATCGTGTCCCTGAGCCCGCGCCGGGATCGCCAGACCGACGACGCGGCGCAGATCTTGAAGGCGCGATTTGCCCGGGGCGAGATCACGGAAGCGGAGTACGAGCAGGCGCGCCGCCTGCTCGGGATCTGAAATCGATCGAGATCACCGTTGAACGAAAGGAGACGAACGATGGCATCGAAGCCGATTCGAGTCCTCGCCGGCGGGCTGCTCGCCGCCGCCTTGGCGCTCGGCACCGCGGGCCTGGTCGCTGCCCAGGGCCCGAGCCCGTCCGCGACGCCGACGCCGAGCCCGTGGGTCGGGCCGGGCGGGATGATGGGCAACGGCTCCGGGATGATGGGCGCCGACACGACGCACGACGCGCACCACCAGCAGATGGCGACCATGCACGACCAGATGGCCGCCGCTGACGGATGTGACCCCGCTCACATGGGAGCGCTTCGCTCGGCACCGACACCGAGCCGTTGATCGCCGCGCGACCCCACCGCCCCGACGCTCTCGCACCCATCGCGGCAGAGGCCGGCAAGTCTCAGGCACCGCTCAGCCGGCGCTCAGCATGGGCAGCCATGCTCGGGCGTCGAATGACCGAGCCCGGCTCCCGAGCCGCCCCGACGACCCGGGTGCGACGGGGATGGAGCGAGGCCCGATTCGATCATGCGCAAGGAGGTGGCCAAGGATGGCCGACAAGGTGAAGGACCCGGTCTGCGGGATGGAGATCCGTCCGGGTGACGCGGCGGCGACCGAGGAGCACGACGGGCAGCGGTTCTACTTCTGTAGCCACGCTTGCCATCAGGCCTTCGTCAAGGATCCCCATCGCTACGGCCACCCGGCGGGAGGCCATCAGCACTCCGGCCACCACGGATAGGCGGACGCCTCGTCCGTGAGGCGAAGGTGGTCCGGGTCCGACCGCTCAACCGAGCGGGGCTCTGGGTCCACTCGATGATCGCAGTCATCGGGTCGAGCCCGGGCACCCGGCCGCCCCGTCGCAGGCGAACGACGGCGCTCGGTCGGAGGGTCCCGTCACATGGAGCCCTCGCGGCGGTGGTCGCCCTGCTGGCGGTCGGCTGCGCTTCCGGCTCGAGCGAGCCCCCGCGAGACACGGCGCCGGGGCCGAGCCCGGCCGGCCCCGGCAGCGCCCAGCCGACCGCATCGGCGAACGGCGAGCGAACGGTACTCGTCCCGGGTGGGAGCTATCGGATCGTGTCGCCCGCACGGCTGATGGCCATGCTCGCGGCCGAGGACTTCCTCCTCGTCAACGTCCACGTCCCCTACGAGGGTGAGATCCCGGGGACGGATCGCTTCATCCCGTACGACCAGGTCGAGGGTTGGATCGGAGCGCTCGGCCTGCCGAGGAACGCGAAGGTGGTCGTCTACTGCCGGAGCGGCCGGATGAGCGCGATCGCCGCGGCGACGCTCGTTCGCCTGGGCTATTCGAACATCTGGGACCTTGAAGGCGGGATGATCGCGTGGGAGGCCTCGGGCTACCGGCTTCTCCAGCGTCCGCCGTCCTGACCGCCCCGTCACCGCGGCGAGGGCACCTGCGACGGTGGCATCGCGGGTGACCCCCGTCCCGCTGCATCGTTCAGCCGGGATTCAGGTCGCCATCAGGCGCCTCGTCTAGCGTTGCAGGGTGCCGGTGGTCGTCCCGTGCCTCCTGGACCGGAGCGCCGGCGCCGTCTGACCGCGTGGCATGCCCCAGTGGCGATCCGACGGGCCCGAGGACCGAGCCGGGCGGACGCAAGGATCGAGGACGCTAATGACCGACACCGAACGACAGCCAGGCCGCCCGGGCACGACCGAGAGCGGCCCGTCCGACGTGCCGACGAGGCCCGGCCGCGCTGGACACCCGCGGATCATCGTCCACACCGGCAAGGGCGGGGTGGGCAAGACGAGCGTCGCCGCTGCGACGGCCCTCCTCTCGGCCGAGCGCGGCCACCGAACGATCGTCGTCTCGACCGACCCCGCCCACAGCCTCGCCGACGCCTTCGATCGCCCCCTCGGCCCCGAGCCGGTGCAGATCGGTCCGAACCTCTGGGCCCAGGAGTCGGACATCTACCACAACGTCGAGGCCTACTGGGGAACGATCCAGGAGTACGTCGCCCGGCTCTTCCAGTGGCGCGGTCTCGACGAGGTCATGGCGGAGGAGCTGGCCGTCCTGCCCGGCATGGACGAGGTCGCCAACCTGCTCTGGATCGCCGAGCACCACGACTCGGGCCGTTACGACGTCGTCGTCGTCGACGCCGCCCCGACGGGCGAGACGCTTCGCCTCCTAGCCCTGCCGGAAGCACTGCGGTGGTGGATGGAGAAGGTCTATCCGGCCGCCCGTCAGGTGGCCCGATGGACGAGTCCCGTCGTCAGCCGAGTCGTCGGCATGCCGCTCCCCGGCGATCCGGTGTACGCGACCGCGGAAGACCTCTTCCGCCGTGTGCAGCACGTCCGCGCGCTCCTCTCCGATCCCGATTCCGCGTCGATCCGGGTCGTCCTCAACCTCGAGAAGATGGTGATCAAGGAGGCCCAGCGTTCCTTCACCTACGTCCATCTGTACGGCTTTCCGACCGATCTCGTCATCTGCAACCGCGTCCTGCCGCCCGACGTCGGCGGATACCTCGCCGCTTGGCAGACGGCCCAGCGAGGGTACCGATCACTGCTCGAGGAGGCGTTCGCCCCGGTCCCGGTTCGGGACGCCCCGTTCTTCGAGCAGGAGGTCGTCGGGATCGAGATGCTGCGCCGCCTGGGCACGGCGATCTTCGGGACCGACGACCCGACCGCCGTCTATCACCGCGGCCGGCCGTACGTCGTCCGACGCGAGGGTCCGGACATCGTCTTGAGCCTGGAGCTGCCGTTCGTCGTCAAGGACGAGGTCGAGATCCTGCGGTTCGGCGACGAGCTGGTCTTGCAGGTCGGCGCCTGGCGGCGCAACCTCATCCTGCCGCGGATCCTCGCCCAGGCATCCGCCTCCCAGGCCAGCCTCGACGATCACACCCTGCGAATCCGCTTCGCGGCTCCACCCCGCGACCAGCCGAAGGCAAGGAGGACCGGACCATGAGTCAGCCGGAGACCGAGGATCTCTTCGCCCGCCTCGCGGAGCTCGAGACACGAGTTGCCGAGATGGAGGCGCGCTGGGAGGAGCCGGGGGTTGGCTCACTCGTGCGCAGGCTGATCCCGCCGGAGGCCCGGCGCCATCTCCGTGCCGCCCGGAAGGAGCAGCTCCTCGCCGCCCGCGCCCTCATCGACCACTGGATCGATCGACTGGAGCGCGAGCCGGAGCGCCGGCGGCGTCGTCGCGAGCGCATCGACGTCGAGTAGCGGCCTCGCGCGCCGAACGAGATTCGCCGAACGAGATTCTTCGTGTCGAGTCAGCCTCGGCTCATCGGCCTCTCAGCACGATCGACGAGCGTTATCGGCGGGGTTCCCTGGAACGATTCGGAACCCGTGACGGACGTCGGCAGGTGCCGATCGACTACGCGACTCCTGCCAGGACGAAGGGAGGCAGCCATGGATGGCACGGGCATCGTCATCCTCGTGGTCGGCGCCGTCGTACTCGGCGTGATCGGCCAGTACGTCGGCCAGGCCCGCTATCGCTACGAGTGGGTCGCCGACGGGATCGGCGCGCTCGTCGGCGGCTACGTGGCGAGCGAGCTGCTCGGGTCCGTGGGCGAGTGGGGCCCGGAGGCGGGCGGGCTGTTCCTGCTTCCCGCCCTGATCGGCGGGATCATCGTGGGCGGGGCCGTCTGGCTCGTGACCCGGAACCTGGCGCCCGCCGCGGCGACCCGCGGCAGCTGAGCCTTCCAGTCGCCCGACCGGGCGGCTGGCGAGGAAGCCCCTCCGGCTCAGCCAGGAGGGGCTTCTCCGTGAAGAAGCGGCCGCGAGATCGGGACCGCCATCCCCTCGAGCGCCGGATGATCAGGCGCGCCCGTGACGCTACGGCGCTCGCGGTGTTCTCACCGACCCCTCACCGGCCGTTCATAGCCGGTTCATCCCGCCCCGCGACGATGACGGCGTCTCCGGGGCCACGGTGAGCCGCGGAATGTCGAACGAGGGTCAACGGACCGTGCGCCATCTCTCGTCTGGACCACCGTCGCCGTCGACGCTCTCGACGGGGCAAGCCTGGTCGCCCGCCGGCGGCGGCAGCAGCGCGGCGGGAGGCGCCCGATGAGGACCCTCGAAGCGGTCGTCGTCGGAGCCGGGCCGGCCGGCGCCACGGCGGCCCGCCTCCTCGCCGAGCAGGGTGCGCACGTGACCTTGCTCGAGGCCCGCCGTCTCCCCCGACCGAAGCTCTGCGGCGGGGGCCTGACGCCGAAGGCCCAGGCCCTCGTGCCACGCGCGGCCCTCGCGACGGTGGAACGACGCGTCGAGCGAGCGGAGCTGCGAGCCGAGGGACTTCGACCCATCCGGCTCCACGAGCCGGCGGCCGCGGTCGCCATGGTCGAGCGGGCTCGGTTCGATCTCGCCCTGACCGAGGCGGCGGCGAGCGCGGGCGCCGAGATCCGCGAGGCCGAACCGGTGGTCGAGGTCGTCGAAGACCCCCTCGGCGCCTGGGTGACGACCCGTCGCCATCGGCTCCGGACCGACATCGTCGTGGTCGCAGACGGCGAGCCGAGTCGGCTGGCGAGGAAGCTCGGCCTCGGCGGTCCGGCCCGCCAGCGCTCGCTCGCCCTTGCCGTGGACCTCCCCTTCGGGGCCGCCGTGCCGACCGATACGGCCGTCCTCTCCTTCGACGTCCCCGGCGGCTACGCCTGGTACTTCCCGAAGGGCGACCACGCCAACGTCGGCATCGGCTCGTACCGCCGACGAGACGGCGCCGGCCTTCGTCAGGCCCTCGACCGGTTCGCCCGGTCCTTGGGCCTCGATCCGGAGGCCGGACGCCCGCTCGGCCACTGGATCGCCCAGGGCCTGCGTCGGGGCGCGCTCGCCTCCCACCGGGTCCTCCTGGCGGGCGACGCGGCGGCGACCGCCGATCCGCTCTTCGGGGAAGGGATCTCGTATGCCATCCTGTCCGGCGCGGTGGCGGCCCAGACGGTCGCGCTGTGGGCCGACGCGAAGATCCCCGATCTGCGATGGTACGACGAGCGCCTCCGTCGAACCCTCGGCCCGGCCCTCGGGCGCCTCTACTGGACCACCCGGGCGGCCGACCTCTCGATCCGAGCCGCGCTCCTCGCCATCCGCTGGAGCGGCGCGATCCGCTCGGCCGCCGTCGACGTCATCGCCGGCCGCCGCGCCCCGTGGCCGCCGGCGTTGGACTGCTCGGTCGTCTGCCTCTGCCGACTCCGCGGCATGGGGGCTCGGTGCGGGGCAACGGCGTCGGGACCGCGTCAACTCGGCGCCACGTGCTCCGCTCCGGGACGCTGCGCGGCCTGACGTCCACCGGCACCCGCCCCGTCCTTCGAGGCCGCCCTACGGCGGACCCGGGCGACGCGGGGGTTCGGGGCGCGGTCGCGCAACGATCTCGCGCCAGACACCGCTCCGTCGCAGCTCGACGACCTCCAGGCCGGCTGCCGTTACGGCCTCCTCGGTTCGACGGTTGATCGAGGCGCCGATGATCCGCCGGACGAGCGGGTTGAGGAGGTCGGCCAGTCGGCCGAGCAGCGGATTCGTCGGACGGACGTGCTCGAGGAGGAGGATCCGACCGTCGGGCTTGACCACGCGCCGAACCTCCGCCAGGCCCCGAACGGGGTCGGCGACCGAGCAGAAGACACAGGTCCCGACCACCGTGTCGAACCTCGCCTCCGGAAACGGCAGGGCCTGGACGTCGGCCCGGACCAGCTCGACCGCGAGGCCGAGACGGCGGGCCCGCTGCTGCGCACGGGCGAGCATGCCGGCGACCGGGTCGATCCCGGTCAGTCGGACGGTCGGCGGATAGAACTCGAGATTGCGACCGGTGCCGATCCCGACCTCGAGGACGTCGCCGGAGGCGGCGGCAAGCAGCCGTCGGCGCCGTCGGCGCCCGCCCAGTCGCTCCATCGGCGCCTCCAGGAGGTCGTACAGGGGCGCCAGCCGCTCGTAGCGGCGATTCGTCTGCGCTTGATCGGTCGTCATCGGCGTCCCGCGTCCTGGCCCAAGCGTCATCCCTCGACACGCCCCGCCGGTCCGGCCGCATCGGGGCGGGCGCCCGCGGAGGACGCGACCCCGGGCCCGCCGTCCGGGCCGTCGTGCCGCGGGGCAGCTGCCGGCGCCGCGCACGCCTGCCGCGCCCGGCGGAGCTGGCGGGCGATCACGACGATCCCGACGAGATTCATCCCGATCCCGAGCAGCAAGAGCGGCGTCCGGTAGGCATTCAGGAAGACGGCGAAGGCCGAGAGCCCGAGGACCGGCACCAGGTCGACGAGGTGGTGGGCGCAGCAGGCCAGCATCGCCGCCGTGCTCGTTCCGGTCCCGGCCGCCGTCACCGCCGCGCCGGATCGATGCCGCCGATCGATCGTCCATAGCTCGGCGAAGAGGGCGATCTGGATCCCGAAGCCGGCCGCGATCAGGCCGACGAAGGGGAGGTCGGCGGCGAGCTGCTCGACCGCGTGGGCCGGACCCTGGGCGATGCCGATGACCCCGAGGTAGAGGGCGACGAGGAGGAGGGCGGCGGCCAACCCGGCCGCCATCGAGCGGGGACGGATCGGCAGGGCGAACGGCCGCGGGCGGACCAGGATCGTCACGAAGCAGGTCCGATCGTCCAGCGGAGCACGCGCTCCGCCGTGTCTCCGATGCCGGGCAGGTCGAGCTCGATCCAGCCGGCACCGTCGAGGAAGGCGCCGGCGTCGCCCTCGAAGACGAGGGGGCCTTGGCGGTGATGGCCGCCCGGGGGAGCCAGCCAGCGCGGCGCCCGAAGGACGTCGCCTCGGTCATTCCGCAGGACGGCGTCAGAGAGGTCGAGGACGTCGAGGTCGACCGAGTGGGTATCGAGCTTGAGGTCGAACCGCAGCCCGGCCGCCGGCCCGCCCCAGGTCGCGACCACGGTGACCCCGCCGCCCTCGCTCGTCTGGGTCGGCCCGCCGGCTGCCGGCGATGACGAGGCAGGACCGATCGAGTTGACCGGTGCCGCCGACTGACCGCATCCGGCGGCCAGGAGTGCGATCGAGAGGAACGCGGCAAGGGTTCGGCGCACGGCCCGGAGGGTCAGCCACGAACCTGAGACGGCGATGAGGCTGAACTGAACCGCGCCTGACAACGCTCCGCCTCGGCCCCTTGGGTCGGCTCCTTGGGCCCGCCGGCCGAGCCCGCCGTCGGGTCAGCCGGCGGGCGGTAGTGCCACCCTGAACGTCGAGCCTCGGCCCGGGCCGTCACTCGTCGCCCAGACGCGACCGCCCATGAGCTCGACGAGGGCCCGCACGATGGCGAGTCCGAGCCCGGAGCCACCGAGGGCCCGGGAGCGGGACGGGTCGATCCGATAGAAGCGCTCGAAGACGAGCTCCCGCTGCTCCTCGGTCAAGCCCGGCCCCTCGTCGGCGACGGCCAGGACGACCTCACCGGGGCCACCCTCGACCCCGAGGCGGATCTCGCTGCCGACCGGGGCGTAGCGAAGGGCGTTGCTCAAGAGGTTGTCGAGGACCTGGCTGAGCCGCTCACGATCGGCCAGCACGGAGGGCGCTCCCGGCGGCGCATCGACCCGGATCGTGATCGTCCGACTCGCGGCCGTCGGCGCGAAGCGCTCGGCCGCCTCGCGGAGCACGGCCGCCGAATCGACCGGCTCGATCCTGAGGGGGAGCTGCCGAGCCTCCGCCCGCCACAGCTCCTGGAGGTCGTCGACGAGCCGGGCCAGGCGGGAGGTCTCGCGTCGCAGGAGCGACCAGGTGGCGCTGTTCGGCTCGACGACCCCGTCCTCGAGACCCTCGAGGTACCCGTCGAGGGTCGCCAGGGGAGTGCGGAGCTCGTGGGCGACGTCGCCGACGAGCTGGAGGCGACGACGTTCGGTCGCCTCCAGCGAGGCCGCCATCGTGTTGAAGGCGGTCGCCAGCTCGCCGATCTCATCACTGCCCCCGGACGGAACCCGCTCGGCGTATCGCCCCGCCGCGATCCGCTCGGCCGCTCGGGCCAGACGCGCGATCGGAGCCGACAGCCGGGTCGAGAGCGCCAGGCTGACGACGACCGCCGCCGCTCCGGACGCGACGACGGCGACGACGAGGGCCGTTCGGACGGCCTCCCGGAAGGCCGCCCGGACGAGACTGTCCATCATCTCGCCCATCCCGGCCATGGAGTGCCCCATCGCCGACTCGAAGGCTCCGGGTGCCACCAGGCCCACCGTCAAAAGGAGGGTCAGGGTCCCGACGGCGATGACGGCCAGGTGCGACAGGACGAAGCGAATCCAGAGGCGCGATGGTGGTCGGGCCGACGTCATGCTGGCTCCTTGAAGCGGTACCCGACGCCGCGGACGGTCTCGATGAAGCGGGGCTCCGAGGCGTCGTCGCCCAGTTTGCGCCGCAGGTTCGCCAGGTGCACGTCCACGACGTGCTCGTCGCCGACGTAGTCGACCCCCCAGACGCGATCGAGGAGCTGCTGGCGGCTGAAGACGATGCCCGGGTCCCGGGCCAGGGTCAGCAGGAGGTTGAACTCGGTCGTCGTCAGGGAGATCGGCGTGCCGTCCAATGAGACCGTCCGGCGGCGCTCGTCGACGACCAGGGTGCCGAGCACCAGGCGATCGGGCGAGGCACGCTCGGTCGTCCGCGGCCGGCGAAGGAGCGCCTGGATCCTGGCCACGAGCTCCCGCGGCGAGAACGGCTTGACGAGGTAGTCGTCGGCACCCACCGAGAGCCCGACGATCCGATCGATCTCCTCCGCGCGGGCGGTGAGCATGACGACGTAGACGTCGGAGAAGGTCCGGATCCGTCGGAGGACCTCGAAGCCGTCGAAGCCCGGCAGCATCACGTCGAGGACCACCACATCCGGTCGTCGCGCCCGGACGGCCTCGACGGCCGATGGTCCGTCGACGGCGACGTCGACCTCCATGCCCGCCGCCCGCAGGTAGCCGCGCACGAGGTCGACGATCGGCGCCTCGTCGTCGACGACGAGGACCCGGGGTCCGCTCATGGGCGCTCCGTTCCTCACAGCGCCCGCAGGGGGAGGGTTACCGTGGCGACCGTCCCCCCGCCCTCCCGATTGGCCAGCTCGATCGTGCCCGCGTGGGCCTCGACGATCCAGCGGGCGATGGCCAGGCCGAGCCCCGTACCCGAGGGCTCCATCTGGCGGGCGCGGGCACCTCGGTAGAGCCGTTCGAAGAGGCGCTGGCGGTCGGTCTCGTCGAGGCCGATCCCGGTGTCCTCGACCCGAACGATGGCCCGGCCGTCGCGGACCTCGAGGGCGGCGGTCACGCTGCCGCCCGGGGGCGTGTATCGAGCGGCGTTGTCGAGGAGGATGTCGAGGAGCTCCCGGAGCCGGTCGCGGTCGCCGTCGACGACCGCCGGCTCGACCGAGGCGACGCTCATCCGGAGGTGCCTCGCTCCTCGGCGCTCGCGGCGGACCGATTCGATGAGGAGGGCGTCCAGCTCGACCGGCCCGAACTCGAGCCGGGCGCCCGACTCGGCGCGGGCCAGCGAGAGCAGGTCGCGGACGAGGCGGGCCATCCGTTCGGCCTCGTCGCGCGCGTCGGCGAGGATCGCCGCCCGCTCCTCCTCCGGGAGCCCCGGGCGCTGGGCCAGGTCGAGGTTCGCGCGGATCGTCGTAAGCGGCGTCCGGAGCTGGTGGGACGCGTTTCCCAGAAACCGTTGGAGCGCCTGATGGTTCTGCTCGAGGGCTTCGAGCATCTCGTTGAACGCCACCGCGAGCTCGCCGACCTCGTCGCCGCGCCGCCCGGTCTCCACGCGAGCCGCGAAGTCGCCGGATAACGAGATGGCCCGGGCCGTCTCGGTCACGTCCGCTACCGGCGCCAAGGCGCGCTTCGCCAGGGCGAGGCCGCCCAGGAGCGCGAGCCCGATGACGAGCGCCCCGCCGAGGACGAGGGCGCCGCCCACCGTGGCCAGCAGGTCCCGAACCGGACGCGTCGAGTCTGCCCAGACGACGTACCCGGCCCGGTGCCCGTCGGCGGCGACGACGGGCTCGACGGTCAGTCGGACGACGTCGCCCCCGATGCCGAGCTCCCGGATGGCGTGGGCGTGCCGATCCGCCTGGGCGAGGTCCTCGGCGAGGAGCGGCAGCTCGGGAGCCCCCTCCGGGGCCGAGTCGGCGAGGACGGCGCCCTCCGGACCCAGGACCACGACCCGTCCCCCGGTCGAGGCGAGCTGCTCGACGAGGCGATCGGACGGGTTGAGCCCGCCGGTGAGCTCCACGTCCTGGGCGAAGGCTCCGGCGGCGTGCTCGGCATTGGCGAGCAAGGCGGTATCGAACGACCGCTCGAGCTCGGCGCGCAGGACGAGGAACATAGCGGCACCGAAGGCGACGAGGGCGGCGGCCAGGAGCCCCGTGTAGATGAGGGCGAGGCGGACCCGGATCGAGAGCGGTCGCCGCAGGCCGCTCATCGGGGTGCCCTCATGCCTTGAGGACGTACCCGGCGCCTCGGACGGTGTGGATGAGTCGGGGCTCCCCGTTCGCCTCCAGCTTGCTCCGCAGGTACCGGACGTACACCTCGAGCACGTTCGACTCTCCTTCGAAGTCGTAGGCCCAGACGTGCTCCATGATGACGTCTCGGGTCAGGACCTTGCGCGGATGGCGCATGAACAGGAGGAGGAGGTTGAACTCCGTCGTCGTGAGCTCGATCGTCCGGCCGCCACGACGCGCCTCCCGGGCATCGACGTCGAGCTCGAGGTCGGCGAAGCGCAGGATCTCCCGCTCCGGGCCCGCCTTGCGGCGGAGCAGGGCATGGACCCTGGCGAGGAGCTCCTCGAAGCTGAAGGGCTTGACCAGGTAGTCGTCGGCGCCGGTTTCCAGGCCCTCGACGCGGTCCTTGACCTCGTCTCGGGCCGTGAGCATGAGGATGGCGACGTCGTCGCCGGCCGATCGGAGCCGGCGCGTCACCTCGAGGCCGTCGATGCCGGGCAGCATGATGTCGAGGATGACGAGGCTCGGGAGGTGCTCCCGCGCCTTCTCGAGGCCTTCTTCGCCGCTCGCCGCCTCCACCACCCGATACCCCTCGTAGGCGAGGCCGCGGCGAACGACGGCCCGGATCTTCGGGTCGTCGTCGACGACGAGGATGCGCGTCGCCTCGCTCACGGCTGAATCTCCAGGCGGGGTACCGTGCTCCGGCTCGGGCTTCGGGCTCGGCCGGCGGGCCCTGATTTGCAGCCTCGACGAAAGATGGCCACGGGACGCCTCATGGTCGGCGGTTCGTTACGCCGCGACGGTGGCACGGCAAGCTGAATCCCAGATGAGAGCCCCCTGAGCGGCACCTTGGCTCGCCTCCGGCCCCGGCCCGCTACAGCCCGGCCCGACACCCGACCGTCGCCACGGCCAGGAGGACGACCGGCAGCCACTCGTAGGGGAGCCGCACCGGCGGGTCGGCAACGGTGCCGCCGGCCAGCTCGAGGAGGCGCCAGACCCGCCGATCCGCGGCATAGGCGAAGGCGACGGCCCGCAGGCTGGCATCGCCCTTGATGAGCGCCCGGGCCAGCGAGCGCGGGCTCGAGCCTCGGCGGATGGCGTCGGCATCGGCCAGGGCTTCCAGGTCGGCGAGACGGTCGAGGACGCGACCGCGCAGCCATGCCGAGCGTCCCAGAAGCCGAAGCCACGCCTCGAGCGCCGCCGCCCGGAGGGGTGCGCGGGTCCGGCGGTGATGGTCCTCGTGATAGACGACGGCCCGCAACTCGTCCTCGGAAAGGGACGCCAGGAGGGCGTCACCGACGAAGATACGGGGGCGCACGGCGCCGACGACGATGGCGTCGAGGCCCAATGCCGGGGTGACCCAACAGCCGACCCCGAACAGCGACACCTCGGCGGCGCCGACCGAGAGCACGGCCGCCAAGCGCCGGGCGCGGACGAGATCCCGTACGACGAGCCCGCCCCACAGCGTCGCGAACCCCACGCCGGCGATCTCGAGCCCGAGCATCGGGTCGCTCCCGAGGAGCGCGCCGAGGGCGAGACAACCGGCCAGCGGCGCGCTCACGAGGACGAACAGCCGGCCGGCGCCCCGGCCGATCATTCCGGGTCGCCGGCCAGCTCGGCCAATCGCCGTCGGGTCTCCGGATCGAGGTCGGCCAGCTTGACGGCGAAGTGGCGCAAGGCCGCCGTCCCGTACCGGTCGACGAGCCGCTCGACGGCGACTTGGCTGAGCCGATCGATGAGGTCCTGCTCCGGGGCGGCGGCCCGATAGACGTGCTGGCGACCCTGCCGCCTGCGCTCCAGGACGCCGCGCTCGTGGAGGCGGCTCATGACCGTCAGGATCGTCGTGTAGGCGTAGGCGCGCCCGTGGCGCCGCCGGAGCCCCTCGACGACGTCGCCGACGCTCGCCTCCCCGCGCGCCATCACCTCTCGGACCACCGTCGCACCAAGCGGACCAAGCACATCTTCCAGGCGGGGATTCCGTGTCACCGTGCCACCTCCGTCGGGCGGCTAGCCTACCACGGGGACCCACTACAACTGCGTAGTATCATGATCCCGTGGACCGGCTCCTCGCCGATGCGTCGATCGCCGCCGTGGAGGGGATGACCCTCGTCGCCGCCGCCGCCGGATTCCTGCTCGCTTCGGTGGCCCGGCGACGGGCGCGGCACGCCGCGCGCCAGATCGCCGAGCTGTTCTGGCGCGACGTCGCCCTGGCCGGCTACGTCTGGTCGACCACCACCGCCGTCCTGCTCGCGGGAAGCCTGACGGGCGTCGAGGGCTTCCGAGTCCCCGCGTGGCAGATCCTGGCGGTCGTGGTCGGGGTGGCGAGTCTCGCGGTCGCCCGACGGCGATGGTCGCGGGAGGTCGCGGGCTCGCGCCGCTCCGGAGCCGATGACCCAACCCGGCCCGATCGCCCACGGCTCGTCTCGACGACGTGGGAGATCGCCATCCTCGGCGCGGCGGTCGGCGGCCTGGCCATCTACGGGCTGACCGTCTCCCACCCCTGGGGCCACCCGATCCACTGGGCCATCACTGGCCTCGGCCTGGCGTTCGGATACGCCGTTGGGCTCGTCTTGGCGACACCGCGCTTCGCGATCAAGCGGGCCTCCTCGTCGGACCGATCATGATCGCCCTCCCCCGGGCGCGATCGGCCACGCCGCTGACCGAGCCCGCCCCCGATCTCGCACGGCCCCTGAGCCGGCCGGCCTCCCGGTCGACCATCGGCTTCCGTGCGACGGCGCTCACGAAGGTCTTCCGCGCGACCGTGGCGATCTGGGACGTCGACCTCGAGGGCCGGTCCGGCGATCTCCTCGCCGTTCACGGCCCGAACGGATCGGGCAAGACGACCCTGCTCAAGATCGTCGCCGGTCTCATGGCGCCGACCCGCGGCCGGGTGAGCTGGGCGGCCGACGGTCGGACGACGCGGCCGAGGATCGCCGTCCTGGGACACGCCACCCACCTCTTCGACGAGCTGACCGCGCTCGAAAATGTCGTCCTGGCGGCGCGACTGGCCCGGGCCTCCGAGCGACGGGCGATCGATCTGCTCGGCCTCCTCGACCTGGCGGCCGTCGCCCACCAGCGGGTCGCCAGTTGCTCGGCGGGCACCCGGCGGCGGGTCGGGCTGGCTCGTGTCGTCGCCACCGACCCGGACGTCGTCATCGTCGACGAGCCGTTTGCCGGTCTCGACGAGCGAGCCGCCGAGCGCGTCGGGCAGCTTTTCGTCCGGCTCCGCGACGAGGGTCGGCTCGTCGTCATCGCCTCGCACGACGACGCCCGAAGCCGGGCGATCGCAACCAGCACGCTCTGGCTCGACGGCGGCCGGGTCCGGTCCCGGGTCGCAACCCAGACCCAGGGGTCCCCGACGTGACGCTCCTGACCGACGCCCTGGTGCTGGCTCGAAAGGACCTCCTCGTCGAGGTTCGCGGTGGGCGCGCCGCGGCCAGCGCGCTGGCCCTGGCAGGCATCGCCCTCGTCCTCGTCGGCCTCGCCGTCGGCCCGGATCCCGACCGGCTCCGGACGCTCGCTCCGGCCCTCGTGTGGATCGCCCTCCTCTACGCCGCGCTGGCGGTCGCCGAACGGCTCGACCGGATCGACCGAGCCGACGACGCGTTCAGCGGCCTGTGGCTCGTCCTCGCCGACCGGCGGTCCATCTACATCGGTCGGGTCCTGAGCCTCTCCGTCGTCCTGACGGCCATCGAGCTCTTCCTGTGGGCCGGGGCGGCCATCGTCCTCGATCTCCCCCTCGATCCGGCGGCCGTTCTCTTGATCCCGGCCAGCGCCATCACGGCGCTCGCCGCGGCGGCGGCGGTGGCCCTCATCCTGGCCCTCGTGGCCGACGCCGGTCATCGGGCGCTGCTCCTGCCGGTCGCCCTCCTGCCGTTGCTCGTCCCGACGTTCCTGGCCGGCGTCCAGGCCAGCTCGGCCGTGCTCGAGGCCCGGCTGGGCGACGCGGCGAGGTGGACGGCCGTCCTCCTGATCGAGGCGGCCTTGTTCACCGGTCTCGGCCTCCTGACGTACGAGACCGCGGCGAGCCCGGACTAACGATGCGTCGCCTCGTTCGGTCGTCGGTGTCGGGATGGCTGGTGGCGCTGGCCGTCGCCGTGACGGTCGGTGCCGGACTCACCGTCGTGCCGCCGGACGCCGTCCAAGGCGACGTCCAGCGGATCATGTACGTCCACGTACCGAGCGCCTGGCTCGCCTACGCGGCGTTCTTCGTCACCCTCGTCGGCGGCGTCCTCTACCTCCGGCACCGAGATCTCCGCTTCGACCGCCTCGCGGTGGCAAGCGCCGAGATCGGGCTCCTGTTCACGGGTCTGACGATCGTGACCGGGGCCATCTGGGGCAAGGCGACCTGGGGCAAGTGGTGGGACTGGGACCCCCGCCTCACGACGACGGCGATCCTGTTCGTCATCTATGCGGCCTACCTGTTGCTGCGGCAGTCGCTCGCCGACCGGCACCGTCGGGCGAGGGTGGCCGCGGTCTTCGGGAGCGCCGGCTTCCTGAACGTGCCGATCGTCCACTTCTCCGTTCTCTGGTGGCGGGGGCTCCATCAGCCGCCCACCGTGATCCGCCCCGGCGATCCCGCGATCGACCACCTCATGCTCGCCGAACTCCTGGCCAGCGTGGCCGCCTTCACCCTCGCCTACCTGTGGCTGCTCAGGCGCCGCATCGAGCTCGAGGAGGCCCTCGACGCCGCCGAGCTCGCCCTGGAGCCGACGGGATGAGCGATTGGCCCTCGGTCGTCGCGGCGTACGCCGTCACCATCGGCGGCCTCCTCCTCTACGTCGCGTCGGTCGCTCGACGCCGGATCCGTGCTCGGCAGGTCGCCGACGCACTGGCCGCCCAGCGCGATCGCGACGCCCCGGAACAGCCGGGCGCCGAGCCGTCCGCCCGGGTACTGGAGGCCGGTCGATGAGACGTCCCCGCCCGGCGACGCTCGTCGGGCTCCTCCTCGTCGGGGCTGCCTTCGTCGCCCTCGTCGCCGTCAGCCTGACGAGCGCGATCGTGTACTACGTTACCCCGACCGAGCTGGCCGCCGAGCAGCCCCGAGGCGTCGTCCGCCTCTACGGCATCGTCGAGCCCGGCTCGGTTCGGTGGCAGGCCGACACGGCCAGCCTCTCGTTCCGGGTCACGGACGGCACGACGACCATCGCGGTCACGAGCCGCTCCCTACCGACCGGCCTCTTCCGGGACGGCATCGGGGTCGTGCTCGCGGGGCGCCTCTCCGGCCCCGACGCATTCTCGGCGGACGAGATCCTCGTCAAGCACTCCGAGGTGTACGCGCCGCTTCGGCCGGGCGAGACCCCGCCGCCGGGCCTCCTCGAGGCGATCCGAGCGGGTCGTCCATGATCGGATCCCTCGGCCTGACGGCCTCGATCGTCGGCGCCGGCAGCGCGCTCATCGGTACCTACGCCGCGATCCGGGCGGCCCGGGGCCAGTGGAGCGTTGCGGCCGCGATCCGCGCCGCCTGGTGCGCCCTGGCCGGACTGGCGGCGGCCAACGGGCTCATGGTCGTCGCCCTCGTGCGGCACGACTTCTCGATCGCCTACGTGGCCCAGGTCGGGAGCCGCGAGACCCCGCTCCTCTTCACCGTCGCGTCGCTCTGGGGGGCCCTCGAGGGCTCGATCCTGTTCTGGGCCGGCCTGCTCGCCGCCGTCACGGTCCTCCTGGCGCTCCGCACCCGGGACGAGGACGATCGAGGCCGCCTGCCGTGGGCCCTGGCCGTGCTCCTGGCCCTCACGGCCTTCTTCGCCCTCATCATCGTCGGTCCCGGCAACCCGTGGGGCCGAGTCTGGCCGGTTCCCGCCGACGGCCCGGGCCCGAACCCGCTGCTCCAGGATCATCCCCTCATGGCGTTTCACCCACCGCTCCTCTATCTCGGCTTCGTCGGGCTGGCCGTTCCGTTCGCCTTGACGGTCGATGCGCTCCTCGGGGGGCGGCTCGACGAGGGCTGGCTACGGCTGAGTCGCCGGTGGACGCTCGGACCGTGGGTCCTCTTGACCCTGGGGCTCGTCGCCGGAGCCTGGTGGTCGTACGCCGTCCTCGGCTGGGGCGGCTACTGGGCCTGGGATCCGGTCGAAAACGTCGCCCTCTTGCCGTGGCTCACCGCGACCGCATTCCTCCACTCGGCGATGGTCGGGCGGCGGGGCGGTCTCCTCCTCCCCTGGAACGTGGCGCTCGTGGTCGCCTCGTTCGCCCTGACCCTCTTCGCCACGCTCGTCACCCGAAGCGGGGTCCTCGACTCGGTCCATGCCTTCACCCGTTCGGCGATCGGCTACCTGTTCGTCGGCCTGCTCGGCGCCGTGCTCGTCGGGACGGTCGGCCTCGCCCTCCTTCGGCTGCCCGGCGCGGGAGCCGACGGGCGTCTCGGGGCTCGGGGCCGGGCCTTCCTCCTCAACAACCTGCTCCTGGCTGCGACCGCGACGACGGTCCTCTTCGGCACGATCTTCCCGCTCGTTGCCGAGGCCGTGGCCGAGGCGCGGCTCAGCGTCGGCGCGCCCTACTTCGATCGGGTCGTTGGGCCGCTGGCCGTCGGTCTGCTCGTCCTCGTCGGGATCGGCCCGGCGCTGCCCTGGGGGGACTGGTCGCCGAGGGCGCGGCGGGCGCTCGTCCCCGGCGCCGGCGCCGCGGCGGTCACGGCCGCCATCCTCGCCAGCCGAGGGGCCGACCCCGCCGCCCTGGCAGGGACGGCAGCCGGCACCTTCGCCCTCGTCCAATCCGGCTCGTTCCTCGTCCGCCGAGTCCTGCGCCGATCCGGCCCGGCCGTCACGAGCGTCCGGATCCGCCGGCTCAACGCCCGGATGCTGGGCGGGCTCGTGTCGCACGTCGGGGTCGGGTTGCTCGCCCTCGCCGTCGTCGCGTCGGGAACCGGCAAGCGAGAAGTCGTCCGCTCGTTGCGGCCGGGCGACACCGTCGAGGCGTTCGGTCGGAGCCTGACCTTCGTCAGAAGCGAGGAGCGCCCCGGCCCGAATCGGACCGTGGTCGCGGCGACGCTGCGGATCGGCGAGGGCGCGTCGGGCATCGAGGTCGAACCCGCGCTCAACGTCGTTCGGACGTCGAGCCAGGCCATCGCCAGCCCGGCGATCCTGCCCGGTCCCGGCGAGGATCTCTACATCGTCCTCCTCGATCTCGACCCCACGACCGGCACCGCGACCGTTCGGATCGGCAGCCACCCGTTCGTGTCCTGGATCTGGCCGGCCGGCGCCCTCGTTGCGTTCGGGGGTGCGCTGGCCGCCTGGCCGGTGCGAGCTCGGGGCCTCGTGCCGGCTCCGGCCCAAGAGGCCCGCCGGCGGGACCCCGCCGACCCGCAGGAGCCGCTCCTCGATGGCATCACCCGCTACGGCATCACCCGCTGACGCCGGCGGGCGCCCGGCGGCGAGACCGAGGGCCCCGCGGCGGCTGATCGTCGCCGCCTGGCTCCTCGCCGGGGTGGTCGCGCTCGTCTTCCTCCTGACGATCAGCGTGGGGCGACCGGCGACGCCCATCGACGACCCGATCGTCGGGCGCCCCGCACCGGCCTTCGACCTGCCGACGCTCGACGGCGGCCGACTCTCGCTGGCTTCGCTCCGCGGCTCGCCCGTCGTCGTCAACTTCTGGGCCTCCTGGTGTCCCCCCTGTCGAGAGGAGGCCCCGCTCCTCACGGCGGCGGATGCCGAATACCGGCCGGCGGGACTCCGGATCCTCGGGATCGTCTACCAGGACAGTGCCGACAACGCTCGACGCTTCATGGCGGAGTACCGCCAGTCGTATCCGGGGCTCCTCGATCCGGACGGGCGGACGGCGATCGACTACGGCGTCGTCGGGATCCCCGAGACCTTCTTTATCGACAGCGACGGGATCGTCCGATCGCGCCAGATCGGCCTGCTGACGGCCGAGGAGCTCCAGCGACGGATCGCGGAGATCCTGCCGTGATCGCCCGTCGACGCCGGCTCGGCCGGGCGGATGCCGTCCTCCTCGTCGCCCTCGGCGTCATCGTCCTGAGTCTCGCCGCTGCGGCCGGCCTACCGCGCGGCGGGAGCCTCGAGGACCGCGCCCGGGCCCTCGAGGCGCAGCTCCGGTGCCCGACCTGTCAGGGCCTCTCGATCGCCGAGTCGCCGGCGGCCGCCGCCGCCCAGATGCGGGCGCTCGTTCGCGAGCAACTCGCAGCCGGCGCGTCCGACGCCGAGGTCCGAGCCTTCTTCGTCGCCCGCTACGGTCGCTGGATCCTCCTCGATCCCCCGCTCGGCGGCCTGGATCTGCTCCTCTGGCTGGCGCCGGCCCTCGTCGTCATCGGCGGGGCCCTCGTCGTCGTCCGGCGCGCGCGGGCCCGGGAACGGGGGCGGGCGTGGCCACGCTGGCGGGCCGTCCCGCCGCCGCGGTCGGGTCCGTGGATGGTGCTCGTCGGCGTGGCGATGGTCCTCGCGCTGGCGCTGCCCATCGGCGGGGCGCTCGGGCCGCGACTCCTCGGCCGCGAGATCACCGGCGGGAGCCCGGCGCAGGGCGCGCCGTCGCTCGAGGAACTCGAGACCCGCGTCAGACTCAACCCGACCGATGTCGGAGCGCTCGTCTCCCTCGGCGATGCGCTCCTCGCCGCCGATCGCCCGGCCGACGCGGCGAGCCGCTATCGGGCCGCCCTCGACCTCGATCCAAACAACGTCGAGGCCTGGCTCGGGATCGGGGCGATCCTCCTGGCCGCCGACCGGCCGGATGCGGCGGGTCCGGTGTTCGACCGGGTCCTGACCCTGGCGCCCGACCAGCCCGACGCCCTCCTCTACCGGGCGATCGCCCGCCTGCGCCTCGACGGGCGCCTCGGCGATGCGGCGCGGACCGACCTCGAACGGTTCCTCGCCGTAGCCGCCCCGACCGATCCCCGCCGCTCGATGGCGGCCGCCTTCCTCGAGGGCTCGGCCGCCTCCGCGCCGACCCCGTCGACGCCGTCGTCGAGCCCGGCACGGCCGGCGCCGGGGGCTCGACAGTAGCAGCGGCGGCCGAGGCGCGCGACGCGTCCGTTCGAGCGCACGCGGTCACGGCCCTGGCCACGTGCTGCCGCCGTCGTCGGACCGAAAGAACTCGCTCGTCCGCGTCACGACGGCGACCGTGCGACCGCCGCCGGCCACCGCCACGGCGGCCGGCTGACCGGAGAACGGCAGCGCGGACCACGTCCGGCCGCCGTCGGTGGACCGGGCCAAACCCGAAGGGCCACCGGCCACGAGCACGGAGCCGTCGCTGATGGCTGCGATGCTCGCCATCGGGTAGAGGGCCGGGGTCGCCAGCCGATCCCAGGACCGGCCGCCGTCGGTGGATGTCACGAGGCCCTCGGCCGTCAACCCGAACAGACGAGGGCCGTCCGGGGTCCGTACCGCCACCGGCAAGAGGACATTCGCCCGGTACACGTGCTGCCACCGATACCCACCGTCGGCGCTCTCCCAGACGCCACCGGTCGCGAGATACGCCCACATCCGTCTCGGATCGTCGGGATCGCGGGCAAAGCCGTGGATGTCGCGGCTCGGCAGGTCGGCCGGGATGTCCTGCCACGTCCGGCCACCATCCCGGCTGATGGCCAGGACCTCATGGCCGGCCACGACGATCGACCCGTCGCGCGACAGCCCGAGACTCATCGCGTCGCCGTCGAACGCGAGCGGCTCCCAGCTCCGGCCACCATCGAGGGACGAGAGGATCCCGCCGTGGTAACCGAAGAGCAGGCGCTCCGGGTCGTCCGGGACAAAGGTGAGGGCGTGGACGTCCTCGGTACCGAGGCGAGCCCAGGGTTGCACCGGCCACTCCTCGGGGCTCGTAACGCGCGCCACGACTCCGGCGAGCAGCAGAACGACGAGGACGCTGCCGAGGACGGTTGGGCGCAGCCCGCGCGGCCGGCGGCGCGACGGCGCGACCCCAGCCGGCCCTCGGTCGGGCACCTCGGTCTGCCGCCCCGTGGCCGGCGGCGCGGCCTTCGG
>JBHOQO010000094.1:0-22650 GCA_042408925.1 Chloroflexota bacterium | reverse complement strand
GGATGAGCGCGCTCGCGTCGAGCGTCCAGCTGCCGACGACGGAGCAGTCGGGCCGGAGGATCTCGACGAGGGGTCGATAGCCGCTCTGAAGCGAGACCGCAGAGGCTCCCTTGCCGGACGGCACGCGGAAGACGTGGACTTCGCCGTACGACCAGCTGAGGCGGAGCAGGTATTCGTCGGCCGTGGGGTTGTCGACGGTGACAGAGATCGGCTCGCTGCTGCAGGCGGCGGCGAGCGCAGCGAGGGCGAGGAGGCCGCCCAACACCCGTCGGCGCCGGCGAGGGCGCCGAGTGGCGACCCGAACGGTCGCCTCAGCCGCTACGGACTTCGGAGCCGCCCGAGACGGCGACGGATCTCGACCGCCGCCCCGAGGGTCGGGAGGGATTCGATCGGGATGGCCACGGCCGTCGCGAGGACGAAGGGCACCCTGAACGACCGGACGGTTCCTGCCGAGCGGATCCGGAACCCTCATCGACATGGCGCCGGCCCAATGCAGGTCGTCTGTCGGACTGCCGCCCCGGTGCTCGCATCGACGACCGTCCGACCGTCGAGGGGCGCCGCCAGGGTGAGGACGAACTCGATCGGGATGCCCACCCCAGAGGCAGGAACGAACGGAATGTGGAATGAGCGAACGGCAACGACGACCGAAGTCGGCGTCTCGGTCACGGAGCTCACCCGGGTCCAGGTCCCGCGGCCGGTGATCGTCCCGACGACGATGATCCGATCACCGACGGGACGGTAGTAGTCGAGGGGATCGGCCCGGTCCGAGACCGCAAAGAGAGCGGCGGCTGCCACGACGACACCTGTCGCGACGATCCACCGTCGCCGCCACCGACCTCCTTTGGACGTCGCCACCCTGCGTCACTCCCCGAGGCTAGCCTGCGGTCTTGATCGTACCGGGAAGGCCGTAGTAGGCATCCCAGATGTCGGTGAAGTACGCCTGGCATGCAGCGACCAATGGGGCCGAGCCGCTGTCGATCCCCACGGCCGCGATGCGGCTCGACGACACCCTCCGGTAGACGGGAGCACCCGAGTCCCCCTTGGTCGGGCAAGTGTTGCCGGCGGCCAGCGCGATGTTGACATGCCTCGCCCAGACATTGATGCCATCGAAGATGTAGCGGATGTTCGCGCCCGTCGCGGTGACCATCCCGCACCACTCTCCAGTCACGTGCCCGTTCACGCAGGCGGCGTCCCCAACCTGTGACCACCGAGATGCCGTGCCGTCGACCGCAGATGCGGTGCTCGTATGCGGTCCCCCTGTGTATGCGTACGGTCCCGAGCTGTACGTGGATCGGTACCGAACGAGTGCGAGGTCGCCACGATAGACGTTCTGTCCGGGGAAGCACCGGGTTCCGTACGTCGCATCCCAGTTCTCCTCATAACCGCTTCGGATCGAGCCGACGTCCCAGTAGTTGTCGTAGTCGACGTCCGTGGCGCCAGCGGGCGCACAATGGCCGGCGGTGAGCATCCCGGACACACCCGAGCCGACGTTCCACGCGAAGCCGGTCGTGCACGTTGCGTCTGGGTAGAACCGCGCCCCTCCCCAGAATGGCGGAGAGTCCGAGTCGCGATTGGCGTTCGTCGACGAGCTCGGGGCAGGACCCTCGATCCGCACCGCGATCAGCTCCGTGCCGAATCGAGCGGCGAGAGCATCGAGGAGCTCCTCCGGAGCCTCGCTGACCGTCACCACGATACGGTTGTTCTTCTGGTCGGGCTCGGTCATCCAGATCCGATCCGCCCCCGGAACGCCAGCCGCGTTGAGTCGCGTGACCGCGTCGGCGAGCGCATCGAGCTCGGCGATGGAGGCCGGAGCCGGGCGGAGGCGGACCGTTCGCCCGCCGGCCGACAGCCCGTCGACCGCCTCCGCTGCCACCGTCTCCCCGAGGCCTGTGGCGAACGAGAGCTCAAGGACCCCGGACGCCGAGTCGAGCCATGGGTAGCCAAGATCCTCACGGTGGGCGTAGGCGAGCTCGAGGGCAGCGTTGAAGGCGTTCGCCTGATCTTCGTCGGCCGGTCGAACCTGGATCGCCTCCGGCCCGACGAGAGCGATCCCGTTCGAGGTCACGTCCTCCATTTGCGCGGACCGAAGACTGCCGAGCGAACGACCAGAGCCGCCGAGCGAGCCGGAGACCGGCCCGATCGCACCCGGCTACCCGACCTGAGCGACGAGAACGAGGACAGCGAAACAGCTCCCCCAAGCGGGGAGGGAGGTTCGGCGACGCTTCATGATGACTCCCCCAGCTTCCCCCGGGTCCGGTGCGTCGCCCGGGTCTGGCCCATTCTCTCTCTCTCTCTCCGTCGACGTCAAGTCCCATCGTCAATTTGTTAGGGCCACAGCAAGGGTGGATGGTTGAGAATCGGGCGGCGCCGCGCCGCAGGTAGCCCGAGCCCCAGGAGGATCGGCTTAGCGGCCCACAGGGGGATCTCACCGGCCGCCACCCCTCGGCCCGATATGGTCACATCATTGCCTGCTGAGGCCGACGATGGCTACATGCGCGTCGGCGTTCGAACCCTCAGGGACCACCTCTCGGAGATCCTCGAGCGGGCCGCTCGGGGGAGATCGTGACCGTCACCCGCCGCGGACGCCAGATCGCGACGATCGTTCCGCCTGACGGCCGGTCGATTCTCGAGCGCGGTCTCGCCGAGGGCTGGATCAGCCGCCGGGTCGATCGCCCACCGATGCCGGTCGTTCGACAGATTCCGCTCCCACGGACGCCCACGACGAACGAGGTCATCGCTGCCGACCGTGAGGATGAGCGTCTACGTCGACAGTAGCGCGCTCATCAAGCGGTACGTCGACGAGCCCGACGGCGAGACGGCGGAAGCAATCCTCCTCGCCGACGTGGACCGCTCGGTCTCGATCGCCGTGACACCAGCAACGGCTGCGAAATGGGCGTACGCGCTCTCCGAAACCTTCGTCCATTAGGCACGGCGACTCCGCCGGCCGGAGGGGCCATCCTGGCATTCGCCATGGTCGTCGGCATCGTGACGATGACCGCAGGCTGTCGAACAGACTGGGTCGCCCGAGGCATGCCGACGACCGAGGATGGGCGGCCCACCATCATCTCGCTGGCCGACATCCCGCCGGCGCAGCTGGTCGCCCTCGCGGACGATCTCCAGATCGGCGTCCGCATCGACGCCGGCCGACTTGATCTGGTCGTCTTCGATCGCGATTTCTTCGGCAACTGGACGGGTCACATCATCACCAGCACCCGTGCGACGCCCAGGCAAGACAGCCTGCACCTGGTCTCCTTCGGCGGCCAACGCGATCTCACCTGGAACTCCTACGCCTTCGGCACGGCGACGGAAGGAACGACCGCCGTCCTGCTCGCCGGGCTGGAGGGTGCCATAGGAGGCCAGGTTGCGAACGGCGTCTGGGTCATTGCCCTGCCGCAGAAGGACCTGTCGCCGGGCGACATCCACTGGACCTTCCTCCGAGCCGACGGCACCCGCCGAACGGGAGAGGGGATCTTCCCGCCCGCCGCCTACTAGGACAGCTCCTCCCATCCGGGGCGCAGGGGCGGGTTCAGTCGAGGTTCGGGCGAGCTCGCCGGCTCGCCCCTGCGCGCCGTCCCCGCTGCAGCCCTACCCCTCTCGGAGGCCCCAGGGCGAACCGTACTCGACGAGGAGGTCGAGGAACGGGCGGGGCGGGAACGCCTCCGGTCCCAGGACCCCGGCCCCCTGCCAGACCCCGGCGGCGAGGAGCTCCAGGGCGACGACCGGATTGATCGCCGTCTGCCAGACGACCGCCTGGGCCCCGTCGCGGGCCATCGACTCGGCGTTGTCGACGACGTGGTAGAGGTAGACCTCCCGCGGCGCCCCGTCCTTGCCCCGCCCCCGGCCCCACGTCCCGGCGCACGTCTTGCCGTGCATCCGATCCCCGAGCGTCGCCGGATCGGGGAGACAGGCCGCCACGACGTCCCGCGGCGAGACCTCGACCCCGCCGACCCGGACCGGCTCGGTCCGGTCCAGGCCCACCTTGTGGAGGACCTGGAGGACCTCGATGAACTCCGCCCCGAGACCGTACTTGAACGTCACCCGCCCGGCGTCGATCCAGCGCGGGATGAGGAGGACCTCCTCGTGCTCGACGTTCACGCACTCGACCGGCCCGATCCCCTCGGGGAACACGAACGTCTCGGGCTCGCTGAAGGGCGGCGTCGTGTACCAACCCCGGCCCCGCTCCCAGACAACCGGCGGGTTCAGGCACTCCTCGATCGTCGTCCAGATCGAGAACGAGGGGGCGAAGGCGTAGCCCTCGACGACGAGGTTCGCCCCGTCCCGGACCCCGATCTCGTCGATCTCGGCGAAGAGCTCGTCGGCCGCGTAGCGGGCGAAGACGTCGGAGAGGCCGGGCTCGACCCCGATCCCGACGAGGGCGAGCCGGCCCGCCGCCTCCCAGTCGGCCGCCCGGGCGAACTGCTCGTCGCCGAGCTTGACGCCGGGCAGCTCGTACGGTCGCTCCGGGTGCGGCCGCGAGAGCGACATCGCCATGTCGAGGTAGTCGGCGCCGGCGGCGAGGGCGGCCTCGAAGATCGGCAGGACGAAGCGGGGGTCGACGGCGTTGAGGACGTGGGTCGCCCGGGTCTCCCGGATGAGCGCTTCGATCCCCGCCCGGTCGGCGGCGTCGACCCGCCGGGGGACGGCGACGAAGCGGCGGTCGGCGACCCGGTCGACGGCCCGCCGGGCCCGGACCGGGTCGTAGTCGGCGACGACGATCTGCTCGAAGAAGTCGCGGCGGGCGGCGATCGGGACGACGGCCGAGCCGACCCCGCCGGCACCGATGAGGAGGATTCGCATAGCAGGAGTGTCGCCGCGCCCGCGGCATCCTGCTCGGGCGTTCCGTAGCTCGGGCCAAGGCGGGGAGGCCGGATCACAACCGGCCGCTGCCGAACCGCAGCCGGTGACAGACCGACCTCCCATCGTGTAGGATCATGTTGGCTAACTTACGCAATGCGTGATTATGACGACATTCTCAGCCACCCAACGCAGCCCGGCGTATGGTGAACCGGCCGGCATTCGGCTTCTGCACGCACTCGACGCGGCGGGGCAGGATCCCTTCACGGCCCGCCAGGCCGCTGAGGCAGGCACTGCGCTCGGTCTGAGCGCCCGCCATGTGGCCACATTGCTACACCGGCTCGCAGCGGGGGGCTGGCTCACCCGAATCAAGAAGGGCCTCTACGCCCTCAACGACCCGGTCACAAAGCTGCCGAAGGCCCATCCCTTCGCCATCGGTGCGGCGATCGCAGCCCCCTCGGCCGTTAGCCACTGGTCCGCCCTGCAGCACTGGGGCTTGACCGAGCAGGTTCCGGCCGCCGTAACGTTGTCGTCCCCCGTCCGGACCTTCCCGCCTCGAGAGCACGGCGGGTCTTCCGCAGGCCGCCAAGCCTGGGTCGTGGCGGGCGTCCGCTACCTGTTCGTCGTCGTTCCGCGGCACCGCTTCTTCGGCGTTGCCGACGTCTGGGTGAACGAGCGAGACCGGGTGCCCATCTTCGACCGAGAGCGAGCCCTGCTCGATGCCTTCCACCACTTTCACATCTTCGGCTCGTTGTCGGTGGCGCTGGAGGTGTTGGAAGCCCACCTCACCGACATCGACACGCGTCGCCTCGTGGAGTACGCAGTGCGCCTCGATGTCGGAGCGGTGATCAAGCGCGTCGGCTGGGCGCTCGACCGGCTCGCCGTGCCCTCCGATGTGCTCGCCCCGCTCCGTGCCTATCCAGCCCGCGGGGACTCGCCGCTGGACCCCGGCCGGCCGGCCAGGGGTCGTCACGATCCCGCCTGGCACGTCATCGAGAACCTCGACGATGTCGGCTGATGCGGGGTTCACCCTTCGCCCGTTACGCCTGCGGATCGCGTCAGCGGACCGGGCGCTCGGCAAACCGCAGTTCGTCCTGGAGAAGGACTACGCGCTGAGTTACCTCGTGGCGAGCATCGCCGGGGTCGAGTCGCTCCGCGCAGCGCTCGTGTTCAAGGGCGGGACGTGCCTGCGCAAGACCCTCGGGTGATCGCTCGATGAGGCACCTGGACCCCCGGCGCGGTGCCACCCCACAGGGATTGGACGGTCGTCGTCCCAGCAGCGACCAATCGCGCCACCACCTGGCCATACCAATGAGACCAATACGTGCTACGCTTCGCACACGACCGTGGCGAAGGAACCCATCTACTCCCAGATCGCGACCCGGGCGGCGGCCCTCATCGCCGCCGGTGAGTGGCAGCCCGGCCAGCGCCTCCCGCCGGAGCGCGTCCTCTGCGAGCGCCTCGGCGTCAGCCGGACGACCCTCCGCCAGGCCCTCGCCGAGCTCGAAGCGCGGGGCCTCATCAGCCGCCATCAGGGTCGCGGCACCTTCGTCACGAGACCGCGGTTCGACGCGGACGCCACGGAGTCGTTCAGCCTGAGCGCCGCCCTCCTCCGGCGCGGGCGCGAGCTCCGGACCCGCGTCCTCGCGGTCGAGGCAGTCGAGGCCGGGGGGCACGTCGCCACCGACCTCGGCTGCCGCCCGGGCGACCGCGTCCTCCGCCTCGAGCGCCTCCGCCTCCTCGACGACGAGCCGCTCATGCTCGAGCTCGCCCACCTGCCTCTCGACCGCTTCCCCGGCCTCGAGACGAAGGACTTCGAGGCACGCTCCCTCTACGCGACCCTCGCCGAGGACTACCGTGCCCGCCCGACCCTGGCCCGCGAATCCCTCGAACCCGTCGTCTGCCGGGCCCGCGAGGCGGTGATCCTCGGGCTCCCGCGGCGGGCTCCAGCGCTCCGGATCGTCCGCCTCACCGTCGACGACGCCGGGCGGCCGATCGAGACGAACGACGCCCTCCTCCGCGGCGACCGCTGTCGGATCCTCCTGACCCGGACCGCCGACGGCTGGCTCGACCGGGCGACGAGCCAGGTTCCCGCCGGCTGGCTCGAGCGGATCAGCGCCCCGAGCGTCCTCGTCGCGGCCCTGGAACGAGGGGCGGCCGACGAACCTCCGACGATCGACCAGCCCCCAACCCCCGCCTCCGGGCCGGCCCGCAACGGTCGCCGATGACCGCCCCGACGAACCTCGAACCCGACCTCGTCGCCCGGCTCCCGCTCCTCGGCCGGGCCGACGTCGTCGTCGTCGGCTCGGGTTCGGCCGGCTCGACGGCCGCCGTCGCCGCCGCCCGGACCGGCGCCGCGGTGATCCTCGTCGAGAAGCTCCCCTTCCTCGGCGGGACGTCGACCGCCGTCCTCGACACCTTCTACGGCTTCTGGACCCCCGGCGAACGACCCCGCAAGGTCGTCGGCGGGCTCGGGGACGAGGTCGTCGCCGAGCTCCGCCGGCTCGGCCCGGTCGTCGAGCGGCCGAACACGTACGGGGCGGGGACCGGCGTCACCTACCACCCCGAGCACCTCAAGGTCGTCTGGGAGCGACTCGTCGGCGAGGCCGGCGCCCGGATCCTCCTCCACGCCACGCTCCAGGGCGTCCTCGTCCGGGACGGCCGGGTCGAGGCGATCGCCGTGGCGACGAAGGCCGGCCTCCGGCGGATCGAGGGCCGGGTCTTCATCGACGCCTCGGGCGACGCCGACCTCACCGCCTACGCCGGCTTCGGTTTCGAGACGGCTGGCGAGCTCGAGCCGGCCCAGACCCTGACGACGACGTTCCGGATGGCGAACGTCGATCTCGCCCGGCGCCGCGCCCTCCCCCGGGCCGAGCTCGTCCGACGGATGACCGAGGCGGCGGCCTCCGGCCGCTACGACCTGCCGCGCCGGGAGGGCTCCGACCACGTCACCCCGATCGAGGGCGTGACGGCGACGATCATGACCCGCCTCGAGTCGTACCGCCGGGAGCCGGACGGCCGGGTCGTCAACATCACCGACCCCGACTTTTTCACCGCCGCCGAGATCGCCGGGCGCCGCCAGGCCCTCGAGTACGCCCGCTTCCTCGTCGACTGCGTCGACGGCTACGAGCGGGCAGCCCTCGTCGCCCTCGGGACCCAGATCGGGATCCGGGAGACCCGCCGCGTCTACGGCGACTACCGCCTGACCCGCGACGACGTCCTCTCAGCGCGCCAGTTCGACGACCAGATCGGGCTCTGCGGCGCCCCGATCGAGGACCACCGAGCGGGGCCCGACACCCGCTGGCAGTACCTGCCCGAGGGGACGGCGGTCGGGATCCCGTACCGGACCCTCCTCGTCCGCGACGCCGCGAACGTCCTCGTCGCCGGTCGTTGCTTCAGCGCCACCCACGACGCCCACGCCTCGGTCCGGAGCATGGCCCAGTGCATGGCGATGGGACAGGCGGCGGGGACGGCGGCCGCCCTCGCGGCGGCGGCCGCCCGCGACCCGCGGGACGTGCCGGTACCGCACCTCCGCGACCGGCTCCGAACCGCCGGCGCGATCCTGGAGCTCCCCGTCGATGGCTGAGCGGACGCGGTCCGGACGGATGTACTTCGTCGGCGTCGCCACCGGCGGCTCGTCGATCCACCGGATCTTTCCGCGCTGGGCGGCCGCCCTGGGTCTCGAGGCCGAGCTCGTCGGCCGCGACATCCCCCTCGGCGCCGAGCCGACGGCCTTTCGGGCCGTCGTTGAGGAGATCCGAACCGATCCGGCCGTCCGCGGGGCGCTCGTCACGACCCACAAGGTCTCGATCGTCCGGCACGCCCGGGATCTCCTCGACGAGGTCGACCGATGGGGCGAGCTCTGTGGCGAGGTCTCCTGCCTCGCCAAGCGCGACGGTCGCCTCGTCGGCTCGGCGAAAGACCCGATCTCCTCGTGGCAGGCCTTCGTCGAGATCGCCGGCGCCGACTACTTCGCCCGCCACCCCGAGGCCGCGGTCCTGTGCCTGGGGGCCGGCGGGTCGGGGACGGCCTTCACGTCCCGGCTCCTCACCGTCGAGGCGCCGCCGGCCCGGATCGTCGTCACGAACCGCTCGCCGGAGCGGCTCGAGGTGCTCCGCGACATCCACCGCCGGATCGGATCATCGGTGCCCGTCGAGTACCGCGCCGTCGAGCGGCCCGAGGACACCGACGCCCTCCTCGCCGCCTGCCCGCCGGGTTCGGTCGTCGTCAACGCGACCGGCCTCGGGAAGGACCGACCGGGCTCGCCGCTCACCGACGCCGCCCGCTTCCCGGATCGGGCGATCGCCTGGGACTTCAACTACCGGGGCGATCTCCGCTTCCTCGACCAGGCCCGCCGCGAGGCGGCCGAGCGAAACCTCACGGTGGTCGACGGTTGGCGCTACTTCGTCATCGGCTGGATCCTCCACGTCGCCGACGTCTTCGGCGTCGAGCTCGATCCTCGCCTTTTCGCCGAGCTGTCGGCCCTCGCCGACGAGACCCGCGCAGCACCCGATCCCGGAAGGACCTGACCGATGCCCTTCGTTCGAACCGTCCTCGGGGACGTCGACCCCGCCGACCTCGGCGTCGTCTACGCCCACGAGCACCTCGTCATCGCCGGCGGCCGCCCCGTCGAGCGGGAGCCCGACTTCCTCCTCGCCGACGTCGAGCGGGCCGTCGCGGAGCTCGCCCCGGCCGTCGCCCTCGGCCTGCGGACCGTCGTCGACGCCATGCCCTGCGACGCCGGCCGGGACGTCCGCCTCCTCGCCGAGATCAGCCGCCGAGCCCAGATCCACGTCGTCGCCCCGACCGGCCTCCACCACGAGCGCTACTACGAGGATCGCCACTGGAGTCGGACCTACGACACCGAGGAGATCGCCGAACTCTTCGTCGCCGACATCGAAGACGGGATCGACGAGCGTGATTACGCCGGCCCCGTCGTCCGCCGGACCCCGCACCGGGCAGGGGTGATCAAGATCGCCGGATCGGAGGGTGGTCTCTCGGCCCGCGACGAGCGGATCTTCGACGCGGCGGCGATCGCCCACCGCCGAACCGGCTGCCCCATCCTCACCCACTGCGAGAACGGGACCGGCGCCCTCGAGCAGATCCGCCGCCTCGTCGACGGCGGAGTCGATCCCGGGCACGTCGTCTGCTCCCACGTCGACAAGGTCGTCGACCGCGGCTACCAGCGGGCGATCTTCGAAACCGGCGCCCGCGTCGAGTACGACCAGGCCTTCCGCTGGCCGGCCGACGGGCCGAACGGGACGCTCACCTGCATCGAGTGGGCGATCGAGGACGGCTTCGCCGACCGGATCGTCCTCGGCCTCGACGCGGCCCGGCGGCGGTACTGGGCGGCGTACGGCGGCCGACCGGGCTGGACGTACCTCCTCGGGCCCTTCTCGGCGCTCCTCGCCGAGCGGGGCGTCCCGGAGGCGATCCGGCGCGCCTTCTTCGTGGAGAATCCGGCTCGCGCCTACGCGTTCGCCGCCGTGCGGGGCGCCTAGAGCGGAGGAGCCTACCGATGACCGATCGAGCGAACGAGCGAGCGCCCCGGCTCGGCGGCCACCTGACGACCTCCGTCGTCGGCTCCCACGCCCACCCGGGCTGGATGGAGGCCGCCCTCGCAGCGATCGAGCGCGGGGAGGGCGGGCCGGCCGATCTCACCGAGCTCCTCGACGACGCCGTCGCCATCGCCATCCTCGAGCAGGAGCGGGCCGGGATCGACGTCGTCTCGGACGGGGAGATGCGCCGGGCGGGCTTCTTCACCGCCGAGTTCTACCGCCACCTGACGGGCGTCCGACCGCTCCCGCCCGAGCGCCGCTGGGGGCCCGCCGGGCACGACCAGCAGCACCGCTTCGAGGTCGTCGAGCCGATCGCGGCACCGGCCGGGCTCGGGGTCGTCGACGAGTACCGCTTCGCGGTGGGTCGGGCGAGCCGGCCGCTCAAGGTGACGATCCCGGGCCCCTTCACCCTCTCCGGTCGCCTCCGGACCGGCCCGGGCGAGGTCTACCGCGACCGCGCCGCTGCGGCCGAGGCCTTCGTCCCGATCCTCGCCGCCGAGCTCGACGCCCTCGCCGCCGCCGGGGCAACCTTCGTCCAGATCGACGAACCCTCGCCGGCAATCCACCCCGACGCGCCGGTCGATTTCGCCGACCTGTTCAACCGGACCGTGGCGGGGATCGCCGGTCGGCCGGGGCTTCGGCTCGGCGTCCACCTCTGCTTCGGCAACTACGTCGGTCGGCCGCTCGCGAAGCGGACGTACCGTCCGGTCCTCGACCAGCTTCGCCGCTTCCGGGCCGACGAGCTAGTCTTGGAGTTCGCGAACCGGGAGCTCGCCGAGCTGGAGATCCTGCCCGATCTGGCGGGGAGTTTCGATCTTGCCGTCGGGGTCGTCGACGTGAAGAGCTACTACCTCGAGACCGCGGACGACGTCGCCGAGCGGATCGAGCGGGTCCTGGTGGCCGGTGTGCCGGAGGCCCGCCTCTCCCTCGTCCCCGACTGCGGCTTCAGTCAGACGGCCCGCTGGGCGGCGACGGCGAAGCTCCGGGCTCTCGTCGCCGGGCGCGACCTCGTCCGAGGAGCCCGGACCGCGTAGGGAGGCACGATGATGCCCGATCTCCAGACCGAGCCGGCCACCACCCGCCCCGCCCTCCCGGCAGCGATCGTCGAGGGCCGGGTCATCGCCATCGCCCGCCGCCTCGCCCCGGCGACGGTACCGGCGATCGCCGAGGCGCTCGCCGCGAACGGGATTCGGGCCTTCGAGGTGACGCTGAACAGCCCGGGGGCGGTCGAATCGATCCGCCTCCTCGCCGCCGGGCCCCTCGGCGAGCGGCTCCTCATCGGGGCCGGGACGGTTCTTTCGATCCCCGAAGCGGAGGCGGCGCTCGACGCGGGCGCCCGCTTCCTCGTCACCCCGCACCTCGACGTCGCCCTCGTCCGGTGGGCGGCCGACCGGGGCGTTCCGATCCTGCCCGGCGCCTTCACCCCGACCGAGATCCTTACTGCCTGGCGGGCCGGGGCGGCGGCGGTGAAGCTCTTCCCGGCCTCGGCCGTTGGGCCGGCCTTCATACGCGACTTCCGGGGCCCCTTCCCGGAGATTCCGATCGTGCCGACCGGCGGGGTCACGGTCGAGAACGCCGCCGAGTTCCTGCGGGCGGGGGCGCTCGCCGTCGGGCTCGGGTCGTGGCTGACCGGGGCCGGCGACCCGGCCGAGGTCGCACGGCGGGCGGCGGCGGCCGCAGCGGCCGTCGGCAGCCTGGGGGTTTGACGAGACGACGCCCCGCGGAGGGACGTTGTCGCCCCGAGCGTCATCGCCGCGAGCGGTGGAGGCCGCTCTCGGCGCGGGGCCGCCCATCGGTGCGGCGGTTCTTCTCGTTTACTCACCCCAGGAGTGAACCGCCGAATCGGGCGGCGGTTTTCCACCCTCGGTGCCGCTTCCCCGAGCTCGGCCGAGCTGGCCGAACGGCGCCCCGGGCCCTCGGATCTTCCACGCTACTCGCCCGGTGAGTAGATCGGGAGATGGGTTCGCCAGCTCACTCGCCGTGCGAGTATCCGAGAAGTTTCGACCCCGTCGGCCCGCGGCGTACTCGTGGGGCGAGTACAGCGGAAAATGCGCCGCGGAAGAGCGAGCCGCCGCGCCCCGGGCGACCGCCCTCCCGCCGCACCCCTACACCGTCCGGGTCACCTTCCGCAGGCCCCGCGGGCGCTCCGGATCGAGGCCCCGGGCGAGGGTGAGGGCCAGGGCGTGGAGCTGGGCCGGGACGATCGAGGCGATCGGCCGGACCCACTCGGCGACCCCATCCGGGATCGGGATCGCCCAGCGGCCGAGCGCCCGGATCGCCGGGTCGTCGGAGAGGACGGCGATCTCCGCCCCGTGCTCGTCCCGGAGGCGGCGGAGGAGCTCGACCATCCCCGCCGCGATCGCCCCCGACGGGGCGACGGCGAGGACCGGCACGCCCGGCTCGATGAGGGCGACCGGTCCGTGCTGGAAGTCGGCCGCCGAGTACGGGTCGGCGAAGAGGTTCGCCAGCTCCTTGATCTTGAGCGCCCACTCCCGGGCCGTCGCGTACTCGAGGCCGCGGCCGAGGACGATGGCTCGGTCAGCTCCGGCCATGTCGGCGGCGACGGCCTCAGCCGCCGGTTCGGCCGCGAGGGCACGCTCGAGGGCGGCAGGCACGGCGGCGAGGTCGGCCTCGGCCGCCCGGCGGGCTGCCGCGTCGTCGAGGAGCGCCGCCGAGAGGAGGGCGACGACGGTGAGCTCGGCGGTGTACGTCTTCGTGGCGGCGATCGCCCGCTCGACCCCCGCTCCCAGGTCGATGACGTGCTCGGCCGCCTCGGCGAGCGGCGATCCCGGGGTGTTCGTGATGGCGAGGGTCGGGGCACCCTGAGCCCGAGCCGCGGCGACGACGGCGACGACGTCCGGCGACGCCCCCGACTGACTGATCCCGACGACGAGGCACCGCCCGAAGCGGGGCGCGGCCCCGTAGAGGGTCACGATCGACGGGGCGGCGAGGGCGACGGTCAAGCCGTTCCGGACGCCCCACAGGTACTGGGCGTACATGGCGGCATGGTCGGAGGTGCCGCGGGCGGCGATGACGACGTGCTCGACCCCCGCCCGCCGGACGTGCATGGCGACGGGGTCGACGAGAGCAGTGCCCTGCTCGAGGAGGCGGGCGACGACGGTCGGTTGCTCGTGGATCTCGTCTCGAAGGTGCATGCGACCATTGTCGTCGATGGCCGCCCGAGTCGGCGCTCCTCGCCATCCGCCCGCCGGCAACCGGGCCGGCCCGGATGTCCGAGAATCGGCATCGGCCGGGGCCGCCGGATCGGCCCCGCAGCCGTCCGCCAACGCGAGGTTCGAGCCATGCACGTCACCCTCGTCCACGTTCACGTGAAACCGGAGCACCTCGCCGAGTTCATCGCCGCGACCCGGGCCAACCACGAAGCCTCGGTCCGCGAGCCCGGCAACGTCCGCTTCGACGTCCTCCAGTCGGCCGACGACCCGACCCGCTTCATCCTCTACGAGGCGTACCTCGACGCCGAGGCCGCAGCCGCCCACAAGACGACCGAGCACTACCTCGAATGGCGCGCAACGGTCGAGCCCTGGATGGCCGAGCCCCGCCGCGGCGACCGCTACGTCGGGCTCTTCCCCGAGGTCCCCGGGCGGTGACGAGCGGGGCCCCGGTCTGGGACGCCGGCCGGTTCCGGGTCGGTCGGATCCCGATCATCGAGTTCGGGCGCGGTCGCTTCGACGATCTCCCGGAGCGGGTCGCCGAGCTCGGCCGCCGGGTCCTCCTCGTCACCGGCCGCCGCTCCCTCGAGGCGAGCGGGCGCCTCGGTCGCCTCGTCGATCGCCTCGCCGAGCTCGGCGCCGAGGTCGAGCGGGTCGTCGTCGAGGGCGAACCCTCGCCGGACCTCGTCGACGACACCGTCACCCGGTTCCGCACAGCCGAGATCGAGGTCGTCGTCGGGATCGGCGGCGGGAGCGCCCTCGACGCCGCCAAGGCGATCGCGGGGCTCCTCCGAACCGGGACCTCGATCCTCGACCACCTCGAGGGCGTCGGCCGGGGCATCCCCTACCAGGGCCCTGTCGTCCCCTTCGTTGCCGTGCCGACGACCGCCGGCACAGGCTCGGAGGCGACCCGCAACGCCGTCATCACCCGGCCGGGCCGGGACGGCTTCAAGCGCTCGTTCCGCGACGAGCGCCTCGTCGCCCGGCTCGCTCTCGTCGACCCGGATCTCCTCGTCGGCCTGGCGCCGTCGACGATCGCCGGGAACGGAATGGACGCGGTCACCCAGCTCATCGAGTCGTACGTCTCGACGGGGGCCGGCGCCTTCACCGACGGCCTCGCCCTCGCCGGGCTCGAGGCGACCCGGGAGGGCCTCCTCGCCTGGCACGCGGCCGTCCGCGACGGGGCCCCGCCCGAGGCGTCGGCGCCGCTCCGCGAGCGGATGGCCTTCGCGGCCCTCGCCTCGGGGATCTGCCTCGCCCAGGCCGGCCTCGGGGCCGTCCACGGGATCGTGGCTCCCCTCGGCGCGATCACGGGGGTCGGTCACGGGACCGGCTGCGGGATCCTCCTCGCCGAGGCGACCCGGACGAACCTCCGCGCCCTCGCCGAGCGGGCGCCGGGCTCGCCGGCCCTCGCCCGCTACGCCCGGATCGCCCGGCTCCTCCTCGCCGACCCGAGCCTCGACGATGCGGCGGCCATCGCCGCGCTCCCCGATCTCCTCGCCGACTGGGCAGCCCGGCTCGGGCTGCCGCGCCTCCGCGACGTCGGGCTCCGGGAGGCCGACATCGGCTGGATCGTCGAGCGCTCCCGCGGCTCGAGCATGCGGACGAACCCGATCGTCCTCACCGACGAGGAGATCGCCGGGATCCTCCGGGCGGCGTTCTAGCGCGCCGCGGGCCCGTTCGGTCTCCCCGTCGGGCCGCCTATCGCCCGCCGGCCATGGCCGGCAGGATCACGATCGTGTCCCGCTCCCCGATCGGGGTCGCCGTGTCCTCGAGATGCCGAACGTCGGTGTCGTTGACGTAGACGTTGACGAAGCGGTTGAGCTGCCCGTCGGGACCGAAGAGCTGGGCCCGGAGGCTCGGGTACGAGCCGACGAGGGCCTCGAGCGCCTCGCCGACGGTCGAGCCCGTCACCTCGACCTGCTTCGCGCCGCCCGTGGCCGAGCGGAGGACGGGTGGGATGCGAACCGTGCTCATGCAGCGAACTCCACGCTCACGTCGGGGATCGAAGGTGTCGGCGCGGACCGGGGAAGCGCCTATCGGCCGCCCCGGTACCAGGCCTCGAAGGCGGCGTACGTCGGGCGGATCGGCGGGGCGAGCCCCGGCTCCCCGGGACCGGCCGGCTGCGGTTCGAGACCGAAGGTTCGGGCGTCGGGGGTCTTCACGCCGTTCCCGGTCACGAGGGCGACAACCTCGTCGTCGGGGCCGATGACGCCGGAACGACGGGCCTGCTCGACCGCCGCGATCGTCACTCCCCCGGCGGTCTCGGCGAAGATCCCCTCGGTCGCCGCCAGCCGGCGGATCGCGGCCGCCGTCGCCTCGTCGGGGACGGCCTCGATGGAGCCCCGGCTCGATCGGGCGAGCTCGAGGGCGTAGAGGCCGTCGGCCGGCGAGCCGATGGCGAGGGAGCGGACGATCGTCTCGGGCGTCCGGACCGGGGCGACGACGTCGGCTTCGGTGGCGAACGCCGTCGCCACCGGGGCGCAGCCGGCCGGCTGGGCACCGACGAAGCGGACCGGGCGCGGCTCGACGAGACCGAGGGCGACGAGCTCCTCGATCCCGCGGGCGACCTTGGTGAAGAGGGCGCCCGACGCGATCGGGGCCACGATCACGTCGGGGAGCCGCCAGCCGAGCCCTTCGGCGATCTCGAAGGCGAGGGTCTTGCTCCCTTCGGCGTAGTAGGGCCGGAGGTTGACGTTGACGAAGGCCCAGCCCTCCTCGTCGGCGACTTCGAGGCTCAGGCGGTTGATCTCGTCGTACGTCCCCTCGATGGGGACGACCGTCGCCCCGTAGGCGAGGGCGTGGTCGATCTTCGCCGGCTCGAGGTCGGCGGGGACGAAGACGTAGGCTCGGAGCCCGAGGGCGGCCGCGGCGGCGGCGACGGCACCGGCGAGATTGCCGGTCGAGGCGCAGGCGAGAACCTCGAAGCCGAACTCGACGGCCCGGGCGGCGGCGACGGCAACCGGCCGGTCCTTGAACGAGAGCGTCGGGTTGCGGGTGTCGTCCTTCAGCCAGAGCCGGCCGACACCGAGCTCGGGGCCGAGGCGGGTCGCCTCGACGAGGGGGGTCGAACCGACGGCAAGGCCCCGCCGCGGGACGGCGTCGACGGGCAGGAGTTCGAGGTAGCGCCAGATGCCGGGCGGCCGAGCGGCGACGGCGCTCCGGGTCAGGGTCGACCCGGCCACGGCGAGGTCGTATTCGACTTCCAGGGGGCCGAAGCAGGCGGGACAGACGTACGAGGGGCCGAGCGCCTCGGGCCGGCGACAGTTTCGGCAGCGCAGCCCGACGATCCGAGGGGCGCCGGGGGCAGCGGCGGTGGAGCCGTCATCGGCGTCGGCGACCGAGGCCATCATCGACCGCGCGCCGGTCGGGGCGGGGGCGGTCGGGGTCGCGGTCTCGGTCGTCATCGTCGGCTCCTTCGGTCGGCACGTTGGGGACGGGGTGATCCTGGGCCGAGAGCGACGGAGACGACCGAAACAGAAGACCCTTCCTGCCGAGGAAGGGTCTCGATGCACCCTTATCTCGCAGGAATGCTCCTGCCCGGACTTGGCACCTTGCCGGCGAGGGTCTGCGCGCCGGTAGGTTGTCGTGGCTTCATCGGGCCGGTCCCTCCGCCACTCTCGATAAGGTCTTCGGTTGTGAGCGCGATCCTACCGGTCGGTGACGCCGGCCGTCAACTCATTCCGGCCGAGCCCCAGGCATCCCACCGTTGGTGGGGTCCGCCACGGAGCGCTCCGGCAGCGGGCCGTCCCCATCGCCGGGCGCAGCGAACACCAAACCCGGGGCAGAGGGGTCGGGGGATCGGCCCGTTCGGCCGCTTCGGTGCGGACCGAACACCAAATGACGGGAACGAGGGCCGCCGACGCGGCGCCAGCGGCCGGTTTGATGTTCGGAGCGCACCGCCTCCGGAGGGCCGGCTGGGGTAGGGCACAGGAGAAGGGGTGCGTGCCCGAGGCGGGCCTGGCGTCGTCGCCGTCCGGGCACCGGCGAGCCGTGCGTTCCGCAGCCCGGAACCGCTGGCGAAGGATGGGCCGTTCGGCAGGGGTGCCGTCGCGGGGCGCTCCGTATCGTCGGCCGCGATGGGAACGGCACGATCACCCGGAGGGAACGCGATGGCGACGATGGAGTGGAGTGCGGCCGAATTCCGCCGCCTCCCGATCGAGGTCGGCGAGGTCGCCTGTCCGCAGCGCGGGGCGCTCGCCGCCCGACGCTGCTTCGCCTGCAGCTGGTTCGGCGGGGCCGAGCTCGACGGCACGGTGCCGGCGATCCGGTGCGGCTTTCGGCGAGGGCTCGTCGTCGACGACCCGGGGCCACTCGGGCTTCGGCTCGCCCGAGCCTGGGTCGGCGGCGGTTCGGACGAACGCCGACCGGCCCGCTGAGGACCGACCTGGAGCCGCCGACCGACCTGGAGCCGAAGACTGATCAGCCGCCGGGGTGGCAGACCCCGCCTTCGAGGAGTGCCGCGATCGCCTCGACGGCCGCCTCCGCATCGTCGCCCTCGGCGACGATGCGGACCCGGTCCCCGGCCCGGATCCCCGCCCCAACGAGGGTGAGCATGCTCCGGGCGTCCACGGGTGCCCTGCCGGCGGCCCGGTCTTCGAGGGTGATCCGCGCCTGGTAGCGGGCGGCCGTCTGGCTGATCCGCATCGCCGCCCGGGGATGGAGGCCGTAGCGATCGTGGAAGACGGCGTTCCGCGCGGCCGTCACGGGGCGCCCCCGGGTGACGAGCCGGCGCCGCCCCCGGCCGCCCACTCGGCCTCGCCGAAGTCCTCCGCTTCGAAGACCCAGAGGCGAGCTCCCGGCCGGCGCCAGGCGTCGGGCGGCAGGCCCGCCTTGCGACAGACGGCCGCGAGGGTTGTCGCCTCGTCCCAGCCCTGCTCCTTGGCGACCTTCGGGAGGAGGAGGGCCCGTCGACCGGCGGCCTCGACGACGACCCCGTGGCGGTCGGCCTTGAAGGCGCCGGGATCGGGGATCTCGACCATTGGCCCCAGGACCGAGACCTCGATCCGGACCCCCGGAACCTCCTCCGGCTCGACGGGCGGGAACCGCGGATCGCCGATGGCGGCCGCGATCGCCGCGTCGCGGACGTTCTCCCAGAGCGGCCGTTCGGCATCGAGGCGGCCCATGCAGCCCCGGAGTTCGCCGTCGACGGTCAGGGTGACGAAGGCGGCCGCCGGGGCCTCGAGCTCGGCGGTGACGTCCGCGCCGATCGGTTCGGCGCCGGGATGGTCGTGCTCCGCGCCCTCGGTCCCCGGGCGGTGACGCGGACGGTACGCGGCGAGGCGCGCCTCGAGGTCGTCGAGGCGGCCGTCGCGGTACGCCTCGGCGGCGGCCCCGACGGCGACACGGGCGAGCCCGAGGAGCCAGTGCCGAGTCTCCGGCCGCAGCGCGAACGGTGCGACGGTCGGGCTGCGGCGATCGGGCCCTGCGGCGGTCCTTCCCAGTGGGCGGTCCTCCATCACGGCCCAACGATACTCCGCACGTCCGCCGACCGACGAGGGTCGAATGGACCGAACCGTCGCCCGCCCTCATAGGCATGCCAGGGCGTCGCCGCGAGCGCGGGCGGCTCAATCGATCGCCTCGGCAACCGGTAACGCATGGCGCTCGAGGAGGAGGCGTCCCGTGGTGGCGATGCGACGGCGCAGCTCCTCCGGGGCGAGCACCTCGGCCCGTCCGGCGAGGCGGAGGGCGACCTCGTGTGCCCACCCGGGACTCTCGAGGTCGATCGTGAGCGTTCGCCGACCGTTCTTGTCGGGCGCTCCGGCGGCCACAGCTGCCCAGACGGCATCCTCGCCGACGATGGAGGCGAGCGCGTCGATCGTCCCGTCATCGAGCCGGAGGGTGACGGGGTATGGGGCTCGCGGGCCGTCGGTCCCGCGCTCGATCTGCTCCGTGGTCTTCGCCCAGTGGGCGGCGAGGTCGAAGTCCGGCGGCCGCTCGAAGCGCTCGGCGGTCGCTTCGACGGCCTCGATCCGGGAGACACGATACGTTCGAAACAGGCCGTCACGGCGGGCGACGAGGTACCAGATCCCGGACTTGAGGACGAGCCCGAGGGGCTCGATCGTCCGCTCGACGATCTCCGCCCCGCGGCGGTAGCGGATCCGAAGCCGCAGGTCGTCCCAGGTGGCCTCGGCGATCGTTGCCAGGTGGGGGAGCGTCGTTCCGGATCGGAACCAACCCGGAGCGTCGAGGTGGAACCGCGCCCGGATCCGAGCCGCGCGCCCGCGAAGCTCCGGGGGCAGGGCGGCGAGGACCTTCAGCTCGGCGGCGGCGAGGACGGTCCCGAGGCCGAGCTCCGCGGCGGGACCCGGGAGCCCGGCGAGCATGACGGCCTCGGCTTCCTCGGCCGTCAGCCCGGTGAGCCGGGTCCGGTAGCCCTCGATGAGCTGAATGCCGCCGCCGGGTCCGCGTTCAGCCCAAATCGGCACGCCCGCCGCGCTCAGCGCCTCCAGGTCGCGGTAGATCGTTCGCGGCGAGACCTCGAGGGCGGACGCGAGCTCGGCGGCGGTCATTCGGCCGCGGTTCTGCAGGTGGAGGAGGAGGGCGACGAGGCGACTCGCACGCATGATCGGGGATCGTACCGCCATTCCTGACGGTTTGTGTCAGGAAATGGGGATACGGTACGGGCGTGCTGGCCGACAGGGCGCCGGCGACCCAGGGTGAAGCACCCGGCGTCGAGCCCAACGCCTCGTCCAATCGCCCGTCAGGAGGGGACGCATGACGCTCCACGACCACGAATGTCTGGTCTGGCTCCTTCACGAGGAACGAGAAGCGGAGATCCGGCGGATCGCGCTCGAGCACGGTCTCCGCGGGACCATCGTCTCCGGCGGGCAGGTGCGCCATGGCGACGTCCCGCGCCGTTCCCTCCGCGGCTGGATCCGTGCGATCGCTCCGGCGCTCGGGCCCCGCGGCCGGCGAGGCAACGCGCTCAGTCCGGTACTGCACGAGGCTGCACCAGCATCCGACCGGCCGACTGCCGACGGCCGGTGCTTCGAACCGCAGCGGCGGGCACGACCACGGCCGTGGTAGGCTCGGCGAGGCCAAGGCTGGGCGGGGAGGCGGTCGCCGGGCGGCTGACGTCTTCGCTCTCGCCGTGACGGCCTGAGTGGACAGTTCGCGGCGCTTGGCCCCCGGACGGCTCGCCGTGACGGCCTGAGTGGACAGTTCGCGGCGCAGCCAGGTCCCAGAGGCGAAACGTCAAGCTACGGCGTCACGCCTGACGCCCAACCGGGCCGCGGGCGCGAAACGTCAAGCTACGGCGTCACGCCGCCGAGCGTGGCGGCCCAGGGCGTCCAAATGTCAAGCTACGGCGTCACGCCTGACACGGAACCGGGTCGCGGGAGCGAAATGTCAAGCTACGGCGTCACGCCGGGGAGCGTGGCGGCCCGGGGCGTCCAAATGTCAAGCTACGGCGTCACGCCTGACACCCAACCGGGTCGCGGGCGCGAAATGTCAAGCTACGGCGTCACGCCCGGACACGCGACCGGACCCGCGCCGCCCGTCACGCCGACGGCTCGAGCCGCGGATCGACCGGGCGGCCCGCCGTGAGGACCGCCCCGATCCCGCCGAGGACCTCATAGAACGCGGCCACCGGCTGGCTCATCGGACCCCCGTCGGCCCGCCGGATCGCCACGATCCGCCGCCGCGGCGGCACCGCATCCCGAATGGTCACGCCGACGAGCCGCCCCTCGGCCAGCTCTGCCGCCACCGCCGTCGCCGGTAGCAGGGCGACCCCGAGGCCCTGGCCGACCATCTGCTTCGCAGCGTCGATGTTGTCGAGCTCGATGACGCTCCGCGGCGCCACGCCCGCCGAGCGGAACAGCGCGTGGGTCAGCTCGTAGTAGCTGGAGGTCCGGTCGAAGAGGACCATCCGCGTTTCGGCGATCTCGGCCAGCTCGATCTGCCGCTCCGCGGCGAAGGGATGGTCCGGCGGGACGACGAGGACGAGCCGGTCCTCGTAGAGCGGCCGGATTTCGAGCTGCGGGTGCCGGATCTCCCGAACCAGCCCGACGGCGACCTCGTGGCGGAGGACGAGCTCGACGATCTCCTCCGAATGCCCCGTTCGAACGACGAGCCGGACCGACGGGTGGCGCCGCGCGTAGCGTTGCAGAAGACCCGGCAAAACGTACGTGCTCACCGCCGGGGCTGCCCCAAGGACGAGCTCGCCCGCGGCTCCCCGGCGGAGCTCCGCGACGAACGCCCGACCGTCCCGGAGCGCCGCGAGCGCCCGCTCGGCATACGGCAGGAAGCCGCGCCCGGCGTCCGTGAGCTCCATCCCGCGGTGCGTTCGCCGGAAGAGCGGCTCGCCCAACTCCCGCTCGAGCGCCGCCAGCCGGGCCGTGAGGGCCGGCTGCGTGACGTGGAGGACCTCCGCGGCGCGGCTGAGGTTGCCCTGGCGGGCGATCTCGAGGAAGCCTTCGACCTGAGCGAGGAGCACGCGCGCTTCTCCCATCCCAAATGCGGGCCACCGAAGTATAAGTCCTGTCGATGCCGCACATCATATCATTCGATTGGACTTATGCCTTGCCCCATGTCAGGATCGAAGCCCCGCCGAGGCGCGCCGCCCCGGTCGGCCGAATGGATGAGCACCATCGAAGGGAGGTAGCGCGATGAACGCCAGGCTCAGAACCCTCGTCGAACGTCGGATCGTCGCCCCCGGTCACCTCTGGATGATCGGCGTCCCCATCGACGAGATCGCCGATTCGCTGGCGGCCCAGCCCGAGCCCCGGCCGGTCATCCAGGATCGGGCCGCCGACGAGTGCCGCTGCCCCGACGCCTGCGGCCGCGACCACCCGAACGAGTAGCGCGACCCGCCGACCGTCCCGGCAAGAACCGCCGGCCGCGGGACGCCACGAACCCCCAGCGCCATGAGGTGAGGAGGACATGACCGACGACCGCCCGCACCAGACCATCCCCTTCCCGGGCCACGCCCGGACCGGACGGCCCGCCCCGGCGCACCGCCCGACCCCGGCGGCCGGCCCGAGCCGGGCGCCCCTCGTCGCGACCCCCCTCCTCCCCGACGGCTACGCCGTTCCGGCGACCCGCTGGACCCATCCGTCGGTCCGGATGCGGGAACTCCTCGAGACCGAGCCGTATCTTTTCGGCCCCGGCGTCTACGACCCCTTCGG
>JBHOQO010000089.1:0-27759 GCA_042408925.1 Chloroflexota bacterium | reverse complement strand
GCGAACAGGCCCTCGGATGGGGTCCGGGCGCCCGAGCCGCCCCCTGCGTCTGCGATAAGCTGAAGGGTGCGCGCCCGTAGCTCAGTGGACAGAGCGTCTGACTTCGGATCAGATGGTCGGGGGTTCGAATCCCTCCGGGCGCGCCACCATGTGGCCGGCCCCGCGATCGCCCTGAGCCGCCTGCTCCCCGCGTCGCTCGCTACCCCGCCAGCCGCCGGAAGGCGACGAGCGTCGCCGCCTGGAGGACGCCGCCGAAGACCCCGAGGGCGACGACCGCCCGCCCGACCGCCCCCCAGTCCCAGCCCGCACCCATGAGGGTTCGCATCGCCTCGATCGCGTACGTGATCGGGTTCCAGTCGTTCACGATCCGGAGCCACTCCGGCATGAGCGCCACCGGGACGAAGGCGGTCGACATGAAGGCGATCGGGAAGAAGAGGAGCGACAGCGTCCCCGTCGCCTGCTCGCTCCGGGTCAGGAGCGCCGGCAGGAACGAGGCACCGGACCAGGCGAGGCCCAGCCCTCCGCCGAGGAGGACGATCCCGAGGGCACCGGGCAGGCCGCTCGCGACCGGCGCCCCAAGGAGAACGGCGAGGACGAGGATGAGGGCGGCCATCGCCGCCGCCTCGACGAAGAGCGGCACGAGCTCGCCGGCGAGGATCGAGAGGCGGTGGATCGGGGCGGCCCGGAGCTTGTCGAGGTACCCGTTGTGCTCGTCGACGACGATGTTCGTGCCGGACCACGAGGTCGCGAAGAAGGCCGCGAAGGCGACCTGACCCGGCGTGAGGTAGGCAAGGTAGCTCGTCTCGCCGCCGAAGCCCGGCAGCCGGACGATGTCGCGGTAGAGCTGGCTGAAGATCAGGAGCTGGATGAGGGGGAAGAGGACGATCCCGAGCCAGTTTGCCGGGATCCGGAAGAACCGTCGGAGGCTCCGGAGGCCGAGCCAGGTCGTCTCGAAGACGAACGCCCCGAGGGCGTCGACGAGACCGCTCACGCCGACCACCAGCCCAGAACGACCGACCCGCCGGCCTCCTCCTCCCGGATCCGCTTGCCCGTGTAGCGGAGGAACACGTCGTCGAGCGTCGGCTCGTTCAGGGTCAGCGACCCGACCCGGACCCCGTCGCCGTCGAGCCGCCGCAACAACTCCGGGATCGCCCGCCCGGCATCGGCGACGAAGAGGGCCAGACCGTCGGCGACCGGTTCGGTCCGGGCCAGCCCGGCGAACCCCTCGAGGAGGCGGCCGACTTGGGCTCGGCGGCGCCCGAGCTCCTCCGGACCGTCGGTCTCGAACCGGAGCGAGACGACGTCGCTGCCGATCGACCGCTTGAGATCGCCCGGCGTCCCCTCCACGACGATCCGACCCCGATCGACGATGGCAACCCGTCCGCAGAGGCGGTCCGCCTCGTCCATGTAGTGGGTCGTCAAGAACATCGTCGTTCCGGCGGCGTTGATCCGCCGCAGCTCGTCCCAGAGCGCCGCCCGGCTTTGGGGGTCGAGGCCCTCGGTCGGCTCGTCCAGAAAGAGGACCGCCGGGCGATGGACGAGGGCGCAGGCGAGGTCGAGCCGGCGGCGCATCCCGCCCGAGTACGTCGCCGCGAGCTTCCCGGCGACGGAGGCGAGACCGGTCAGCTCGAGGAGCTGGTCGATCCGCCGCCGGAGCTCGGCCGGCGGAACGCGGTGGAGGCGGCCGACGAGCCGGAGGTTCTCGCGGCCGGTCGCCATCCCGTCGACGGCGACGAGCTGAGCGGCGTAGCCGATCCGGCGCCGGATCGCCGCGTCGTCCCGGCCGACCTCGAGCCCGGCGACGACGGCCCGGCCGGACGTCGGCCGCAGGAGCGTCGCCAGGATCCGGATCGTCGTCGTCTTCCCCGCCCCGTTCGGGCCGAGCAAGCCGAAGAACTCCGCCGGTTCGACCCGCAGGTCCATCCCGTCGACGGCCCGGACCTCGCCGGCGTAGACCTTGGTCAGTCCCTCGGCCTCGATCGCCGGGGCGTGCCCCGGGCCCGGCATGCTGACGGCGACGGCGTGTCGGCCGGCCATCAGAAGGGCTTGAACTCCATCAGCCAGGTGATCAGGACGATCCCGACGATCCCGATCGCGGCTCCGAGGCGGGGCTTCGGGTTGCGAAGGAGCCGGTCGAGCGTTTCGTCGTCCACCGGGTCGGGAGGCATCGGGTCGGCAGATACGCCGGCCGCCCGCTCCTTCGCCGTCTGGATACCGAGGGCCCGGCGAACCTCGCCGAGGGGGATCGCGACGAGCGGGGTCATGACACCGACGATCACGACGAGCAGGCCGATCGAGAGCCACAACCACCCCTGCCCGTTGAACCACCAGCCGCCGGCGATCCCGACGAGGATGCCGGTCACGATCAGCGCGAGACCGGCGAAACTCATCGGTCCGATCATCGAGGCCGAGAGCTCCAGGTACGAGACGACCCGGACCCGGTCGCGCTCGGTTCGCAGCCGCCACCAGACCCCCATCGAGACGCCGTGGATGGCGAGGAAGGCAAAGGCGCCGAGGACATGGGCGAGGACGAGCCAGGATCGGAGCGGGGTGAGGTCCATCAGTCGAATCCTCCCGTGGAGGTGTCGCCGGAGGGACCGAAACTGGCCAGCCGGACCCCGAGGGCGACGAGGGCGACCGCGTTCAGCGGGTGGAGGGCCGCGACGAGCGGCAGCGACGTTCTCGCCTGGGGCAGCAGCGTCTGCACGACGGAGAGGACGAGGAGCAGGAAACTGAGCCCCACGCCGGCGTTCCCCAGCCGACCGACGACGCCGACGAGCAGGACCGCGAGGGCGAGCACCCCGACGACGGTCGAACCGAAGGCGTCGTGCAGGGCAAACGAATCCGTCGCGCCGAACATCGCCAGCCCGGCCAAGAAGATCTGTCCGAGCACCGCGGCCACGAACAGCCAGGCCACCCAGCGATGGAGGCGGCGCGCGGCCTGCCGGACGGTCACGATCCGGACACGACCGTGAGCGTGCCGCTCATCCCGGCCTCACGATGACCCGGCACCGCGCAGTAGAACTCGAGACTGCCCACGGCCGTCGGCTTGATCGCGACCGCGGTCGTCGAGTTCGCCGGCAGCTGGACGTGGATCCCCAGGGAGTCGATGTCGAACGAGTGGGCGAAGCTGTCCTTGTTGATCACGAACAAGCCGAGGACCTCACCGTTCCGGACCTCGAGGCTCGTCTCGACGAACTTCGTATCCGCCGCGGTGACGACCCCGGTCACCGTCGGAGGATCGGCCACGCCGCCTCCCGTAGCCCCCGCCGCCGTCGTCAGGAACGAGGTTGCAACGGCGCCGCCGACCCCGGCCGCCACGACCGCGACACCGAACCGCCCACGGGCACCGACTCGATCGAGCGCCGCTCCCCCCTCGCCACCCCGACTCCTCGCCCGAGGCTCACCGAAGGCCGTCACCCCGGCCGCGACGAGGACGGCGACGCCGACGATCAACGGGAGGGCCACCGTAAAGCCCGGATCGGCGGGGTGGGTCAGCGAATACGGGAGGTAGACCGCATTCATGAGCAGGAACAGGACCGCCGGGGCGAGGCCGAGGAGCCAGAACCCCGGCCGGGCAACGGCGCCTCCCCAGAACGTGGCCGAGACGGCGACGGCGACGAGGGCGAGGCCGAATCCGACGATGATTGGCACGAAGCCGGCCGTGGTCGGCGAGTCGAGGTCGGGCAGGATGAAGAGAACCAGCGTGTAGGCGAAGAGCCCGGCAAGACCCCAGGAGAGGGCGGCATAGAGCCGCATCGAGAACGTTCGCATCGGCGGAACCCTCCGTCCGGGCCCCAGGCGCGGGCCCCTTGCCCGGGAGGTGTAGCGCCCCCGCTGTCCCGCCGTCACGGGGCCGGTGTCCCGAATCGGTCCCGGGACGCCCCACGATTCGGGGCGCTCCGGCGTTTCCGACTAGCGCTCCGTCGGGCGCTCACCGCCCAGGCCTGCCTCGCGGGCCCGCACGATGGCCTGGGCCCGGTCGGCGACCTGGAGCTTGCTGAAGACGTTCGAGACGAGGTTGCGGACCGTCTTCGGGGCGAGGAACAGCCGCTCCGCGATGGCTTGGTTGCCGAGGCCGCGGGCGATCAGCTCGAGGACCTCGTGCTCGCGCGCGGTGAGTTCGGGGAAGGCCCGGGCGGGCAGGCCGGGTCGGGGCGCCGAGAAGTAGTCGATGAGCCGACGCGCGATGGCCGGTCCGAAGATCGCCTCGCCGCTGGCCACGGCCCGAAGAGCCCGCAGGATCTCGGCCTGGTCGGCCCCCTTGAGCAGGTAGCCGCGGGCCCCGGCCCGCATCGCCGCGAACACCGATTCGTCGTCCTCGAACATCGTGAGGACCAGGACCGCGACCCCGGGGCTGGTCCTCACGATCCGACGAGTCGCCTCGATCCCGTCGAGGTCGGGCATCCCGATGTCCATGAGCACGACGTCCGGCCCGAGTTCCGCCGCTCGCCGGACCGCCTCCTGGCCGCTGCTCGCTTCGCCCACGAGCTCGTACTCCTCGACCGTGCCGAGGAGGGAGCGCAGCCCGTCGCGGAAGACGGGGTGATCGTCGGCGATGAGGATCCGGATCGGCTTCATGCCGGCTCCCCCGTCACGACGCCGCCTCCCGGGGTGTCGGGAGGGGCAGCCAGGCCTGGACCCACGTCCCGCCGACGGGGCCGGGCTCGATGGCGCACCGGCCGCCGAGCTCGGACGCCCGCTCGCGCATCGAGACCAGGCCGACTCCGGCCTGGAGGTCCGGCGGTAGACCGCAGCCGTCGTCCTCCACAGTCACGACGAGCGCGGGGCCCGCCTCGTCCGTCAGCGCGAGCCGGACCCGGCAGGTCCGTGCAGCGGCATGTCGGACGACGTTCGTGACCGCCTCGAGGGCGATCCGATAGGCGGCAACCTCGACCGCGGCCGGGAGGTCCGGGAGCGATTCGGGCAGGTCGAGCGTGACGAACGGGCCCGCCGGATGTCCAGGCTCGGCGGGCCTGCCGAGCCCGTGGGCTCCATCGGGAAGGGCCGCCCCCGCCGTTCGCGCCACGCCGTCGCGGATGGCGCCGACCAGCCCGAGATCGTCGAGCGCCGGCGGGCGGAGGTCGTCGACGAGGCGCCGGATGTCGAGCCGAACCTGCCGGACGTCGTCGAGCAGGCCCGCCAGCACCTGGTCGGCCGCCCGTGCGTCGCGAGGCACGAGGTTCGCCGCCGCATCGAGCCGCAGGGTCATCGCCGCCAGGAGCGGGCCGAGGCCGTCGTGGAGGTCGCGCCGGAGGCGCCGCCGCTCCTCCTCCCGGGCGATCACGAGCCGCTCGCGCGAGCCCTGGAGATCGCCCGTCAACCGCGCCGCATGGGCGGCCACCGCGACCTGGCGGGCAAGGACCTCGAGCAACCGGCGGTCGGCCTGGCCGAGCGCTTCGAGCGTGCTCCGCGGCCCCAGGACGAGGGCGCCGACGACCTCGGCGCGGTACACGAGCGGGAGCCGCTCGACCTCACCGACCGGCTCGCCCACCCGGGCCGCGGCGATCGCCCGCCCCCCGACGGACAGCTCGACCGCGGCGAAGGGCAGCCGGAGCGCCCCGGCGACGGTTTCGGCGACCGCCGTCAGGGCCGCATCGGGCGCCACCGTCGCCTGGAGTCGCTGGCTGAGCCGTGAGACGACGGCGTAGGGGTCGTCCCGCCGCCCGTAGAGCCAGCGATCGACGCCGGCCCGGAGTCGAGCCCGCAGCGGTTGGACGAGGACGGCGACGACACCGGCGGCCAGGAGCGAGACGGCGAAGCTCGCCCGCTGCGGCACGATCAAGCCGGCCAGCGTGACGGTGAGGACGTACGTCGCGACGACGCATCCGGCCAGGGCGACGTGGACCGCCAGCTCGCCGAGCATGATGCGGGGGCGGGCCCGGGGACGCGAGACCGGCAGACGCTTCATTCGCCCGACACCGGCAGCCGGGCGACGAGTCGCGCCTGACCGCCTTCCTGCTCGATCTCGACCGTGCCGCCGACCTCCGCCGCTTGGTCGCGCAGGGAGGCGAGGAGGGCGTGTCCCGAGCGCGGCTCGCCGACCCCGCCTCCCCCGCCTCCACCTCCGCTTCCACCCTCAAGCGCCGCTCCCCCGGCGACCCGGACGTCGTGGCTGACGACGACCTCGAGCCGGTCGCGGCACTCCAGACGGACCCGGCAGTGCCGGGCGCCGGTCCGGGTCAGGACCGCCTCGACCGCCTCGAGGGCGATCCGGTAGGCGGCAACCTCGACGGCGGCCGGGAGCTGCGGCAGCGGTTCGGGAGCCTCGACGGTCACCCTCGCCTCCATCGGCGCTCCCTCCCGGACCGTCCCCAGGCGGATGGCTCCGACGAGGCCGAGCTCGTCGAGCGCCGGCGGGCGGAGGGCGTGCACGACCCGCCGGATCTCGCCGATCGCCTCCCGCGTCGCCTGCTGTCCCTCGGCGATCATCGAGCGCGCCCGCCCCGGGTCGTGGGGCAGAGCCAGACGGGCAGCGACGAGCCGCTCGTCGAGCCCCGCCAGCGTCCGTTCGAGCCCGTCACGGAGGTCCCGCCGGAGCCGACGCCGCTCCTCCTCGCGGGCCGTGACGAGACGCCGACGCGCCCGGCGCAGGTCCTCTGCCAGGCCGATCGTCCGGACCGCGAGACCTGCCTGGCGGGCCAGGTCGTCGAGCAGCCGCCGATCGGCGGCTCCGAACGCTTCGCCGGGGCCGCGCGGGGCGACGAGGAGCCGGCCGACGGCCTCGTCGCCGTAGCGGAGCGGCAGGGCCAGGAGCTGGCCGGTGAGCACCCCGGTCGCCGCCGCCGGTCGGAGGACGCCGTCGCGGAGGATCTCGATCGCCGCGTACGGCGCCCGCAAGGCACCCGCCACGGCGGCGGTGACGGCCGGCAGGACGGCCTCCGGCTCGAGGGTCGACTCAAGGCGCTCACCGAGGCGGGCCAGGGCGACGAGCGGCTCGTCCCGGTGGCCGTACATGAGCCGGTTCACCGATCGCTGGAGGACGTCCCGGACCGGCTGCGCCACGACGGCCGCGATGCCGGTCGCCAGGATCGCGGCCTGGAGCCCCGCCTGCTCGGCGAGGACTTGCCCCAGGCCGGCGAGGACCGAGGCGTAGATGCCGACGATCACGAGGGTGAGCGAGCCGTAAACGAGCGAACGGTTGATCACGACCTCGATGTCGAGGAGGCCGTGGCGCAGGACCGAGAGCGCGATCCCGAGGGGCAGCGGGAGCGCGATCAGCCCGACGGCGCTCCATGGGAGGAGCGGCCGGCCGATGACGAGCTGCGGGGCGAGGAAGAGGAGGACGCCGACGAGCGAGGCGAACCCGCCCCCGAGGACGGCCCACCGGAGCTGACGGCGCGCCGCAGGGCCGGCGGCCCGAAACCCTCGGGCGGTCAGCGCGAGCCCGCCGAGCACGGTCGGGATGATGACGAGGGCCTGGAGGGTCGCCCAGCTCCCGACCCAGGCCGTCGACGAGGGGGTACCGAGGCGCGAGACGACGAGCGCTCCGAGGTAGCCGCCCAGGGGCAACCCGTAGGCGAGGGCCAGGGCCCGCCGCCCCGGGCCCCGGGGCCCGGCCGAGAGGGCGAGGGGGAGATGGAGGGCACCCGCCGGCCAGAGGAGCATGTACAGGCCCCCTGCGGTCAGGGCGTGGAGGAGAAACGGCCAACCGGTGATCAGGTCGCTCACCTGGAGACCGAGGAGCCAGGGCAGGGTGCTGCCGGTGACGCCGCAGGCGGCGATGACGAGGGCTACCGCGGCCGAGGCCTCGGGCCGCCGAAGGAGGACCCAGGCGGCGACGAGCTGGAGGACGAGCGTGAAGAGGAGGACGCTCCAGTTGGCGGCGAGGGCACCGATCGGGTCGTGCCGAGCCAGCTCGACGGCCACCGTCGCCGTCCCGCCGTCGCGCTCGACGGTGTAGGAGCGGGGCCCGCTGGCCGGATCGGCCGGGTCGAGGGCCGATGCGACGACCCCGTCGAGCCATGCCTCGAGCGGGCGACCATCGATGGCGACGACGACATCGCCCGGGCCGAGTCCCCCGGGCTGAGGGTCGAGGGGGTCGACCCGGACGCCGTCGGAGGTCCAGGCGTCGGCGTAGTAGGCCACGACGGCGCCGTCCGACGGCGCGACGAGCCGCAGGGCGAGGAACGCAAGGCTCGACAGGAGCGAGCCGATGGCGAGGAGCCAGACCCCCGTTCGACGGGGGCGGTCCCCGGCTGCCGTCCTCACTGCCCTCCCTTCCGGTTCGGGCCCAGGATAGCGGCCCGCCGTCGGGACGCCCGCCCGTGCCCGCCCACCGTCCGTACCCAGGAGGCCCTCCTGCCGGCGTCGGCTGGATGCCGCCCGCGGCCGCCCGCGGCCGCCCGCAGCCGCCCGCGATGGCCTCGTCAGCCCGTCCCGGTCCCCAGCGCCTCGACCTTCGCCGCGAAGACGAAGTCCGCTTCGTGGAGGCCGTCGATCTTGTGGGTGTAGACGGTGAGCTTCACCCGACCCCAGCCGAGCTCGATGTCGGGGTGGTGGCCGACCGCTTCGGCCAGCTCGCCGACCCGGTTCGTGAAGGCGAGCGCCTCCCGGAAGTTCCGGAACCGCCACTCCTTCTCGAGATGGTGGTCGTCGACGACCCGCCAGCCGGCGTCGAGGTCGGCGAGGTACCCCTCGATCTCCTCGTGGGTGAACGGCGGCACCCCGCCCCGGCACGGCACGCACGCCATCGCTGCGAGATCGCGACCCATGGCCGGGATCGTGCCGGGCCCCGCAGGATCCGTCAAGGGCCGCGCCCTCGCCGTCCAACCCGCAATCTCGGACATCTCGCCCCGCGGACGGCGCCGATCAGCACACCGCCCACCACGGCACCGCCAGGACCCGGCCGGTGAGTCGGAAGGTCTCCGAGCCCCCGTAGAGGAGGAGGCCGCCGTCGGCCAGGTCCGGGTACTCATCGAGAAAGGCCGCCAGCCCCCGAGCGTCGGCCGGGACCACCCGCTCGGCGGCCTTGACCTCGATGGGCAGGAGCCGATCCCCCACCTCGACGACGAAGTCCACCTCGTGACCGGACGCGGTCCGCCAGTAGAGGACCTCGCGGTGCTCCCAGGCGGCGTCCCGCCACGCGAGGAGATCGAGGAGCACGAGGTTCTCGAGATGCACCCCGGCGGGTGCCGGCAGCTCGGCGAGGTGGAGCGCGAGGGCGGGGTCGCACCAATAGAGCTTCGGCGCCTTGATCAGGCGCTTCGTCCGGTTGACCGAGAAGGCGCCGAGCCGGACGACCAGGCAGCTCACCTCAAGGACGCCCAAGAATCGATGGACCTGCGCCTGTGAGGTCCCCAGGTCGCGGGCGACCTCCGTCTGGTTGAGGAGTCCCCCGGTGCGGAGTGCCGCCGCCCGGAGGAGCCGGCGAAAGTCGGCCAAGTTCTCGACGGCCCGGATCTCCGGAAGATCGCGCTCGACGTACGTCTGGACATAGCCGGCGAGCCAGATCGCGCGGGCGGCGTCGTCGGCGAGCCGCAGCGAGGGGACGGGAAAGCCGCCGAGCTTCACTGCCACCCGCCAGTCCTCCCGCGGACCCGCGTGGGCGGCGATCACCTCGGGCCAGGCGTCGACGGGGGCCCTGAGGATCTCCGACCAGGGGCCGGTCCGCCCGAGCCCCAGCCGCTCCCGCCTCGCGAAGGGCCAGAGGCGGACGAAGACGGCCCGCCCGGCCAGGGTCTCGCCCAAGCGGGAGAGCATGAGAAGGTTGGCGGAGCCGGTCAGGACGAAGCGGCCCGGCGTCCGCCTTGGATCGCGATCGACCGCCCGCTTCACGGCGATGAGGACGTCGGGGGCACGCTGGGCCTCGTCGAGGATCAGCGTCGGCGCCCGCTCGACGAGGGCATCGGGGTCCTCGCGGGCCTGGAGCCGAACATCCAGGTCGTCGAGGCTCACGTACGCGTGCGAGGCAAGCGCCGGATGCGAGCGCGCGAGGGTCGTCTTCCCGGTCTGGCGGGCTCCCATGAGCACGACGACGGGCGAGACCTCGAGGGCGGCGGTCAAGGCACCCGCGGCAGCGCGCGGGAGAACGGATGATGCAGCGTCCATTTCCATGTGAGTATGACGATCATACTTCGTCGGTGTGAATGCGTCGGAGCCCGCTGTCAACCACTTGCGCAAATACGCAAGTAGGCGGTAGACTCCGGTCGAGCCCGGTGGTCCCCGCCGGCATCCACCCGAACCACAGCTGCGTGCGTCCCCATCGCGAGGAGACCCATGCCGACGACCCGCACCCCGTACACCATCGCCCTTCGCCTCCCCGGCACCGTCGCCGAGCTTCGGCCCCGCGTCGAGGCCGCCCTCAAGGCCGAAGGCTTCGGCGTCCTCACCGAGATCGACGTCGCGGCGACCCTCAAGGCGAAGCTCGGCCTCGACCGCCCGCCGTACCTCATCCTCGGCGCCTGCAACCCGCCCCTCGCCCACCGCGCCCTCGAAGCCGACCCGTCGATCGGCGCCCTCCTGCCCTGCAACGTCGTCCTCCGCGAGGAGCGCTCCGGCGAGGAGGAGTCCTCGGCCGGGGAGCAGGCCTCGGCCGGGGAGCAGGCCTCGGCCGAGCGCCCCGAGACCGTCGTCGAAGCCCTCGACCCGCAGGCCGCCCTCGGCATCGTCGGCGAGCCGGCCGTCGAGGCGGTCGCCGCCGAGGCCCGGGCCCGCCTCGAGCGGGCGCTCGCAAGCCTGGAGGCCGAAGGATGAGCACGTCCCCGAAGCCCCGTCGCGTCCTCGTCTTCACGACCCCGACCTGCCCCTGGTGCGCCCGGGCGAAGACCTACCTCCGAAGCCGGGGCGTCCCCTTCCGGGAGGTCGACGTCAGCCGCGACCCGGCCGCCGCCCGCGATCTCGTCCGCCGGACCGGCCAGATGGGCGTCCCGGTCATCGAAATCGACGGCCGGCCGATCGTCGGCTTCGACCAGGCCCGGATCGACGCCCTCCTCGGGCTCCGGCCGGGCTCGCCAGGCCGACCGACCGGGCCGACCCACTAGCCCCGAACTCCACGCCCACGAAGGAGGTCGACATGGCCGAGCGCGTCCAGCCCCTCGGGAGCCGCGTCCTCGTCCGGATCCTGCCCGAGGAGAGCGTCACGAAGTCCGGGCTCTACCTGCCCGACACGGCGAAGGAGAAGCCGCAGCGCGGTGAGGTCGTCGCGGTCGGCGACGACACCGAGGCGATCAAGGTCGCCGTCGGCGATCGGGTCCTCTTCCCGAAGTACACCGGGACGGAGCTCCGCCTCGACGGCGCCGACTACCTCCTCATCGACGCCGCCGAGCTCCTGGCGATCCTCCGCGACGCCCCGGCCGAGGCGGCGGTGGCGTAGCCGGCGCTCGCCGGCAGCTGCCTTCACGCCCGACGGTGCGACACGATCCTCTCCTTCCGAGAGGGGGAAATGTCGCGGGATCTCTCCTCGCAGGAAGGAGAGACACCACCCGGCGGTTGAGCGGGCCCACCACCCGCTGGCCGCCGCCCGGACATCCTCGACGAAGGGCGGCGGGCGGGGCGTGAGCGCCGGCGGTTGATCAGTCGGTGTGAACGCCGAGCTCGTCGGCCTCGGCGCTCAGCTCGCGCAGGGCCGCCCGACGACGCTCCGACCGCTCCGCCCGGTACCCAAGGACCGCCTCGCGCGGGACCCGCCGATGCGTCCCCACCATTTCGAACGGGATCTCACCCCGCTCGAGGAGCCGAATGAGGAACGGCCGGGAGACGTTCAGGAGCTCCGCGGCCTGGCGCGTCGTGAGCATCCGCCCCACCGGAACGAGGGTGACCTGATTGCCCCGCGCGAGCTCGCGAGCGGCCTGCTCGAGCACAAGCCGGAGCGCCTCCGGCAAGGGGACTCCCTCGTCGCCAGCGCAGAGTCGGACCTCGGCGCCCCGTCCGAGAAGCGCGGCGACCGCTTCGACCGCCTCGCGCTCCGCTCCGGGAGCACCGATCGGCTCGCGGTCGAGGATGAGGGCCATTGGGTTCGCCTCCTTTCCAGGGCGCATCATAATCGCAATAAGTGCAACGCGCCGGCACGGCGGCCCCCTCGAGCCCTCGATCGCTCGGGTGGTGCGGTCGTATCCCTCGATCCGCTCCGCCCTATCATGCCGTGAGTGGGCGCGGGGCCACTGGGCTGGCGCCGGCTGACAGTGCTGCCTGGCAGCGACCGGCCTCTGCCGCGAGCATGGAGCACGAACCGGCCCCGAGGAGGTGAGCAGTGACGACCAACGAGGTCGGGCTGGGGACGAAGCGGCACCGCGGGCGACCCGAGGAGCGTCGTCAGGTGCCCGGGCGCGTTCGAGACCTCCTCCGCGCTCTCCGCGATGAGATCGAGCGCGTGTACGGGAACCGCCTGCGCGGTGTCTACCTCTACGGGTCATACGCCCGGGGCACGGCGGACGCCGAGTCCGATGTCGACATCCTGATCGTCCTCGCCGACTTCGAGCGCTACGGCGCCGAGGTCGATCGCACGAGCGAACTCGTGGGGTCCCTCGCGCTGAAGTACGGCGTCTCGATCAGTCGCGTGTTTGTTCGGGAAGAGGACTGGCAGCAAGCACGCACGACCTTCCTCGCCAACGTGCGCGATGAGGCCGTACCAGCGTGAACGAGAGCATCAAACTCCTCGACAAGGCAGCGAGAGCCATCCAGGCGGCCGAGCGCCTCGCGGCCGAAGGCTTGCCGGAATTTGCGGTGGGCCGCGCCTACTACGCCATGTTCTACGTCGCCGAGGCCGTTCTCAAGGCGAAGGGCCTCCGGTACTCGAAGCACAGCGGAGTCCATGCCGCCTTCGGCGAGCGAGTGGTCAAGACCGGCGAGATGGAGCCGCGGTACACCGGTGGCTCCTCGACGCCTTCGACCGACGGGTCACCGGAGACTACGGCGTCGATGTGTCGATCGAGCCCGACGAGGTGGCTCGGATGATCGATCAGGCTCGGGAGTTCCTCGAGGCGGGTCGGCGATTGCTCAAAACCGTGCGCTAGCCGCCCGCCCGGTTCCACTTGACCAGAGCGCTCAATCGCTGGGGGTGGTTACCCGTGTCCCTGGCAACTGTGCCGTATGCTCCCGGCGTGACCGCGGAGTCGAATCCCGCCGCGAACCCCCAGCGCTAACCTCGGTGGCCGGCCACCCCCGTCGAGACCGACCCTGGTACCTCCTGCCGGCCGGGATCGCCGTCGCCTCGCGGGTCTACTCGACGGCCGTCCTCCTGGTGCTGCACTCCTTCCCCGGCATGCGCCCGGAGCTCCTTACGGTCTGGGACGCCGCCTGGTACCTGCGGATCGCCGAGGGCGGCTACCACGGGGGCGTCGTCCACGGCGGCCACGACTTCGCCTTCTTCCCCGCCTGGCCGCTCCTCATCAAGCTCGCCAGCCTCGGCGTCTTCCCGCTCCCCGAGACCGGCGCCCTCGTTGCGAACGCGCTGTTCGTCGTCGCCGCGGTCGTGATCTGGCGGGTCCTCGCCGATCGCCTGGGCGCCGCGATCGCCACCGCGGCCGTGCTGCTCCTCGCCTTCGCCCCGTCCGCCTACGTCTTCTCGTTGCCGTACTCCGAGCCGCTCTTCCTCCTGGCGGCCGGGGCCTACTTCTACGCCCCGCCCGAGTCTCGCCGGCGGATCCCCGCCGTCGCCCTGGCGATGTTCACGAGGATCGCCGGGGCCGGCCTCGTGGCGTCGGCCCTCGTCCGAGCGGCGCCGACCCGGGGACGGGCGCGCGCCGTCGCCCTCGCGGCGGCCGCCGCGGGATGCCTCGCCTTCGCCATCTGGTGGGGCTTCATCGCCGTCCTGACCCAGCAGCTCACCGGCTTTCTCCTCGGGTCACCGTCATGGGCCCACGGCGGCAGCGGCCTGACCCGCATCGTCGTGGCCCTCCGGAACCCGAACCTCCCTCGAGCGGCCTGGCTCGGCTTCATCGCCCTCGTGGCCGTGGGCGCCCTCGCCCTCGTCCGACGGGACCGCGAGCTGGCCGTCTTCGCCCTGACCGTGCTGGCGCTCTCGCTCCTCCCCGGCGGCACCGTCAACTCGATGCCCCGCTACGCCCTCTCGGCCTTCCCCGCCTTCGCCGGGCTGGCCCTCCTCGCCGAGCGGTTCGACCGCCGACTCGTCTGGGTCGTGGCCGTCCTCTTCGCCCTCGCCCAGATCGCCTTCGCCATGGCCGTCCTGCTGGCGGCCCCGCGCGGGGTGGCGCCGTGAGCGTCAGCGAGGACCGCGCAGCCGCTCCGCCCCGTCCACCCCGTCAGGCCAACCCCGCCCGGTGGCGCCGGCCGAGCGCCTCGATGAGGTCCGCCGCCTTCGACTTCCCGTCCCGCTGCCGGATCACCTCCCCCGCCCACGCCAGCCGCTCCCGGAGCCCCCGATCGCGAAGGAGCCGCTCGATCGCCCCCGAGAGCTCCTCGTCCTCGAACCGATACGGGTCGAGCCGGACCCCGAACCCCAGCTCGGCGACCCGCTGCGCGTTGTCGTACTGATCCCAGAAGAGCGGCAGGACGATCATCGGCTTGCCGAAGTGGAACGCCTCCGTCGTCGTGTTGTTCCCGCCGTGGGTGATGACGAGGTCGACGAGCGGGATGATCGACGTCTGCGGGACCCGCGCCTCGCCCCACATGTTGTCGGCCAGCTCGAACTCGGCGGCCCGCGGGCCCTTCGAGACGATGTAGCGGTGGGGCGTCCGAGCGAGGACCTCGACGAGCCGCCGCATGAGCTCGACGTCGGCCGACCCGAGCGAGCCGAGGGAGAGGTAGATGAGGGCGCCGTCGCCCTCGCGCAGGTGCTCGGGGATCTCAAACGGCGCCTCGGTCTCCCGGACGCTCGAATCGAGCCGCTGCCAGGTGGGCCCCAGCGGCCGCGAGCGGCGGTAGTCGGCGACCTCAGGGTAGAGGTAGAGATTGAGGTAGGGGGATTCGTGGATGAACTCCAGATCCGGGAGCGGCGGCGCCCCGGCCTCGACGACGAAGGCGTTCGTCGCCTCCCAGAGCTCCCGGTGGGTCCGCTCGTACTCGGCCCGAAACTCGGCCCAGCCCGTCCGATCGTCGGTCGGGTAGCCGCTGAAGACCGGCGGCAGGGCCGGGTCCTTGATCTCGAGCGGGTTGCAGGAGACGATCCGGACCCAGGGCGCCCCGTGGGTGACGAGGGCCGGGAAGACACAGACGTTGTCCTCGACGATGACGTCGGGCCGGACCCGGTCGAGGATCTCGCGGAGCTGCGGCTCGCAGTAGCGGGCGCCGTCGATGAGCGATTGCCAGACGGGCCGGATGAACGTCTCGAGCTGCTCGATCGTCGGCTTGCGGAACTCGGGGGCGGTCTCGGTGATGAAGTCGGTCCAGAACTGGCCGGCGTCCTGCTCCCCTTCCGGCGGCGGGGCGAGGTCGACGAGGTCCTCTTCGAAGCCCAGGGGTTCGAGGCGGCCCTTCCAGGAGGCTTCGGCGGCGAAGACGACGCGGTGGCCGCGCCGCTCGAGGACCTTGCCGATCCCGACGCAGTTGTTCGTCGGCCCGTAGGCGCTCTCGGGCATGAAGAGGATGGTCAGGCGCTCGTCCGTCATCGCTGGGTCCACCTCCGGGGTGCTGGATCCGACGGGGACGAACGGTAGCGGAGAGCGGGGGCGGGAGGGAGGGGTGTTCTCCGGAGTGCGCCGCCGACCCGGCCGGCGTGACCGCGGCGAGGTACGCCTGAATTCGATGGCCGATCGGCGGTCGCCCGACACCGGCGTAGCCTCACGGCCATGGGCCGCCTGACCTTCAGCCTGAACCTCACCCTCGACGGCTGTGTCGACCACCGGGAGGGCATCGCCGACGACGAGACGCATGCCTTCTTCACCCGCCTCCTGGACGAGGCAGGGGCGATGCTCTGGGGCCGCGTCACCTACGAACTGATGGAAGACTTCTGGCCGGCGGTTGCCCGCGGCGACGTAGCGGTGCCGCCGTCGCTTCGGGCATGGGCCGTAAAGCTCGAGGCCAAGCCGAAGTACGTCGTGTCGTCGACGCGAACGGACTTCGCGTGGGCGAACAGCCACCACCTCGTCGGCGACCTCGGCACGGCCGTGCAGATGCTGAAGGACGCGACGCCGGCGGGCGTGCTCCTGGGAAGGGGCAAGCTCGCGGTCGAGCTGGACCGGCTGGGGCTGATCGACGAGTACCGGTTCCTCGTCCACCCTCGGATCGCCGGGCACGGCCCGTACCTGTACGAGGGCGGATTGGCCGACCCACGACGCCTCGAGCTCGTCTCGGCGACGCCGCTCGGCAACGGCACGGTCGCCCTCCACTACCGGCGAGCGCCCGGCTGAGGAGGGCGCCCGGCTGCGGAGGGCGCCCGGCTGCGGAGGGCGGCCGACTGGGGGGACGCCCGGCTGCGGAGGGGCAAAGCCGCGTCGCTCGAGCGACCGCCAGGAGAACGAGCAACCCCAGCGCCCGGTGGCGGCAATACAGAAATACGGTAGGCCTAGACGCATGAAGGCGACGATCGAGATCCCCGACGAGCTCTACCGACGCGTGAAGGCACGGAGTGCCCTCCTCGGCAAGCCCGTCCGCGAGGTGACCATCGAGCTGTACCGCCGCTGGCTGGCCGAGCCGCTGGCCGAAGAAGGAGGAGACCCGGACGCCTGGCTCCGCGAGTGGCTGGCGCTGGCCGATGCCGCGATCTCCTCGGCCCCAGCCGGCCCGACCACCCGCGAGTTGGTGGCCGAGGCCCGCCATCGACTCGACCGGACGTGACGCTCGTCATCGACGCCAGCGTCTGGGCGGCTGCCGCCGATGCCGCCGACGCCCTGGCCGGGCCGAGTCGCGCGTTCCTTGCCACGGTCGCGGAGCGGCGCCTGCCCGTCAGCCTCCCGGCCATCGCCCGCCTGGACGTGGCCTGTGCCCTCGCCCGACGCCTCCGCGATCCGGCGCGAGGCCGCGCGCTCGCCGAGGCCATGGTTCGAGGACCCATGGTCCCCCAGTGGCAACGACCCCGACAGTGATCCGGGCCCGCCGGGCTCGTTCACTCCCCGAGCCGGATCCGGATGTGCTTCGGCTCTAGGTACGCCTCGAGGCCCTCGGGCCCGAGCTCGCGGCCGATCCCGCTCTCCTTGAACCCGCCGAAGGGTGCCTCGAGCTCGGTGACGTCGTTCACGTTGATCCCGACGCCCCCGAACTCGAGCCGCTCGGCGAGCGCGAAGGCCCGGCCCAGGTCCCGGCCATAGATGTACGCCGCGAGCCCGTACGGGGTCGCGTTCGCCCTGGCGGCGACCTCGTCGAGCGAGTCCCATGCCGTGATCGGGGCGAGTGGGCCGAACGTTTCTTCCCGCATCGCCACCGCCTCGTCGGGCACGTCCCGCAGAACCGTTGGCAGGTAGAAGGAACCGCGCTCGTACCGATCGCCGTCGGGCCGGCGGCCGCCAGCCAAGAGGCGGGCGCCGCGGCCGAGCGCGTCGGCGACCGCCGCCTCGGTTCGTCGTACGGCAGCGTCGTCGATCAGCGGGCCGTACTCGCTCGAGGCGTCGAGCCCATGCCCGATCCGGAGGCCCGCGGTCGCATCGGCAAGCCGCTCGGCAAACTCGTCAACCAGCCGACGGTGGACAAACAGGCGCTTCACCGCGATGCAGATCTGGCCCATGTTCGAAAAGCTTCGCCGCAGCGCCGCCGGCACGACCGTGTCGAGATCGGCGTCCTCCAGGACGATGAACGGGGCGTGCCCGCCGAGCTCGAGGTTGAGCCGCTTGACGTGGGCGGCGGCCAGCGCCATCACCCGGCGACCCGTCTCGGTCGAGCCCGTCAGGGCGATGAGCCGTGAGCGGGGGTCCGTGACCAGCGTCTCGCCAAGCGTCCCGGCGGGTCCGACGACGTAGTTGAGAACGCCGTCCGGCAGCCCGGCCTCCGCAAAACAACGGACGACGAGCGCCGTCGCCAGGGGGGTCACTGACGCGGGTTTCGCGACGACCGTGCAGCCTGCGGCGAGAGCCGGACCCACCTTCCAGGCGAAGAGGTCGACGGGATAGTTCCAGGGCACGATCGCCGCGACGACGCCGACCGGCTCACGGACGACGAGACTGCGCAGGGCAGGGTCGGCAGTCGGGCGCCACTCGCCCGAGCGGTGGGGGGCGAGATCCGCGTAGTAGTCGAGGACCCGGACAGCGAAGTCGATCTCCTTGCGACTGTCCGCCAGCGGTTTGCCCTGCTCCCGTGTGAGAGCGGTCGCGATCTCCTCGCGCTTCTCGCGGACGAGGACCGCGGCCCGGCGGAGGATCGCCGCTCGCTGAGTCGCCGGGGTGCGCGACCAGACCGGGAACGCCGCCGTCGCCGCCTCAAGCGCCCGTTCGGCATCGGCGACTCCGCCCCAGGCGACCTCACCGATGGGCTCACCGCTTGCGGGGTCGGTAACGACCCGCCGCTCGCCGGTCGAGGATGGGACCCAGCGACCGGCGATGAACAGGTCTGCGCTCAGATCGGCCTGACCGGCCGCTGAGGCATTTGTCCCCCCGACCGCGCCGGAGGCGCTCATCGTGAGGCGAGCCGACGCCAGAGTTCGGCGTAACCGGCGTCGTTGTGGGCCCGGGCCGACGTCTCCCGTGGCAGGTTGAGGTTTACCTCGACGTGCGGGGTGATCCCGCGCTCCAGGAGCACTTTTGCCGTCTCGGCGATCAGCGCATCGACGATCGCCATGACGAGCATCGAGCTCACGGGGCCGACCGGATCGTCGATCCCCTCGAGCCGGACGCACGCGTCGCCAAGCGGGGCTCCGGTGTCGATGACGATGTCGGCGACCTCGTAGAGATGCTTGCCTGAAGAATGGCGCGGCGCGACGGCCGACGAGTGCGGAAGCGAGGTCACCCCAACGACAGCGAGCCCGCGCGCCTTCGCCTCGAGCGCCATGTCGAGGATGACCGCGTTGATCCCCGAGTGGCTGAACAGAACGAGGGTGTCGGCGGGGTCGAGCCGGTGGCTGTCGAGGATCGCTCGGCCGTAGCCCTCCTGACGGTGGAGGTACCGATACTGGGCGACGCCCATGTCGCCAAAGACGTGATGCAAGAGCGAGATCGGGAGCTCCGCGATCGGATGGAAGCCGACGATGCTTCCGCTCCGCGGGAACGCCTCGAGGGCCGGGAAGCTCCCGTGACCCGTCCCGAACAGGTGGACGAGCTTGCCAGCACCGATGCTCGACGCGCACTGCTCTGCCGCGGCGCGGATCGCGCCCGTCTGCGTCTCGCGCAGACGGGCGAGGAGCGTGGTCGCCTGGTTGAAGTACTCGATCATCACAACCTCCGTATGTCGGGCCGAACTTGGTGTACGTGCTTGGCGACGGAGTGAAGGGCGACCTCGACCAGCTCACGCTCGCGAGCTTCGCGGGCCGTATCGTCCAGCGCTCGGCCGTCCCGGCCGTCGACGGTGATGAGGCAGACCGCACCGACCGCGATCCCCAGCCGAGGGCCAGCGACGAGCAGAGCGGCCGTCTCCATGTCGACTCCGAGAACATTGAGCTCGCGAAGCTCATCGAGCCGGGCAGTGACGCGGGCGACCCGGTCCGGTCGCCGAGCGAGCATCTCGGTGAAGAACCCGTCGAGCGAGGCGACCAGCCCGATGGCGTGGGGCAGATTCCTGCGGGCGAGTTCGTCGGCAACGATCGTCGTGAGTCCGAGATCGGCGACGGCTGGATAGCCCAGCGGGGCGTAGGTCAACGACGTTCCCTCACCGCGGAACCCTGCCTGAGCAACGACAAACGTGCCAAGCGTTACCTCAGGCATGAGGCTCATGGCCGTGCCTGCCCTCAGGACGACTGTCGCGCCTTGCTCGACAAGCTCCTCGAGCACGATCGCGGCGATCGGTGCGCCCATGCCGAATGCGCTGACCGTGATCCCCACGCCATGGAAGAACCCGGTCAGCGTGCGCAGGCCTCGCTGGTCGGATACCGGCCGAACATCTGTGAGCCGGCCTGCGAATAGCTCGGCCCGTGCTGGGTCGCCGACGAGGATTGCCGCCTGACCGACGTCGCCGGAGCTCACGTGGAGGTACCAGGAGCGCTTCATCGGCTTGCACTCGCGAACCCGGCAGCGGCGGACGCCTTCGCCCGCAGGTACGCAGCCGCGTGGCGGGTGGCGGCTCGGGCTGCCTCGATCGGAGACCTGCCCGCTACGAAGGCAGCGATGAAGGCCGCAAAATACGCGTCTCCCGCGCCCGTCGGGTCGCTGACCTCGACCAGCTCCGCCGGGACGTGGGTGGTCGTACCAGCCGCTCGGACGAGCGAGCCATTGGAGCCGAGGGTAAGGGCGACGATCGCGTCCGGAGCGAGGGGGAGTCTCTCGATTGCCGCTACTGCCTCGGACGCAGTCGGCACCTCCGACCCTGTGATGAAGGCGAGTTCGTCGCGGTTGAGGCAGACGAGTCTGGCCTCGCGCAGGAGCCTTGCCCGGAGGGCCAGCGGGTAGGCGTCGGCGTCGGCCTTCACGTTCCACGCGACGAGCGCGTCCGCGCGACGGGCATCGAGCAACTCGGCCGTGAGCTGTGCCGGGCAGACGGTCACTGCGAGGACGCGCGCTCCGACGGCCGCCGTCCGACCGGCCTCGGTGAGCCGCTGGTCGGGCGAGCCGCTCGGGTGGTACAGGCAAGTCGCACCCCCGTCGGGGTCGTAGACGAGGATCGTCCGGGGCGACGCCTGCCCGGGCGCGACTTCGACGGCGGCCAGGTCGACGCCGGCCGAGGCGAGGTGGGCGAGGTAGGCACGCCCGTCGGCGTCGTCGCCGAGCCACGTGACGAGTGCGGTCCGTAGGCCGAGCTGAGCGAGCTCGATCGCGACGTTCGGACCGCAGCCCCCGAACGCTGGGGCTGGCTCGACCGGTCCTTCAAGGATGGCGGTCCTCCCCGGGGACGGCCGGCTCTTGGCGCGCCACACCCGATCGATCGAGGCATACCCGACAACGAGGACATCTGGTCCGTCCTCGATGCCGAACCCCGCGACGCCGTTAGTCATCGGGCCCCTCGCCGCTCAGCCAGGCGACCGCCGTCGCGAGATCCACAACCTCGCCAAGGTAGCGAGCGATGTCCTCGAGTGACGCCTCGTGAAGGTGCCTGCGGTTTGAGCACACCGCCTCGCGTGGCACGGTCGGCCGAAAACCGTACGCGAACGCATCCTGAACCGTGGCCCGGATGCACACGTTTGTCTTCACGCCAGCGACAATGACCCGGCGGACGCCCTGCTCGCCCAGGACGAGAGCCAACTCGGTCGCAAAAAACGCCGAGTACCGGCGCTTGGGCACCACGAGCTCGTCCGGGCGCTCCTCGAAGCCCGGGTACGGCTCGGCGTCGAAGTCGTTCCGGATGCAGTGGACCGGCAGCTTCATCCATTCGAAATCGAACAGCCGTGGGTGATGGGCTTCTCGGGCATGGACGACGAGCCGCCTCCCGTCGCGGGCGGCGGCGAGGAGCTCGCCGAGGGCGCCGAGGAGAGCGGGTGCCTCTGGGTAGTAGAAGGACCCAGCTGGATCGAAGAACGAGCGGTTGACGTCGATCAAGACGAGCGCAAGCTTGTGGCGCGGCGACGGGCTCGGATGGGCAGCCACCTCACTCTCCTCCCGAGCCCGAGTTCAACGCCAGCACGACGCGCTCGGCCCGAGCCCGGGCCTGCCACGCCCGACGCACAGCCACGAGTGTGAGGCTACCGACGACGACGAGATAGGGCAGGCTCTGGACGATCTGGGGGGGCCAGCCCGAGCTCTGGAGTCGAAACGAGGCCGACTCGAAGACCCCGAAGATGAGGGCGCCCAGGGCGGTCAAGCCCGGCCGCGCATCGCCGAAGTAGAACGCGGCGAGGGCGATGAAGCCCCGTCCTCCCGTCATGTTCTTGTTGAACAGGGTGACGACGCCCAACGACAGCTGAGCGCCGGCGAGACCTGCGAACATCCCGGCGATCACCGTTGACAGGTCCCGCACGAGCAGGGTCGGGATGCCCGCTGCTCGGGCCGCCTCCTCGTTGGCGCCGGTCGCCCGAAGCGCGATCCCGGCCACCGTTCGGTAGAGAAAGAGCGACACGAGTGGTACCGACAGCCAGCTCAGATAGGTGAGCGGATCGTGACCCGAGAGGACCGGGCCGAGCAGCGGAAGCGCCTCGACAAGCGGTAGGTGGATGGACGGTAGGCCGACGAGCCCCGGCGGGATGAGCGTGCCCTGGACCCCGTAGGCAACCGGCAGCAGGTAGCCGAACAGCCCGACGACGAGCAGGTTTAGCCCGAGCCCGGCGATGATCTCGTTGCCGCCCAGGCGAGTGATCGACAGCGAAAACAGGAGGCCGACGACGCCGCCGGCGAGGGCCGCCGACACGACTGCGAGCAGCGGGCTCCCGGTGGCCGCCGAGACGACAACCGCGACGAAGGCACCGACGAGCATCTTTGCCTCAAGGGCGATGTTCACGATGCCTGCCTGCCGGTTGACGAGGCCGCCCATCGCCGCGAGCAGGATAGCGGTCGTCGCCGGGGCAGCGGACGCGAGGACCGTGCTGACGACCTCAGGCACGGCTGCGCACCCCGACCAGACGCGCCAACCGCCCGAGCTCCACAACCGCGAAGATCATGACCGAGCCCTGGACAACGTTGATGAGATCGAGCGGGATGTCGCTAAAAAGCTGGATCATCGAGCCCCCGTTGGCGAGTGCCCCGAAGAACAGCGCGGCAGCCAGGATGCCGGGCGCTGTGTTGCGCCCCAAGAGTGCAACCGCGATCCCGGTAAACCCGTAGCCCGGCGAGAAGTTCGCAATGAAGCGGTGATTTACCGCCAGGATTTGGAACGCGCCAGCGAGCCCGCCCAGCAACCCCGACAGGACCATCGCGACGATGATCGTCCGCGCCAAATCGATCCCGGACGCGGCTCCAAACCGGGGACAGTGACCGACGATCCGGAGCCGATAGCCGACGGTCGTCGACCGAAAGAGCAGCCAATAGAGGACCGTCGCCATGAGCGCCACCGGGAACGCAAGCGTCAGCTGCGTCGAGCTAACGAGCGGGCTCAGCTGAGCCTGAGTTGCCACGAGCGGGCTCATGCTGTTGGCGACACCCGGCGCGAGAAACCAGAAGTTCACGAGGTAGCCCGTGAACAGGATTGCCACGTAGTTGGCCATGAGCGTCGTGACGACCTCGTCGACTCGCCACCAGGCTCGGAGTGCCCCGGGCACAATCGCCCAGGCAATCCCAGCCAGGGCACCCGCGACGAGCGCGACTGGGAGAAGAACCGCCCCTGGGAGCGTGGTGAAGCTGAAGCCAACCCATGCGGCTGCGAACGCTCCTACGTAGAGCGAGCCCTCGACGCCGACGTTGAACACCCCGGCCCGGAACGCGATGCTCGTCGCGAGTCCCGTGAAGAGGACCGGCGTCGCCGCGACGAGCGTGTTCGCGATCGCCTGCGTCCCGCCGAACGACTGCTCCAAGAGGAGACCATACGTGCCGATCGCGTCGCGCCCGGTGACCGCGAGGACACCTGCGCCGAGCGCGAGGGCCAGCGCGAACGGGGCGACAAGCTCGACAGCCCGACCGGTCAGCACAATGGCGGGCGGCAGGCCCGCCACTACCTCGGCGGTCACCGAGCGGCTCATGCTGCGAGCCCGGTCATGAGTGCCCCCAGGCGCTCTGGCGTCGCCTCGAAGGCCGCGAGCGTTCCAACGATCCGCCCGTCGAACAGGACGACGAGGCGATCAGCCAGTTCGATGAGCTCGTTGAGCTCCTCGGAGACGAGGAGGACCGCGGTACCGCCCTCACGAGCGGCTTCAAGCTGCCGTCGGATGAAGTCCGTGCCCCGGACGTCGACCCCGCGCGTCGGGTGAGCCGCGATGAGAACCAGCCGCGGCTCACGCAGCTCGCGCCCGACGACGAGACGCTGGAGGTTGCCGCCGGAGAGAGCACGAGCAGGAGTCGTCGGGCTGCCGCTTGCCACCCCGAAACGCTCGATGACCGTCCGGGCAAGCGCATTCACGGCACCGGCCTGGCGCCAGCCCAACCGGGCGAACGGTGGCTGGGCATGGTCGACCGCGACCACGTTGTCCGCGAGCGTCGCGGGCAGGCAGGCACCCTCGGCATCGCGGTCCTCAGAGATGTACGCCAGTCCCAGCCGGCGACGACTGCGGACACCCAGGCCTTCGATCGATCGCCCGGCGAGGCGAATCGACCCCCGGAGCGGACGACGCAGACCAACGAGCGCCTCGACGAGCTCACGCTGGCCGTTGCCCTCCAGGCCGGCGATCCCGACTATCTCGGCCCGATGGAGCGTTAGGTTCGCGTCACGTAGTTTGACTGTACCCCGGTCATCTGCGACCGTTACTCCCAGGACCTCAAGGATCGGCTCGCCGACCGGGGCCGTTCGCGAGACCGCCCGTGCCTCGAAACGTTCGCCCACGATCTGGGCGGCGAGCGTTGCCGGGTTCGTCGCCGAGGTCGGGCCGCTCCAGACGACCCGACCTCGCCGGAGGACAGTCACCCGGTCTGCGAGAGCAAATACCTCGCGCAGCTTGTGGGAGATGAAGATGATCGTCCGACCTTCGGCCGCCAGTCGACGGAGGACCACGAACAGCTCGTCCGCCTCCTGTGGAGTCAAGACGCTCGTCGGCTCATCGAAGATCAGGATGTCGGCCTTCGTGTGTAGAAGCCGCATGATCTCGAGACGCTGACGGGCGCCGACGTCGAGGGTGGCGACCGGAGCGTCCCAGTCGACCGTGACGCCCAGCCGGCCGGCGTGTTCACGCGCCGCAGCCAGCGCGGCCTCGCGATCGAACGCGACGCCGTATCGAGTTGGCATCCGGGCCAGGACGAGGTTCTCCAGTGCCGTAAGCGAGTCCACAAGCTCAAAACGCTGGTGGACCATGCCGATCCCAAGCCGGATCGCGGCCGCCGGGCTGGCGATGCGGACCGGCCGGCCGTCGAGTTCGATGACACCATCATCGGGCTCGACGAGTCCGTAGAGGATCCGCACGAGCGTCGTCTTGCCGGCACCGTTCTCACCCACGATGGCGTGAATGCTGCCGCGAGCGACGTCGACATCGATCCCGTCGTTCGCAACGATGGATCCGTAGCGCTTGGTGATGCCGCGCATCCGGACACGCGGCATCCCCAACCCGGCGACACCTGGCTCGGCCGCACGGACTCCGGGGCCTCCCTGCCGATGGGGCACTCTGAGACTCACTTGAACCAGGTCGGATAGCCCTGTTCGATGACGTTCCAGACCTTGATGGTGCCGTCGATGATGCTCTGGCGAAGCTGGGCGACCTTGTCGAGGTAGGCCTGCGGGATAAGGCTCCGGGTGAACTTCATCGGGCTGAGGCCCACCGCGCCCTCCTTGAGGCCCAGAGTCACCGTCTCGCCGCCTTTTAGCTGACCGCAGACGAGCCGGTCAATCGAGTCGTATACGGCGAAGTCGGTCCGCTTGATCATGCTCGTGAGCACGTGCCCGGGCGCCAGTGCGTCCTGGTCGGTATCGACGCCGATCGCGTAGTGGTTCGCTGCCTGAGCAGCCTGGATGATCCCGGTCCCGGTACCCCCGGCCACCTGGTACACGATGTCGGCGCCCTGGCCAAACATCGCGTCGGCCAGCTCCTTTCCCTTGGCCGGATCGCCGAAGGAATTCGAGTAGTTGGTCAGGACGTTGACCGCGGGGTCGATGTCATGGGCGCCCTGAATGTACCCGACGAGGAACTTGTCGATGCCGGTCGACTTGATCCCTCCGATGGCACCGATGACCTTGTCGGCGTTGATGCCCGGAATGCTCGTGTCGGAGGTAACCATCGCGGCCAGCGCTCCGGCGAGGTACGACCCGTCCTGCTCATTGAACAGGTACCCGGTGATATTCGGCCCCGACGAGGGCAGGTTGACGATCATCCACTGGGTGTTCGGAAACGTCGGCCCGACCGCCTTGAGGGCGTCAGCCGTGCTGAACTCGAGATCGACGACGAGATCGAAGCCCGCCTGGCCTGCCTGGGTCAGGATCGCCTGCCCCTGCGAAACGATGTCGGCGGACTGAATGATCCGGCCGACAATCGGGAAATCCTTCTGGGCCTGCTGGAAGCCCGAGTAGGCGAGATCGTTGTACGACTGATCACCGAGGCCGCCTTGGGCAATGATGAGGGCGACCTTGAACGTCTTGCCGGATGGCGGAGTGCAGGCCGGCTTGAACACCGGTTCGACGATGCCGCCCGAAGGCGCCTCGGAGGGTGCGGCGCTGGACGTAGCCGATGGGGATGGGCTCGCAGCAGCCGACGGCGAGGCCGACGGCGCCGGGCTGGGCGTTGCGGTTCCGGCACAGGCGCCAAGACCGAGGGCGAGGGCGGTCAGCAGAGCGGGCCACACTCGCCGGTGCTGATGATTAGGCCGGTGCTGATGATTCGTCATTTCTGCTCCTCCTCACGATTGGATGTTCCGGCCGCCACGAGACCTCCGGTCCCGGCCCTGCCGGCCAGGCGGTCGAGATGGACGATGTAGTCGTACTTGTCGCCCAAATACACGGCCCGCACGACCTCCACCAGGTCGTCGCCGTCGTCATGGGTCTTCCGCAGCACACTCATGACGGGGGTACCAGGCCGGACGCCGAGCAGTTTGGCCTCCTCGCGATCAGCCGCCCGAGCCCGAAGGTGCTCCTCGGCCCACGTCAGCCTGATCCCGGCTCCGGCCATAAGCGCATAGAGCGAGGCTGTTTCGTCGTGACGCAGCACCTCCTCGGTGAACCCGATCCGTTCGGCGATGGCGAGCGGGACGTAGACGGTATGGACACCGACCGCGATGTCGTTCGCGTAGCGGACGCGGCGCGCCTTGAACAGCGGCGTGCCTAGCGGAAAGTAGCCAGAGTCGGACCCCTCCTCGGCGATCGCCACCGAGCAATCCACCAGTGCGCTAGACGCGCGCATCCCGCGCGCCTGGACATGCTCGGTGAAGCCGGTCAGCTCCGGGAGCTCGCGCTCCATGGCCGGCAGGGCAACAAAGGTGCCGCGGCCCTGGCGGCGCTCCACGACGCCCGCCCGGTCGAGCTCGGCCAAAGCCTGCCTGATCGTCGCGCGGCTGACGCCAAACCGCTCCTGCAGTTCGGCCTCCGTAGGAAGCGCATCGCCCGGCTTCAGTTGCCACTCCGTGATGAGGCGTTCGATCGCCTCACGCACGGCACCGTACAGCGTCAGGCCCGGGCGGCGATCGAGGTTGCGAGGGCGGCGAGAAGGCACGTGCATCGCGGTTGTCCGAACGACCGGATGATAGGCATTCCGGATGAGCCCGTCAAGAGCCCTTCCCCGGTTGGCACCCGGGCTCCACCGCGGGTGGGGCTTTCCCTGCCCAGACGAGGCCGACGGGTTCGGGCGCCCGACGCGACCGGTACGGGTTCGACGACGAGGAGCTCCTTGGCCCAGGAAGAGCCGCAGGACGATCATCCCATCGCCCAGGTGGAAGCGCCCTGTCGGGGTGTCGTTGTCGCTGCGCCCTGATTCGGTTCGACCACCGCGCCCGGATTCTGCGCCGGATCCGCTGTGTGACCGGTCTTCCTCGCGTTACGCTGAGGCTGTCACGGAGCCGGGTTCTCGCGGGCGAGGGCGGCAGGAGATGCGTAGCGGCGGGAGACGCCTGTACATTGAGCCTGGCCACGGGCCCGATCCGATAGACTCGGGGCGCGAACCGGCAGCCGCACACCCATCAAGGACTTGGGCCATGGCCACCGACCAGCTACTCCGGGAGAAGCGCGAGGAGATCCTGCGGATCGCCGCCAGGCACGGCGCCCGCAACGTCCGCGTCTTCGGCTCCTTGGCTCGAGGGGAGGCCGACGAGCGGAGCGACGTCGACTTTCTCGTCGAGATGGAACCGGGTCGGTCGC
>JBHOQO010000085.1:0-1923 GCA_042408925.1 Chloroflexota bacterium | reverse complement strand
CTCCTGGGGGACGTACGCAACGGTGTGAAGGATGTGCCGGTGACGCCGATCGAGGCGGACGCCCCGCAGGAGGATGGTGCCCTCGTCGGCCGGCTCGAAGCCGACGCAGGCGCGGAGGAGCGTCGACTTGCCGGCCCCGTTGGGTCCGATGAGGGCAGTGATCCCGTCGTCGGGGACCACGAACGAGAGGTCGCGGACCGCCCACCGGCCGCGCCGGTACTGCCGGCCGTAGCCTCGCACCTCCAGATACGGCAGCCGGTCAGCCCTGTCGCCCACCGTGCCCGATGACCACGAAGGCAACGTACGCCGCCCCGGGCGAGCCCGCGATCCGGGATTCGACGGAGCGGTCAAGGGCGGTGCAGGCGCGACCCCGGGAGATCGCGGCCCAGGGGCCGAGCCCGACCGCCTCAGCTCGGAAGGTCGCCGACGAGCTGGGTCGAGGGTTCGTCCTCGACGAGGGCGAGGCCGGCGAACGGGACGAGGATCGCCAGCGGCAGGAAGACCCAGCTCGGGACCGCGGCGACGACGAGCAGGAGGAGATAGCCGAGTCGCCGGACGCGAGCCGCGGTGCCGCCGACTCCGGCGGCCGCCCCGACGGCGACGAGGATCCCACCGAGGAGGAAGAGTCCGGCAACGATCCCGGCCCCCGGGCCGACCGCCTCGGCTCGACCACTCACGAGGGCGAACGACGGCAGTCCGCCGAGGACGAGGGTCGAAACGATCCCGCTGAGGCGGAGGACGCGGGCTCAGGCGGGGTTCGCCCGGAGCCTCCCGAGGGCGGCCCCACCAAGGAGCACGACGCCGAGGGCGACGAACAGGTAGAAGACGGCGATCATGGCGCGGCCTCCGCTTGCCGGACGCACCCGGTCCCCATGCCGGGGGCGCCAGCGTCATTGTCCCCGGGTTCCGCGCCGCCCGCAACCGGGACGACCGCGGGTCGGCCGCGCCGCGGGGCCGTGGCGAACGTTGGAAGCGGCCCGCAGGCCGCGCCGGCGAGGGGCGGGCGGTGCTCGCAACCCCGGCGCGAACGCGCATCGCCCGCCGGCCACGCGCTAGCGGACACTGACGAGGAGGTCTCCCCGGGTCAGCGTGCCCGTCCGGAGGTCGAGGAGATCGGCCCGGAAGCTTCCGCCGCCGCGATCGAGGGCCTCGACCGGTCCGGCTCCATCGGGAAGCAGGACTGCGACGGCGTCGGTCGAGACGTCGGCCCAGAGGAAGGGCGAGGATTCGGCGCGACCCCACTCTTTCACGACCCGCTCGGCTCCCGAGACCAGGTCGAGGATGCTCAGGCGGTTCGTGTTCGTCCGGAGGTCTTGGTAGAGGACGACGAGCCGGCTGCCGTCGGACGTGAGGTAGCCGGGGCCGGCCATGGCGTCCTCCATCGACCAGCGTCGGTTCCCGGCGAGATCGAGGGCGCCGAACCGTCCGTACTCCACGGTGACGACCGTCGTGTCGGTCACGAACCAGAGACCGGCCGGGATCCCATCGAACCGCCGACTCACCGTGCCATCGGCCGGATCGATGAGCTCGATGTTGCAGCGGCCGTTGCCGCAGACGGCCGAACCGAGGGTCCGGCCGCTCGGACTCAGGACGAGCGGGCCGCGGCTGACGCCGGGACCGGTCTGGAGGGCGAGGACGACCGAGCCCGAGGATGCCCCGAGGTTCGCGGGCGGCGGACCGGGCTCGAGGAGGGTCCGGACCCTCCCGTCGGCGAGCGACCCGGCGTAGACGCCCCCGATCCGGTCGGCGGCCCCGTTCCCGACGAAGACGAGGGTCTCGCCCGCGAGGACGGCCTGACCGGGGTTGACGGGACCGGCGGTCGTGAACCGGGCGACCTCGGCCCCCTCCTGGCGGAGGTCGCGGACGACGAGGGTCGAGGTCTCGATCGAGCCGTCGGGCGCCTTCGTCCAGATCGCTGAGACG
>JBHOQO010000080.1:0-17856 GCA_042408925.1 Chloroflexota bacterium | reverse complement strand
GGCCGAGCCGCCCGCCGCCGAGCCGCCCGCCGCCGAGCCGCCGCGGGCGACGGCGACCGCCACGGCCGAGGCGCCCGGGACGGAAAGGCCGGCGACGAACGGCCGGGCCGGCAACGGCCACCTGCCGAGCGGACCGGGACTCGCCCTCTCCCTCGGCGGGACGAAGGTCAGCTTCCAGGCCCAAGCCGACGCGCCGTCCTGCCCCGAGTGCGGCTCGATCATGGTCCGGAACGGGAGCTGCTACAAGTGCCTGAACTGCGGAGCAACGAGCGGCTGCAGCTGATCGGGCCGTCGGGAGCATGCGGTGGCAAGACCGACGGGGAGGCATCCCTCCGCCGGCCCTCGTGGGCCGGCGGAGGCTGGCGGCGGGATCTGGTGATCGGCCGTTCCGTGCACCCGGCGCACACCCGAGGCAAGGGGCTGGCCGGACCGCACCGGCGTTGGGATGCGGACCCAGAGCCGGACGGGACCTTGTCAAGGATCGGGGATTTCCCCTAGAATGAGCGTGACCGGCGTGTCACCCCTTGACACGCCTGTTCGTGTGTCCGGTCCGGGTGGGGGCGGGCGCACGCACCGGCACCGGTGGGCGGCGGTGTCCGCTTCCCTCCCCGCAACAATCGCCCGGGGTCGCTCGACGGCCCCGCGGCAACCGAGATGGAGCCACCTTGCTCGACCTGCACGACGACATCCACGAACCGATCGATGAGGTGACGGCCGACCTGGCCGCCGACCCGGCGGTCGGCCTCGACCCCCTCGACACCGACGACCCCGACCTCCTCGACATCGTCGAGGACGAGGCCGAGCTCCTGGCCGAGGACGAGGCCGCCGAGCTCGGGCTCGTGCCGGGCGCCGGCGAGGCCGAGGAGATCGAGGCCGCCCACGAGGAGGAAGAGGAGGAGGAATCCGACACCGACGATTCGGTCCGCCTCTACCTCCGGGAGATCGCCCGCGTGCCGCTCCTGACCGCGGAGGAGGAGGTCGTCCTCGCGAAGGGGATGGAGCTCGGGCGCCAGATCGTCGCCGAGCCCTGGAAGGCGATCCTCAACCTCCACGAGTGGACGCTCCACGACACCGAGGCGAAGACCCGCGCGAAGCGAGCCGAATACACGCTCCCGTACGGCGAGGAGGCACATCGGATCGTGCGCTCGGCGCTCGCCGACCCGGGCGCCCGGGACCTCTTTGGGGCCCCGCCGAGCCTCGACCTCGAGGCGGCCCTCGCCGAAGCCGAGTCGCCGGAGCTCAAGGCGATCCTCGAGCGGGCCCGGGAGTTCCGGGCCGCCTACGACGGGCGGCGTGACCCCGAGTCGTTCCTCGAGCTCCTCGACTGGCTCCACGGCGTCCTCGGCACGAGCGACGGGGAGATTCGCCATCATCCCGCCCTCCGGGCCCTCTTCGATTGGGCCCGCGACGCCGTCGCCCTGCCGGCGATCCGGCGCTGGATCGAGGCCGGGAACGACGCCCCGCTCCTCGCCGAGATGGGCTACCGCCCCGACGCCGAGCCCGGGAGCCAGCCCGCCGGCACCCTCGTCGAGCTCGGCAAGCGGTCTCGCGACCACCTGACGACGGCGAACCTGCGGCTCGTCGTCTCGGTCGCCAAGAAGTACATGAAGCGCGGCATGGGCCTCCTCGACCTCATCCAGGAGGGGAACGCCGGCCTCATGCGGGCGGTCGACAAGTTCGAGTACGAGCGCGGCTTCAAGTTCTCGACGTACGCGACCTGGTGGATCCGCCAGGCGATCCAGCGCGGCCTCGCCGACCAGTCGCGGACGATCCGGATCCCCGTCCACATGGTCGAGACGATGGGCCGCGTCGCCCGCGCGACTCGCGAGCTGACCGCCAAGCTCGGGCGGCCGCCGACCTCGGAGGAGATCGCCGCCCTCCTTTCGGAGGATCCGCGGACGGCGATGACGGCCGAACGAGTCGAGGAGATCCAGCGCTTCGGCCGCGACCCGGTGTCCCTCGACATGCCGATCGGCGAGGAGCAGGACACCTCCCTCGGCGAGCTCATCGAAGACCCGAACGCGGTCGCCCCCCTCGACGCGGTCTCGGACAAGCTCCTCAAGGAACAGCTCGCCGCAGTCCTCGCGAGCCTCGACGGTCGCGAGCAGCGGGTCATCCGGCTCCGCTTCGGGCTCGACGACGGCCATCCGCGAACACTCGAGGAGGTCGGCCGGGCCTTCGGCCTGACCCGCGAGCGGATCCGCCAGATCGAGGCCCGGGCGCTCCGGAAGCTCCGCCACCCGTCCCGAAGCCGGAAGCTCCGCGAGTACGCCGCCTAGCCGCCGCTGGGCTCGACCGCCCGCCGGTCCGCCCGGGGCACGGCCGTCGCCCCCCGGACCGAGGCCTACCTGCTCGGCGGGACGGATGGCCCTTGCCGAGCGACCCCGAAGTCGCGATCATGATGGCGACGCCTGACGGGGTGCGGGATCTCGCCGGCGTCGGCCGCCTCATCCTTTGCCCGACGCCGACCCGTCGCCCCGGCGGGTACCAGACGCGGCAAAGGAGGTGACTCGGATGACCGCCAAGGTCGGAGACCGCATCATCGTCGAGTCCGAGAAGGTGGGCCAGCCGGCCCGGGAGGGCGAGATCCTCGAGATCATCGAGTCGCCCCTCGGGACGCGCTATCGGGTCCGCTGGGACGACGGCCACGAAAGCGAGATCCGCCCGGCAGCCGGCAGCGCCCGGATCGTGAGCGCCGAGCCGACGAAGGCCGGCTAGCCCTTCGGGGCGAGGCGCCGGAGTCGACCGGAGCCGGACCGGGGGTGCCGGCCGGAAGGGCGACCCCCGGAGCCGGGCGCGGCCCGTAGACTTCGCTCCGTGCGCCTCTACGAGATCCACGAGCCCGTCGCCGAGCGAGGCCGGCTCGGGGCGAGCATCCTCGTCGCCGCCTTCGACACCTGGGTCGACGCCGGGGTGGCGGCGACAACCGCGGCCGAGCACCTCGCCGGCGACGGTCCGGTCGTCGTCAGCTTCGACCCCGACGCCCTCTTCGACTACCGGGCCCGCCGACCGACCCTCGAGATCGTCGACGGCCGCCTTGCCCGCCTGACGTGGCCGTCGCTGACGATCCGCCGCGCCCGCCTCGGGGACCACGAGCTCCTCGTCTTCTCGGGCGCCGAACCGGACTACCGCTGGCGGGCACTGACCCGGGCGGTCCTCGAGCTCGTCGAGGCCCTCGGGGTCCGGGAATGGATCAGCCTCGGCGCCATCCCGGCCGCGGTCCCCCACACCCGCCCGGTGCCGATCCTCGGGACCGCATCGCGACCGAACCTCCTCCGCGGCGGCGTCGAACCCGGTCCCGAAGGGACGCTCCGGGTCCCCTCGGCGGCAATCTCCGTCCTCGAGCACGCCGTCGCCGCCGCGGGCGTCCCGGCCCTCGGCTACTTCGCCCAGATCCCCCACTACGTCTCGGGCCCCTACCCCGCCGCGGCGGCCGAGCTCCTCCGAGCGGTCGGTCGCCACCTCGGCGTGCCGGCCCCCCTCGGCGACCTCGACGAGCAGGCCCGTCAGCTCCGGACCCGGCTCGACACCGCGGCCGCCGTCGACGACGCGACCCGCTCGTACGTCGAGCGCCTGGAGGCGATGGTCGACGAGGCCCGCCTCCCCTCGGGCGAGGACCTCATCAGTGAGATCGAGCGCTTCCTCCGGGAGCGCGGCAACGGGGGCGCCTCGCCCGGCCCGTCGCGCTGAGGCGCGCGGCCGCCCGGAACGCGGGGTCGGCCCGGGCCGTCAACGCCCGCCGGCCGGGACGACGAGGCGCGGCAGACGGACGGTAAACCGGGCGCCGCCCTCGGGCCGGTTCGCGGCCGAGATCCGCCCGCCGTGGCGCTCGACGATCCAGGCGGCGATGGCGAGCCCCAGACCGCTCCCCTCGCCCGGCGACCCGGGCGCCCGCCAGAAGCGATCGAAGACCCGCGGCAGGTGCTCCGGCCGGATCCCGGGCCCGTCGTCCTCGACCGTCAGCTCGACACTCCCGGCGTCGCCGTCGACCGTGCACCAGACCCGACCGCCGGTCGGGGCGTGCCGGATCGCGTTGTCGAGGAGGTTCCCGACGAGCTGGCGGAGGCGGGCGGCATCACCCTCGACGAGGCTCGGCCGGGCGCGGAGCTCGACCGTCACGCCCCGCTCCTCGGCGAGCTTCGCCATCGAGGCGACGGCTTCGCCCGCGACCGCCCCGAGGTCGACCGGCAGGCGCTCCAGGCTGACCGCACCCGAATCGGACCGCGCCAGCAGGAGGAGATCGTCGACGAGTCGCCCGAGGCGTCCGGTCTCGGCGCCGATGTCGTCGAGGGTGTCGGCGACCTCCTCGACCCGCCGCTCCGGGTGGCGGCGCAGGTACTCGAGGGCGCTGGCGATGACCGCCAGCGGGGTCCGCAGCTCGTGGCTCGCGTCGGCGGCGAACTGCCGCTGTCGCCGCAGGGCGGCCCGCTGGGCGGCGAGGGCGTCCCGGACCGGGACGAGCGCCCAGCGGCTGTACCAGGCAGCGGCGGCCCCCGCCCCGACCGCGGCGAGGAGGCTCCCGACGAGGAGGATGATCCGGAGGACGTCGAGGGTCCGTTGCTCGGCCGTCCGGTCGCCGACGACCTGAACGACGAGGTCGCCGAGGCGCCGGGCCGTGATCCGTTCGCTCAGGATCCGGACGGGGACGTCCCCGATCCGGAGCGTCCGGACGTCCCGCCCGTTCGCCAGCGCCGCCGTCGCCGACTCGAGATCCGGTAGGCCGGCCGGGAGCTGGGTCGCCGGGAGGACGAGCGGCTGGCCGTTCGGTCGAAGGAGGAGGGCGAAGGTTCCCGAGCCGCGCCCGCCGAAGGCGAGGCCGATCTGCGGAGGTCGGCTCGGGTCCTCGATGAGCTCGGCGATGGCGTCGGCCCGGGCGTCGAGCGTGGCGACCCCGCTCGCTTCGAGGGACCGGGCGACCGCGGCGTAGAGGATCGTCCCGAGGACGAGGAGGACGGCAAGCATCGAGCCGCCGGCCCAGAGGACGAGCCGCCAGCCGACCCGTCGCAGCGTCCGGGCGTCGGCGACCTCGGCCGCCCGCTCGATCCGCTCGTCCCCGCCGGCGGGCGGCGTCGTCGAAGGAGGGGCGGTCTCGGGCGCTTCGGCCCTGAGCGGCGCGGTCACGAGCGGACCCTCGGGCGGGCGCCCGCCGGGCGATCGACGAGCCGGTAGCCGAAGCCGCGGACGGTCTCGAGCTGACCGGCTGCCGACCCGAGCTTCGTCCGCAGGTAGTGGACGTAGGCGTCGACGGCGTTCGGGGTGATCGCCGTTCCGTACGGCCAAGCTGAATCGAGGAGCTGATCGCGGCTCAGGGTCTGGCCGGGGTGCCGGAGGAAGCACTCGAGGAGCGAGAACTCGCGGGGGCTCAGATCGACCGGGCGACCGGCGACGGTCACCCGCCGGAGCCCCTCGTCGAGCTCGATGTCACCGACGACGAGGCGGGAGTCGGCCCGCCGCGGCGATCGCTCCCGGCGCCGCGAGAGGGCCCGGAGCCGGGCCGCGAGTTCCTCGTAGGCGAACGGTTTCACCAGGTAGTCGTCGGCGCCGGCGTCGAGGCCGGCGACCCGATCGCCGACGGTGTCGCGGGCCGTCAGCATGAGGATCGCGACGTCGTCGCCGCGATGCCGGATCCGCCGGGCGACCTCGAGGCCCGAGATGTCGGGGAGGACGACGTCGAGGATGATGGCGTCGAGGCCGAGCCCGGATTCGACGATTTCCAGGGCACTCGCCCCGTCGGTCGCGACCTCGACGAGGTGGCGATCGTCCTCGAGGAGCCGACGGAGGACCCGGCCGAGCCGGAGGTCATCCTCGACGAGGAGGAGGTGCATCGGTGCGGCCGCCTCGGGTCGGGCGGGGGTCGGGACGGAAGCGATTCATCGTCTTCTCATTGTCGTCGCCTTCATGAGAAGACGCTGACAGCGCTCGGGGGCGGGCCGCAGGTGTCCCCGCGCGACTCGGCCCCGGACCCGTCCCGCCAGCCGTCCCCCAGGCGACCCCCAGGCGACCCTCAGGCGACCCGGCCCGGCGCCCCGACCTCGACGCTCCTCGCCGCGGCGCCGGGCCGAGCAATCTCCGGGGTCCCGGGCTCGGCTCCCCGACGGGCCGCCCATTCGGCGATGAGCCGCCGATAGATCGCCTCGTAGGCGTCGGTCATCCGCGCCACCGAGAACCGTTCGAGGGCCCGGGCCCGGATCCGCTTGCGGTCGAGCTGCCCGACGAGCCGGACGGCGAGGATCGCCTCGTCGACGTCGTCGACGAGGAAGCCGTCGACGCCGTGCTCGACGATCTCGGGGAGCGCCCCGGCCCGGCGGGCGATGACCGGCGTCCCCGCCGCGAGCGATTCGATGGCGACGAGGCCGAAGGGCTCCGGCCAGGCGCCGAGCATGAGCGTCGCCAGCGCCCGGCGGTACCACTCGTTCCGGGCCCCCTCGCCGAGCTCGCCCTCGTAGGCGACGAGCCCGGCCTCGATGGCCGGCCGGACGAGCCGCTCGAAGAGCTCGATCTCGGCCGGGTCGTAGGCCTTGGCGACCATCCGGATCCGCCGCCCGGACCGCCGGGCGAGCTCGATGACCTCGGCGATCCCCTTCTCGGGGGCGACCCGGCCGACGAAGAGGAGCTCCGAGCCCGGCCGCTCGTCGAACGGCATCGCCTCGAGGGGCAGCCCGTGGTGGACGGTCGCGATCCAGTTCGCCCGGGGCGCCCAGCGGCGTTGGCTGTCGCTGATCGAGACGAGCGGGATCTCCGGGAACGCCTCGAGGAGCTCGGGCAGGCCGGCGACGTCGAGGCGACCGTGGAGCGTCGTCAGGACCGGCCGCGGCGCGTGACGGGCGAGGAGGAAGCCGTGGCCCTCCAGATGGGAGTGGAGGACGTCGAACTCCTCGGCCCGGCTCCAGGCGATCGCCGCCGTGCGGATGAAGTGGGCGGCGACGTCGCCTCGGTAGCCGGTCGACCAGACCGACTCCGGGAGGACGGGGACGAGGCGGCCGGCCGGCCGCGAGTCGCCGGCCGCGAAGACCGTCACGTCGTGGCCGCGCCGCTCGAGCTCGGCCGCCAAGGCGGCGACGACCCGCTCGGTGCCGCCGTACTTCGGCGGCGGGACGGGCACGAGCGGCGGGGCGATGAGGGCGATCTTCAGCGGTCGTCCGGCAGCGCCGTCGCCGTCCCGGACGACCGGCACCGCGGCGAGGGGGGCACGGCCGTCACGACCGTCCGCCCGGCCGTCGGACCGCGATCGGCTCGCCGCGGCGCCCTCGGACGGGGCGGCTGCCCGCTCGCGGCTCGGATCGGGAATCGAATCGGAAATCGGTTCGGGAACGGGACCGAGGGCTCGCCCGGTCCGCGGCTCGCCGCTCATCAGGCCGCCTCCGCCGAGCCGTCGCCGCTTCGCACCGCGGCGGCCGTGCCGACGCGGATCGGGATCCGGCGCGCCGGCTCCGGAGCGACCTTCGGAAGTCGGACGGTCAGCCGCCCGGCCTCGATGTGGGCCGTCGTCGCCTCGGGATCGACCGGACCCGGGAGCACGAGTCGCCGAGTCAGGACACCGGTCCGCCGCTCCCGGATCAGGTACCCACCCTCGACGCGCTCGTGGGCTGCCGCCGTCTCGGCGCGGACCTCGACGGCTCGGCCCGCCACGGTGACCTCGACGTTCGCCGGCTCGACACCGGGCAGATCGACGACGAGGGTGTATGCATCGCGTCCATCACGCAGATCGACCGGCGGACGCGCCGCCCGCGAGCGAAGGCGATCGATCGCGGCTCGAACGGGCCCGAGCGCGGTCACGCCGGCACGGGGCCATCGTGCCATCGTCTTCACCTCCTTGAACGCCGCTGCGAATCGTACGCCGGCCGCGGCGTCCGGACGAGATCCGGATCGCAGCCGGCACGAACGGCCCGGCCGACGACCGTGCTTCGACGGTCAGCGGTCCGTCGCCGCCATCGCTACCATCGCCGAGGCGACGGCATCGATCACGACGCAGGAGGGCCGGGCCGGATCGGGGTTCGACGGATCGCCGTGGCCATCACCTCGCGGCGGCCGTCGACGGCCCTCAGCGGCGGATCCGGAGCATCCGCTCTTCGACGAGGACCGCCCAGCCTCCGGCGAAGGGCGCCCGCACGGCGCTGAACGCCGCCCGCGCGCCGGCTTCGGCCTCAGGCCGGCCGCCGACGACGGGACCCGTCGGGCCGGTCGTCGGCATCGAGCGGCCGGTCGCCCGCGTCGCCCGGCTCCGGACGGCGAAGGCCGTCACGACGCCGAGGCCGACGATCGCGGCCGCGAGCCAGCCGACCCAGACCGGCAGGTCGAGCCCGAGGGCCGCGTCGAGCGAGAAGCGGCCCGGGCCGCCGATCGCCGCCGCCAGGGCGATCGCGCCGAGCACGAACGGGTACTCGATCCCGCCGTTGTGGTTCCAGAGACCCTTCCGGGCGTGGACGGCGAGGATCGCCGTCGTGAGCACGCCGAGGACGAGGACCGCGCCGATCGGCGTCAAGAAGCCGAGGGCGAGGCTCGCCCCGCCGAGGGTCTCAGCGAGCGCCACGGTGATCGCCCAGCTGCGGCCCGGCCGGAAGCCGAGCTGCTCGAGGAAGGCGGCCGTGCCGCGGAGCCCGCCGCCGCCGAACCAGCCGGCGAGCTTCTGGAGGCCGTGGCCGGCGAGGAGGATGCCCGCAACGATCCGCGGGACGGCGATGATCTCGACGCTCATCGTTCCTCACCTCCTTCCAACTCGGTCTCCGGCGTTCGCCGGGTTCACCTTGTTTCGCGCCGCATATCATAGTCATTGAGTCGGGTCGTGTCAAGTCCGCGCACGCCCGTCGAGGTGCGTGGCGAGGCGCTCCTCGGCCTTGACGATCGCCTCGTGGAGCATCTCGCCGCGCCGCGGACTCGCCCAACCGGCATGGACGAGGAGGGCGGGCTGCCCGTCCGCCGCGACGACCGCTCGATCCCGGAGCCGCTCGACCAGGTGACCCGCCTGGAGCTCGTTCGTCTCCGGCAGCAAGATCGCGAACCGCGCCGGGCCGAGCCGGGTGATCCGATCGGTCGGTCGGGTCTCCCGGCGAACGAGCTCGACGAACCGCCGGACCAGCGCGGGGGTGACGTGCCCGGCTTCGGGGCCCGTACCGGCCCGGACCTCGATGACGACGACGGTGACCGGGCGGCGGTACCGGGCGTGGCGGGCCTCCTCGCGGGCGACGGCCTCGAGCCACGCGAGGCGCGCCTCGAGGGCGGCGAAGGGATCCGGCCGAAGGAGCGCCGAGCCCCGACCGCGGAGGGCAAGGACCGACGGGCTCGGTCCCCGGCGCCGGGGCCGGTGGCCGACGACGAAACCCTCGATCGCCTCGATCGTCCGCGCGTCGTCCTCGTCGGGCAGGACGAAGCGCCGGGGTCGGCCGTTCGGGCCCTTCGACGGGCGCGGCGCTCGGTCCGCCACGGGACGGAGCTCAGCGCCGGCCGGCGGCCCGGGCGGCCCGCTTGCTGGCCTGGTACGCCGCCAGGGCCTCGGGCGAGTCGACGTCCCCGAGGGTCGGGTGGCCGGGCACGACCGCCTCCCAGCCCGGCGGTCGGACGCCGAGGCGCTTGGCGAGGACGGCAACGACGACCTTTGCCTTCGTCGGCCCGATCCCGGGCAGCTCCCGGAGCCGCCGTTCCAGTTCGGCCGCGTCGGGCGCCGTCGTCCAGATCCGGGCGGCGTGGCCGCCGTACCGCTCGACGACGGTCCGGCAGAGGTCGGCGACGCGCCGGGCCATCGTGCCGGGGAAGCGGTGGAGCGCCGGTCGCTCCGCGAAGACGGCCGCGAGGCGGTCGGGCTCGAGCCCGGTGATGACGGCGGGATCCAGGGCCCCGAGGCGGCGCCGGAGCTCGAAGGGGGCCCGGAAGGCGGTCTGAACCGTCACCTGCTGATCGAGGACGAAGCCGATGAGGAGGGCGAGCGGATCCTCGGCGATGAGCCGGTCGGCGGCCGGATCGCCGGTAAAGGGGAGAGCGCCGGACGGCGGAGGAGACGTGGGCATGGCAGCAATCTACCACCCCGGGCGCCGGTCACCCCGATCGGGGACCCCCGAATCGGGGCGCTCCGGCCCGACGCCGCCCCTGGCGCCGTGTCACCATTGCCCCGTGCAGATCTCCCCTTCGCGCTCCCACGTCGCCGCCGCCCTCGCCGGCGGCGCCCTCGTCCTCCTCGCCCTCGTCGCGACGGGGTCGCTCGCCCCAACCGGTCCCGCCCCGACGAGCCCGCCGAGCCCGAGCCCATCGCCGAGCCCGACCTTCGCCGAGGGCACGGCCGTCGGGCCGTCCGACGCCCCGGTCCGGATCGAGATCTGGGCCGACTTCCAATGCCCCTTCTGCCGGCTCCTCAGCCACGGGATCGAGCCCGAGCTCGTCCGGACGTACGCCGCCACCGGCCGGGCTCGACTCGTCTATCGCGACTTCGCCTTCCTCGGGCAGGAGAGCATCGACGCCGCCGTCGCCGCCCGCTGTGCCGATCGCCAGGGGGCGTTCTGGCGCTACCACGACCTCCTCTTCGCCTCCCAGCAGGGCGAGAACCAGGGGGGTTTCCGGCGGGAGGTCCTCGTCGGGCTCGCCGGGTTCGCCGGGCTCGACGGGCCCGCCTTCGAGCGGTGCCTGGACGACCCCGAGGTGGCCGCGGCGGTCGCGGCCGAGACCGAGGAGGGCCGCCGGCTGGGGATCGACTCGACGCCGACGCTCCGGCTCGTCAGTCCGGGCGGGAGCGAGCTGCTGCGGGGCATCTCGAGCTTCGAGGTGATCGCGGCGGCCGTCCAGCGGGCGTCGCGGCCGACCCCGAGCTCGACGCCGTCGGCGACCCCGAGCGGGACGCCCGGGACCCGCGGCACGAGTCCCGCCCCCTGAGCGGCCGCCGATCGCCCGCATCGGGCACAATGCCGTCGATGCTCCGCCTCCGGTACCTCGGCCACGGAACCGTCGTCCTCGACCTCGGCGGCCTCCGCATCCTCACCGATCCCCTCCTCCGACCCCGACTCGGACCCCTCGAGCGGCAGGTGCCGCCCCTCGGCCCGAGCGACTACGAGGGCGTCGACCTCGTCCTCGTCTCCCACCTCCACCACGACCACCTCGATCCCCCCTCGCTCGCCGCCCTGGCCGGGGCGCCGACGATCGTGGGGCCGCCGGGGACGGGCGGGCTCGTGGACGGGCACCCGGTCGCCGAGCTGACCCCCGGCGCCGAGCTTCGCCTCGACGGCCTGCGGGTCGTCGCGACGCCGGCCGCCCATTCGGGCTTTCGGCCCCCGGTCGGCCCCCGGAGCGTCGCCCTCGGCTTCGTCCTCGACGACGGTCGGCGCCGGGTCTACGTCGCCGGCGACACCGACCTCTTCCCGGCGATGGCAACGCTTCGGCCCCTCGACCTGGCGGTCCTCCCGATCTGGGGCTGGGGTCCGCGCCTGGGCCCGGGGCACCTCGATCCGGTCCGGGCGGCCCGGGCCCTCACCCTCCTCCGGCCCCGTCGGGCACTGCCGATCCACTGGGGGACCTACTGGCCGCGCTTCACCGGGCGGCTCGGTCGGGAGCGGCTGACCGGACCGGCCGCCGAGTTCCTGGCCGCCGCGAGCGCCCTCGCCCCGGACGTCGCCGTCCGACCCCTCGTCCCGGGTTCCGAGCCGGTCCGCCTCGACTGAGCCTCGCCCGCCGATGCGAACCGTCACCCGCAAGTCCGCCCGCGAGATCGCCGAGATGCGGCGAGCCGGACGGATCGTCGCCGAGGTCCTCGCCCTCGTCGAGGAGGCGCTTCGGCCCGGCGTCAGCGCCCGCGAGCTCGACGCCCTCGCCGAGGCCCACATCCGGCGCCGCGGCGGGCGGCCGTCGTTCAAGGGCTACCGGCTCCACCGCAGCCAACCCCCGTTCCCCGGCTCGATCTGCGTCTCCATCGACGACGAGGTCGTCCACGGCCTCCCCGACGCCCGGGTCATCCGAGCCGGGATGCTCGTCTCCATCGACGCGGGGGCCGAGGTGAACGGCTACCACGCCGACGCCGCCCGGACCTTCTACGTCGGCGACCCGCCGGCCGAGGTCGCCGCCTTCATCGAGACGACCCGCCTCGCCCTCATGGCCGGGATCATGGCCGCCGTCCCCGGGGCCCGGATCGGCGACGTCTCGGCCGCCGTCGAGGACGTCGCCCGGGCGGCGGGCTACGGGATCGTCCGGGAGTGCGTCGGGCACGGGATCGGGACCCGGATGCACGAACCGCCGGACGTCCCGAACTACCGGACCGGCGCCCGGGGCCTCGAGCTCGTCCCGGGGATCTGCCTCGCCATCGAGCCGATGCTGACGATGGGCTCGCCCGAGGTCGGGCTCCGGCCGGACGGCTGGACGATCGCGACCCGGGACGGCTCCCTCGCCGCCCACTTCGAGCACTCGATCGCGGTGACCGAGCGGGGGCCCGAGATCCTGACGACGGTCTAGGACGATCGCGAAGGTCCGGGACGACCGCGCGTCCGACCGACCGCCGGACCCATCGAGCGCGGCGGTCGACCCTAGCGGGCGATGGTGGCGAGGCTCGCCCCCGTGACGGCGAGGAGGTCGGCCGGGGCGAGCTCGAGCTGGAGCCCCCGCCGGCCGCCGTTCACGACGACGCTCGGCCCGTCGAGGATGCGGCGATCGGCGACGATCGGGAGGCGGCGCCGCTGGCCGAGGGGACTGATCCCGCCGACGACGTAGCCGGTCGCCCGCTCCGCCTCGGCGGCCTCGGCAAGGGCCGCCCGTCGCCCGCCGCAGGCCGCGGCGAGGGCCCGGAGGTCGAGGCTCGCCGCGACCGGGACGAGGGCACAGACGAGGCGGCCGTCGACGACGGCGACGAGCGTCTTGAACATCCGAGCCGGGTCGATCCCGAGGGCCCGGGCGACGGCCTCGCCGTACGAGCCGGCCTCCCGCGACGCCGCGTCGCCGGGACGGATCGGCTCGTCGAGCTCGTGGATCGTGTGGGGGACGCCGGCCCGTCGAAGGGCGACGGTCGCCGGCGTCGAGGTCGTCGGCACGCCCGAAGCGTAGCCGAGCGGGCCGGCGGCGGGCGGCGGCTCAGGGCGCGGCCGGGCCGCCCGGCGGGGCGACCGCCGACGCTCGGAGGGGGCGAAGCTCGGCCCCCGGGAAGTAGAAGCCGAGCATGAGGTCGGCGGCGACCTCGTCGACGGCGTAGCGGTTGACGAGGAGGTGGGGGTGCTCGGCCGGTGCGCCCGGCCGCTCGACGAGCTCGACGACGGCGTCGCGGAGGAGGACGTACGTCCCGCTCGGGCGGGCCAGGGCTCGGGCCGGGTCGAAGCCGGGGAGCGTCGGCAGGCGACCCTCGACGCGGAACGGGCCGACGACGAGCCGGACGTCGTGCCAGACGGCGTGGACCGGGAGGTCGCCCGCATCGGCGACGACGAGGAGGAGGTCGTCGACCGGGACGCGGACGTCGTCGGGCGGCTCCAGGGCCCCGTCGAGCCGTCGCCGCCGGCAGCGGTCGATCGGCAGCTGCCCCCCGGCTTCGAGGAGGTCCCGAAGTCGCCCGGTGAGCGGAACGAGCCCGCTCAGGGCGCCATCGGCGGTGTAGGCCTCGATCGGCGTCGGCATGAACCCGCCTCCCTGCTTCCGCCATCCTCGGGGACGGGACGCCGGCCCGCCATCGCCCGACGGTACCGACCGTGACCCGGTCTTCGTACCCGGGGTCCGGTCTGCCGGATCCGGGGTCCGGCACGCCGACCCGGCCGCGCCTCAGCCGCAGCGGCGGCAGCCTTCGGGCGGCGGGAGGACGAGCCGGACGAGCGCCTCGACGAGCGGCCCCATGTCCGCTTCCCCCTGATTCGAGAGCGCGGCGATCGTGATCCCGCTGCCGACCAGGTACCGGAGGGCCGACCGGGCCCCGAGGAGGCGGCCGGAGTGACCGTACGTCGGCTGCCCGGCGATGGTGACGACCTGGACCCCGAGGCCGTAGGGGATCCGCGGCCGGAGCGGTGCCGTCCGCGCGGCGTCGTCGACCATCGCCGCCAGGAGGTCGGGCGGGAGGAGACCGCCGCCGTAGAGGGCGGCCCCCCAGCGGGCGAGGTCGAGGGCCGAGATCGCGAGGTTCCCGGCGGCCCAGGCCGCGGTCACGACCGAGGTGAACGGGTCCGTCGGCGACCCGTCGGAGAGGTCGGTCCAGCGGACCCCGCCCTGGGCCTTCGTGACCCGATAGCCGTGGGCGGGCGCCACGGCGCCCGGCCGATCCGGCTGGACGAGGGCGCTCGCCAGGCCGAGGGGCTCGAGGAACCGGGTGCGGAGGACCTCGGCATACGGCCGCCCGGTCAGCCGTTCGACGAGGAGGCCGAGGACGACGTAGTTCGCGTTCGAGTAGAACCAGCCCTTCCCCGGGGCGACGCGCGGCTTCGGGAGGGCGGCGAGGAAGCGCTCGGGCGTCCAGATCGCCGAGGGGTCGGCCCGGAGCTCCCGATCGACGGTGGCCTCGAGGAACGGGTCCCCGAGGCCGCTCGTGTGGTCGAGGAGCATCCGGACCGTGATTCCGGTCGGGAGGCCGAGGTCGGGGAGCCAGCGTCCGACGGGGTCGTCGAGCCCCAGGCGACCCTCGCCGACGAGCTCGAGGACGAGAGCCGCCGTGAACGTCTTCGTGACGCTCGCGATCGCGAACGGGGTCGCCGGCGTGACGGGTCGCCCCGCCGCGACGTCGGCGAGGCCGCTGGCGAACGTCCAGGCGGTCCCGTCCGGCCAACGGATCGCGACCGAGACCCCCGGCGCCCCGGTCCGACGGCGGAAGGCTTCGATCACGGCCGCCACCGCCGAGCGATCGAGGAGGCGCGGGCCGAGGAGCGGCCGCGCCGAGGCGACCGCGTCCGGTTCGGCGGTCGGCTCCGGCGTGGCGGGAGCAGCCGCGCTCGGGAGGGCGGCATCGGGGCCGCTCGGCGGGGTCGCGGCGGTCGCCCTCGGGCCGGGGCTCCCGCCCTCGACGGCACCGCGTTGGCCGATGGTGCCGAACCAGGCCGGCCCACTGCCGAACCCGAGGCCGACGAGCGCGAGGACGGCGAGCCAGGCGAGGCTCCGCCAACGGCGGCGGTGCGATCCGCGAACCATCGGACGGAGGATACCCGGCCCGAGGCGCTACGCTCTCCGGTGATGAACGAGCGGCGATCGGCGGCGGCCCTCTTCCGGGCCGTCGGCCTCCTCCCGGACGGACCGGTGCTCTGGGGACGTCCGCTGCCCGGCGTCGACGCGGGGGTCGTCGTCGTCGAGCTCCCCGAGCCCCACGCGACGGCACCGCTCGACCCGGCGAGGGTCGGCAAGTGGATCGAGCGCGTCCCGACGCTCCGCCTCGACGGCGCCGCGCCGACGACCCGCCGCCTCCTCGCCCGCCTCGCCGGCTACTGGATCCCCGGCGAAAGCGTCGTCCACGTCGGCTTCGCCTCGAACGCCCTCGGCCGCCGCGTCGCCGCCCTCGCCCGGACCCCCCTCGGCGTCCGGCCGCCCCTCGCCGACGGCCACTGGCTCCTCGCCCTCCGGCACCCGGAGGTGCTCCGGATCTGGTGGGCACCGACCGACGCGCCCGAGGAGTACGCCGACGCCCTCCTCGACGCCTTTGCCGCGGGGATCGCCCCCGCCGTCGCCGCCGCCCTCCCCGAGCCCGAGCTCGTCCTCCCGTGGGCGACGCTCCGTCGACCCACCGGCGAGGGTCGCCGCCACGGCCTCGACGGCGACCTCGTCGAGGTGCCGCCGGTCACCCCTGCTGCCTCCGCTCCGCCGGCGGCCGGCGCCCGAGGGGGGACGCGCGGCGGGGGCCGGACGACAACCCGGAGCGGGACCCGCATGGCCGGGCCCGTCGCCCGACGCCGCTCCGCACCGACGCCGGCCTCCGGCGGTCCGCCGTCGCCGGAGCCGGTCCATCTCTCGGCCGACGGCCTGGCGCGGTTGCGCGACGAGCTCGAGCACCTCCGGCGCGTCGAGCGACCGGCGGTCGTGGCTCGGGTCCGGGCCGCCCGCGAGCTCGGCGACCTTCGCGAGAACGCCGAGTACCAGGCCGCCCGCGAAGAACAGGCCTTCCTCGAGGGGCGGATCCGGGCCCTGGAAGATCGCCTCCGACGGGCGGTCGTCGTCGAGCGGGTCGACGGACCGACGGCGGTCGGCCTCGGGTCGGTCGTCGTCGTCGAGATCGACGGTCACCGCGAGCGCTTCGAGATCGTCGGGCCGGCCGAGGCCGATCCGGCGGCCGGCCGGCTCTCGGTCCGGTCCCCCATCGGCGCCGCCCTCGTCGGGGCCGGGCCGGGGGACGAGCGGACCGTGGCGACCCCGTCGGGCGAGCGACGTCTCCGGATCGTCGCCGTCGAGTGAGGGAGACCGGCCGCGATCAGTCGCCCTGGCGGGCGCCCCAGAGCCGCGCGGCGATGATCGCGACCCCGAGGGCGACGAGCGCCGCGGCACCGACGACGTCGAGCCCGGCGACGGCGCGACCGCTGAGCCCCAGGACGCCCTCGAAGAAGAGGAGCCCGAGGAGGAAGAGGGCGAGCCCGGCGACGAGCGCCCCGAGCCCGCCCCGGGCGACGATCTGGTCTCGGGTCAGGACCCCGTAAACGACGAGGCCGAAACCGACCGATCCGGGGGCGACGAGGGCCCAGGCGTAGGCCCACGACGCCCAGAGGCCGGTCGCCCTCTGGACGGCGAGGATGAGGCCGGTCGTCGTGAGGACGGCCCCGACCGTCGCCAGCCCGGCCCCGCCGGCGCCGCGGACGACGAAGGCGAGGGCGAAGACGACGAGCCCGGGCACGATGACGAAGGCCGGCCAGCCGACGACGGCGAGGTCGATCCCCGCGAGGCGGGCTCCGAGATAGGCGGCACCGACGACGATGAGGACGAGCCCGAGGATCGTCGTCGGCGAGGGCGAGACTCTCTCCATTCGGACCTCCGCGGGGCGGCAGGGGCGACCTGCAGGATACCCGGCCGCGGGTCGCCGGAGCGGTGGTCCGTGCCCTACGGCCCGGTCGGCGGCTCGGCCCGGGCGATCGGCACGCAGCGCTCCCGGACGAAGGCGGCGATCCGACGGCAGACGTCCTCGGCGACCGATCGCAGGTCGTGGCCGAGGCCCGGGTAGGTGACGAGCTCGGCGTCCGGCAGCTCGGCGAGGGCCGCCCGGAGGAGATCGAGGCGGGCGAAGGGGTCCCGCTCCCCGGAGAGGAGGAGGACCGGGCACCGGATCGCCGGCCAGTGCTCGGTCCGGAGCCCGGCCTCCGGACGGCCGGGCCGGTGGAGCGGGTAGGCGCAGCAGACGAGGCCGGCGATCGGGGGCCGCCCGGACGCGGCGACGAGGCTGGCGACCCGCCCGCCGAAGGAGTGGCCGCCGATGACGATGGGCGGCCCGAGCGGCAGGGAGGCGGCGACCCGGCGGGCCGAGGTCTCGGCGCCGCTCCGGGGGACCGCCAGGACCTCGGCCCGGAACCCGAGGCGGCGGAGCCCGTCGAGGATCGGGGCGATGGTCGCCGTCGAGCCGCTCGCGCCGGGGCCGAGGAGGATCGTCGGGTCGTCGGGGCTCATCCTGCCGGAGAGGGTAGCCCCGGCGGCGTCGGACCGGGCGGGGCGGTGGCGAGCCCCGGAGACGCGCCGGCGCCCCGCCGCGGGAGGCCGCGGCGGGGCGCCTCAGCGGATCCCACTAGTGCGGGAAGGGACCAGCACCACCGCCCGCCAAGGTAACGGCGGCCGTCGCAAGGAGCGCCGCGAGGGCCGAGAGGGCGGCGACGAGGATCCGGAGCCGGGCCGAAGCGCGCATCGATGACCTCCTGCAGCCGGCCGCCGGTGGGCGCACCGTGCGCCTCGCTTCCCGTTGCGGCGGAGCACGACTGCGGGATGCATGCTAGGCTCTTTCCGTGGCAAAGTCAAGTATTG
>JBHOQO010000075.1:0-61163 GCA_042408925.1 Chloroflexota bacterium | reverse complement strand
GAACCGACAGGCCGGCCGCCTCGGGGGCCGACCGGGCCCCCAGAATGTGCACCGGGTGCACGCGCCCGCGACCGGGCGCGGGAGCGGGCCGGCAGCCGCCGGCACGGACGTTCGGATGCGTACTGGCGTGACGGCGGGCGGGTCTCGACGAGCGTCGCACGACGGTGTACGGTCAGCCCGAGGAGGTGCACCATGTCCGAGACCCACGACCCTGCCGATGCCGTCGGCACCGTCACCCACTACTTCAGCCACCTCTCCGTCGCCGCCCTGAGCCTCCGGGCTCCCCTCGCCGTCGGGGACCGGATCCACATCCGCGGCCACACGACCGACCTCGTCCAGACCGTCGAGTCGATGGAGATCGAGCACCGGCGCGTCGATCGCGCGAACCCGGGCGACGACGTCGCCATCAAGGTCGCCGACCACGTCCGCGAGCACGACCTCGTCTTCCGGGAGTCGTAGCCCGGACCGGCGGTCGGGATCGGCCGCTCGCCGCCCCCTCAGACCTCGAAGGCGGCGAGGGGATCGAAGGCACCGCCCCGCTCGACGACCGCCTCGCCCCCAAACCCGGCCGGTCGGCCGCCCCCGCCGCCTCCGAGGCCACCTGCCCCGCCCGCCGACCCGAGCACCGCCCCGACGAGCGCTCCGCCGCCCGGACGGCGTCCGTTTCCCCCGACCCGGGCGAGCCCCTCCTGGATGGCCGCCGGTCCGCCCTCCCGAAGCTCGGCGAGATACGCCGCCCCGACCTCGAGCACCCGCTCGACGAGCTCCGCACCGGCGCCCCGGAGCGTCGGCGCCTCGATCCGCGGCAGGCCGTCGGCGACGGCGGCCGCCGCCCGCAGCCCGGCCACCGTCCGACCGATCGCCTCGGGATCCGCCTCGGGTCCGAGGACGACGTCGACCGGCCCGGCGACGGGCAGGAGGCCCGCCACGAGCGCCGGCCAGGCGGCCGGCGAGAACGGTCCGGCCCCGACCCGAGGCCGGCGGAAGGCGAACGCATGACCGGGGAAGAGCGCCCGTTCGACCGCGACCGTCGCGAGGCTGAGCTGGACCGCGTCCGGCTCCTCGCTGAGCCAGCTCGGCACGGCGTCGACGACGACGTCGGTCGGCGCCAACCCCGCCCGCCGCGCCAGGCCGACGGACACGGCGAGGAGCGCCACCGCCCGACCGACGAGGCCCGCCGCGTCGGAGGGGCGCCCCGCCGCCAGATCCGGACCGATGACGAGCGGCCCGGGACCGACGACGAGCGTCGCCCCGCTCCGGCGGACGAGCCGCTGGGCGAAGGCGTGGTCGGCGAGCGCTCGGTCCGGGTCGACGCCGTCGTCGACGATCTCCCGGAACGGATCGGCGACGACGAGGTCGACCCGCTCGAGGGCCGCGACGACGGCCTGTTCCGGAGCGCCGAAGGCCGGCGCCGAGGTCGCGATCCGGACGTAGGCGGCGCGCTCCGCGGCCACCTCGTCGAGGGTCCGCCGGAGGGCGGCGAGGCCGCGCTGGCTCCCCGGCGGGGCCGGCGGCTCGGCGTCGACGGCCTCCCGACCCGCCTCGAGTGGCCGACCGCCGCCGGCGCGGACCGCGGGCTCGGGCGGCTGCCAACGGACGACCTCGAGACCGGCGACGCTGAGGCGCTCGACGAGCTCTCGCCCCGAGGGCGTCTCGACGAGGACGACGTCGGCCCCCGCCCGGACCACGGACGCCCCGGCCCGGCGCGCCTCGGCGGCCGTCCCGACGTCGAGGAGCACGCCGAGCCGCGGCGGTTCCGCGTCCCCGAGGAGCGAGCGGAGCTCGGTCCGGGCCGTCCGGTTCGCGTCGATCCGCTCGATCGCGGCGTCGAGGAGCCGGGCCGCCTCGGCCTCCGCCGTCGCCCGGCGGTCGGGCTCGGCGAGGAGGTTTGCCTCGAAGGCGAGGTCGACGACGCCCGCCGCCACGTCGAGGGCGAGCTGCTGCGGGTCGACGTCGTACTCGAGGAGCGCGATGGCGAACGGGAGCGTGATCCCGTGGCCAAGCCGCCCCGGATCCCGTCCGGCATAGCGCTCGACGACCGACCAGGCGAGGGGTTTGCCCGCCCCGTCGAGCCCCTCGACCCCGAAGAGCCGGAGGAGGGCCCGCTCGGTGCCGGCGCTGGCCCGGCCTCGACCCCGGGGCGCCCACGCCGCCGCGAGGTCGTCGGCGAGGGTCGCCAAGCGGTCGAGGGCTCGGGCGCTTCGGCTCACGGCTCCCCGCTCGCCTCGGCGGATCCCTCCGCCGGCCCGGGTCGGGCTGGCTCGCCGATCCAGACGTGGCCGTCGGCGAAGTGCTCGGCCTTCCAGATCGGCGCGCGGGCCTTGGTCTCGTCGATGGCGTAGCGGGCCGCGGCGAACGCCGCGTCGCGGTGGGGGGCGACGGCCACGACCGCAATCGACGGTTCGCCGAGGGGGACGGGGCCGAGTCGATGGACGACCGCGAGCCGCTCGACGCCGAACCGCTCGGCGATCTCATCGGCGATGGTCTCGAGGACCGCGAGGGCCATCGGCTCGAGCGCCTCGTACTCGAGGCCCTCGACCCGGCGCCCGGCGTGACGGGCCGCCTCGGCCTCCTGGCCCGGGGCCGGGGTACCGGGACTGACCCGCGTCCGCCCGAGAAAGGCGACGACCGCCCCGTCGGCCTCGGTCGCGAGGCGGGCGCTCAGCTGCGCGAGGAGGTCGGGCGCGAACGGTTCGGCCTGGAGGCGAAGGATGCGCCGGCGATCGGGTCGCGCCCCATCCGGCCCGCCTCCCTCGGAGCCGCCCTCCTCGGAGCCGCCCTCCTCGGAGCCGCCGCTCACCGGCGGGATGACCGCCAGCTCGTCGCCGTCGGCGAGGACGTCGCCGGGTCCGGCGTAGGCGCCGTTGCGGGCGAAGCGAACGCTCGGGCGGCCGGGAGCCAGGATCGGGAACCGCTCGACGAGGGCCGCCCAGGCGTCCTCGATCGTGGCCCCGGGGTCGAGCTCGAGTTCGACCGAGCGCGTCCCCGCCTGCTCGCGCTGGATCGCGAAGAGGCGGACCCGGATCCGCATCGCCGTCATCGATCCTCCGTTCCGTTGCCGCCGGCGGCCCGTCCCGGGGCCGAGGACCCGCGCCTCACAGGATCAGCCCGCCGCCGAAGTAGCAGCCGGCTGCCAGGATCGTACCCGCGGCGATCGTTCCGACGCCGATGTAGAGGAGGCCGGTCGCCGATTCCATCGACCGCGTCCGAGCCGTCTGCCAGGCCGCCCAGACGAGGACGAAGGAGAAGACGAGGCCGACGGCGAGCCGCAGCCAGACGAAGAAGGCCCACGGGCCGCCGAGGACCCCGAACAGCGGCCCGACGCCGCTCCCCGGGGCGCCGAGCCCGACGGCCGCCGCGATCCCGAAGAGGGCGAGCTGGGCCCCGACGACGCCGACGAGTCCCCGGGCGAGGAGGACGAGCGGGCCTTCCGGGAGCTTCGGGGTCACCAGGTACCAGTGGGCGAGGACCATCGCCGCGAAGACGCCGCCGGTCGCCGCGGCGAGGAGCCCGAGCTCGACGACGAGGAGGAACCGCCCGAGCGCCGACCCGCCCCAGCCGAGGGCTGCTGCACCGAGGACGGCCGCGCCGGCGGCGACCGCGAGGGGTCCGAGGACCCCGAGGGCCGAGCCCCGGACGACGGCGACGACGACGGCCGCCGCGAGGACGACGAAGACGAGGAGCCCGGCCCGCCGAGGCCCATCCCAGGCCGGGTCGACGACGACCGGCGAGCCGACGATCGTCGGCGGGAGGGCACCGTCGGCGAGCCAGGCGAGGAGGCCGAAGGCGACGGCGCAGGCGGCGGCGAAGGCGAGGTAGCCGCGGGTCGCGCTCGTCCGGCGGCGAAGGAGGACGACGGCCCCGAGACAGCCGACGGCGAGGCTCGCGAGGACGGTCCAGTTCACGAAGGCAAGGTTCGAGGCGATCTGCTCGGCCGGCACGGGCGAACAGTGTAGGCTGCGCCGGCCGCCGCCGGGCCGACTAGGATTCGCCCGGAGGTGCAGCATGAGTCTCGGTCGCGACACGTCCTTCACCTGGTACGGCCACGCCTGCGTCGAGGTTCGAACGCCGGGCGGCCGGACCGTCCTCATCGACCCCTGGTTCGGCAATCCGAAGAGCCCGAAGCCGGCGTCGGCCGTCGAGCGCTGCGACGTCCTCCTCGTGACCCACGGGCACGGTGACCACCTCGGCGACGCCCTCGAGCTTGCCCGACGCTTCAGGCCGACCTGGCCGACGATCCACGAGTGCTCGCTGTGGGCGGCCAAGCAGGTCCCCGAGGCCGCCGAGCGGATCGTCGGGATGAACAAGGGCGGGACGGTCGAAGCGGCCGGGCTCCGGGTCACGATGACGGGCGCCGACCATTCGGCCGGCGACTGGAACCCCAAGGCCGACGTCCCCCTCTACCTCGGCGAACCGGCCGGCTTCGTCGTCGAGGTCGAGAACGGCTTTCGCTTCTATCACGCCGGCGACACGAACGTCTTCGGCGACATGCGGCTCATCGGCGAGCTCTACCGCCCGGAGCTGGCGATCCTCCCGATCGGCGGCCACTACACGATGGGGCCCAGGGAGGCGGCCCTCGCCGTCGAGCTCCTCGGAGCAAAGCACGTCCTGCCGATCCACTACGGGACGTTCCCGATCCTCGCCGGGACGCCGACGGAGCTCCGAGCCGAGCTCGCCGCCCGCGGCCTCGGCGACGTCACCGTCCACGAGCTCGAGCCCGGCGGAACGCTCAGCTGACGCCGGTCACGCCCCCGTGGGCGGTCGCTGGCGGAGAGCCCGGGCGAAGACCCGGTAGGTGTCCTCGGAGTAGAGGACGAAGGTCGCCCGCTCGACCGAGCGCGCCCCCGCGAGGCAGTCGGCGACGGTCTCCAGGGCGATCCGAGCCGCCTCCTCCAGCGGGTAGCCGTAGATCCCGGCGCTGATCGCTGGGAACGTGACGCTCCGGGCGCCGAGCTCGTCGGCGAGGCCGAAGGCGGTCCGGTAGGCCGAGGCGAGGAGGGCCGCCTCCCCGCGGTCGCCGCCCTGCCAGCGCGGCCCGACGGCGTGGATGACCCAGCGGGCCGGCAGGTTGCCCGCGCCGGTCACGACGGCGCTCCCGGTCGGGCAGCCGCGGTAGCGGGCCCGCAGCTCGGCCATGATCGAGGGGCCGCCGGCTCGATGGATCGCCCCGTCGACGCCGCCCCCGCCGGCAAGGGCGCTGTTGGCGGCGTTGACGATGGCGTCCGCCGCGATCGTCGTGATGTCGCCGACCGTCAGGGCCAGGACGCGGCCGGCGACGGTGAGCTCGTCCATCGTCGTTCGATCCTACCCGCTCGAGACCCGGCGCGAGTCCCGGGGCGCCGGTTACGATCCGCTGTGCCATGACGTCGAACCTCGAAACCGGGCGGGTGACCGAGCGCCGCCCGCCGTTCCGTTACTCGGCCCTCGCTCGGGTCTCCTTCAGCGACACCGACGCCCAGGGCGTCGTCTACTACGGCCGCTATCTGCCCTACTTCGACCAGGCCCGGATCGAGTACCACCGCCACCTCGGGCTCCTCGGGCTCTGGCACGGCGAGCGACAGTTCGTCATGCGGGCGATCGCCGTCGAGTACGTCGCCCCGGCCCGCTTCGACGACCTCCTCGAGGTCTTCACCCGGACGGTCCGGATCGGTCGGACCTCGGTGACGGCCGAGTGCCTGGCGGTCCGGATCCCCGACGACGTCCTCATGTGCACCGCCCGCCTGACCCTCGTCCTCGTCGACACGACGACCCGGCGCCCGGTCCCGGTCCCGGCCGACTACCGGGCCGCGATCCGGGCCTTTGAGGGCGAGGCCGCCGAGATCGAACCGCTCGACTGACCCCGCACCGTCCCACCCTGGACCGCCCGGGCATCCGGTCCGCCGTTCGTCCCGGCCCGGCCCGGGACGAACGGGTCATCGCCGTCTCCGTCACCAGCGTGAGAAGGTGGTGCGCGGACGCCCCCGCCGCGCCGGGCCCGACGCGCGGCCGGCGCCCGGTAGTGGGAGAGGACCCAGGAGCTCGTGCTCGCATCGTGGACGCCGCCGACCGATCGGGGCGACGGACGACCGTTCCGGCCCCCCCTCGACCCCTCGGACGGCGTCGGACCGAGCCGCCCAGAGACCGACGAGCCTCCGGGCGCGTCGGCGCCGCCCGACGATCCGGCCGCCGCCCTCGACGGTTCGCCCGAGCTCCGACTCGTCCGAATCCGCCTCGTCCTCTCGATCGCCGGGACCGCCGTCCTGGCCGGGATCGCCGGACTCGTCGGCGGCACCTTGCTCGGTCCGAACCCGGTCGGGGCACTGTCGCGGGCCGCCGGGTCGGCGCCGCTCTGGGCCCTGGCCGGCGGTGCCGTCCTCTTCGCCCTCGCCGCCGACCTCACCCTCTGGCTCGCCCGCCAGATCGTCCGCCCCGCCGAGGAGCTCGACCGGGCCCGCCGTGAGCTCCACGCCCTCTACCGCTCCGCCCGAACCTCGTCGCTCGAGGACTCGCTCACCGGCCTCGGCAACCACCGAGCCTTCCAGGAGGAGTTTGCCCGGCTCGTCGAGCAGTGCCGCCGCTATCGGACGAGCGCCGCCCTCGTCCTCATCGACCTCGACGACTTCAAGCTCGTGAACGACGGCCGGGGCCACGCCGTCGGCGACGCCGTCCTCGTCGAGGTCGCCCGGCGTCTCCGCGAGGGGATCCGGCGGACCGACCGGGCCTTCCGGATCGGCGGCGACGAGTTCGCCCTCCTCCTCCCCTTCACCGAGGCCGACGACGCCGCGGTCGTCGCCCGGCGCCTCCTCGCCGCCTGCCTCGAGCCCCGGGTCGGCCGCGACGCCCTCGGCGCCGTGTCGTTCTCGGCCGGCATCGCCGCCGCTCCGGCGATGGGCCTCGACCGCGACGAGCTCTACGAGAAGGCCGACGCCGCGCTCTACGAGGCGAAACGAGCCGGGCGGACGGAGGTCCGGGTTTTCGACCCGGCCCGCTCCCCGCGGATCGTGGCGAGCCCGAGCGCCCTCCGGATCGCCGCCCTCGACCGCGCCGTCCGGGAGCGGCACCTCCTTCCCGCGTACCAGCCGATCGTCGACCTCCAGACCGGGGTCGTCATCGGGTTCGAGGCGGTCACCCGCCCGTCGGCCGCGGCCGGCTTCGAGGACGCCCTCGGCCTCTTCTCGACGGCCGAGGCCGCCGGTCGGACCGTCGACCTCGACCTCGCCTGCCTCGAGACGGTCCTCGCCGGCGCCGAACTCCTCGATCCCGACCAGTTCCTGAGCCTCAACGTCTCGCCCCGAACCCTCGAGGCGCCGGAGTTCTCGGCGACCCGCCTCCTCCGCCTCCTCGACCGGGCGGGGATCGAGCCCGAGCGGGTCGTCGTCGAGCTGACCGAGCGGGCGACGATCGGCGACCTCGAGCGAGTCCGGGCCGTCGTCGCCGCCTGCCGGGCCCGGGGCGTCCGGGTCGCCGCCGACGACATCGGCGCCGGCAACGCCGGGCTCCGGCTCCTCTCCGAGCTGCGGTTCGACCTCGTGAAGATCGACCTTTCCCTCGTCCAGGCCGGCGATCAGTCGCCGAGCGCCGTCGCCGTCCTCCGCTCGCTCTTCGACCTGGCTCGCCGCTGGGACGCCCTCGCCGTCGCCGAGGGCGTCGAGACGCCGGCCCAGCTCGCCCTCGTTCGGCAGATCGGGATCGCGACGGCCCAGGGCTATCTCCTCGGCCGACCGACCGCCGCGCCGACGCTCCGCCGCGTCGACATGGCCGCCCTCCTCGCCGACCGCTCGCCGCTCGACGCCGCCCTCGCCCGACGCTCGCCCCGGGCCGCGGCCGGCTGAGACCGCAGGGCGCGCCGAGGGCCGACCCGCCGGCCCCCTGCCCTAGCCGAGGCCGGCCAAGGCCCCGAGGCGCTCGGTGAGCCGGAGGTTCTCGGCGTAGTCGACGGGGACGTCGACGAGGGCCGGACCGGGATGCTCGAGGGCGCTTCGGAGCGCGCCCGGCAGCTCGGCCGCGGACGTCGGTCGAACGGCGGCGAACCCGAAGGCCCGGGCGAGGCCGACGAGGTCCGGGTTCCCAAACTCGACCCCGAAGGGCCGGCCGAAGGCCGTCCGCTGCTTCCAGTCGATGAGTCCGTAGCCGTCGTCGCGCCAGACGACGACCTTGATCGGGAGCCCGAGCCGGACGGCCGTCTCGAGCTCCTGGACGTTCATGAGGAAGCCGCCGTCACCGGTGACGGCGACGACCGTTCGGTCGGGGTGGACGAGGGCGGCGGCGATCGCCCCGGGGACGGCGATCCCCATCGCCGCGAAGCCGTTGCTGATGACGACGGTGTTCGGCTCGTAGGCCTGGAAGAGCCGGGCGATCCAGATCTTGTGAGCGCCGACGTCGGAGACGACGATGTCCGCCGGGGCGAGCGCGGCCCGGAGCTCGGCGACGAGGCGTTGCGGTTTCACGGGCCAGGCCTCGTCCTGCGCGAAGGCGGCGAGATCCTCGAGGATCCGGGCTCGAAGGTCGGCGTGGACGAGGATTTCCTGGGCCTCGTGGCGCTCGGCGGCGTCCCGACCCCCGACGCCCCGCGGGATGACGGCGGCGAGGAGCCGCCGGAGCGTCGTCTCGATGTCGCCGACGAGCTCGACGACCGGTCGGTAGGCGGCATCGGTCTCGGCCGGCTGGGTGTCGATGTGGATGATCGGTCGCCGGCCGTCGCCGTTCCAGCGGGCCGGAGCGTACTCGACGAGGTCGTAGCCGACGGCGACGACGAGGTCGGAGCGGTCGAACCCGGTGAGGACGTGGTCGCGGGCCTGGAGGCCGACGGCCATGAGCGAGAGGTGGGAGCGGTCGTCGATGGCGCCCTTGCCCATGAACGTGACGGCGACCGGGACGTGGAGGCCGCGGGCGAAGGCCCGCAGAGCATCGGCCGCCCGGCGCCGGAGGACCCCGTTCCCGGCCAGGACGATCGGCCGGTTCGAGGCGGCGAGGAGCATCGCCGCGTGCTCGATCGCCTCGTCGGTCGGGACCGGGAAGTAGGCGTGGGTCGGGACGAGCGGTCGGAGGTCCTCGGACACCGGCGAGCCGGCGAGGTCCTCGGGGAGCTCGATGTGGGTCGGCCCGGGCTTTTCGAGGGCGGCGACCCGAAACGCCTTGCGGACGATCTCGGGGATCGCCTCGGCCCGCTCGACCCGGGTGTTCCACTTCGTGACCGGAGCGAGCATCCGGACGATGTCGACGACCTGGTGGGCCTCCTTGTGGAGCTTGTCGGCCGCCGCCTGGCCGGTGATGGCGACCATCGGCGCCCGGTCGAGGAAGGCGTCGGCGACGCCGGTGACGAGGTTCGTCGCGCCGGGCCCGAGGGTCGAGAGGGCGACCGCCGGCCGGCCGGTGAGGCGGCCGTAGACGTCGGCCATGAAGGCCGCCCCCTGCTCGTGGCGGGTCGTGACGTGGCGGACGCTCGTCGATCGCGAGAGGGCATCGAGGAGGTCGAGGGTCTCCTCGCCGGGCACCGAGAAGACGTACTCGCAGCCTTCGGCCTCGAGGCAGGCGACGAGGAGGTCGGCGGCGGTCCGGGGGCGCGGCTCGGGAGTCATGGGCGCGAGTGTAGGCCGAACGGCAGCGTCGAGATCGGCGACGGTCCGCCGGCGGCTGGCGCTCGCCGTCAGCGGCGAGCCGGGGCGCTCCCCGACGGCCCGACGAGCCGCAGCCGGGACAGGCGGCCGCGGAGCGGTTCGGCGGCGGCGAGGCGGGCCCGAAGGGCGAGGTCGACCCGGAGGAGGCGGGCCAGCTCGTCGGCTTCGAAGATCGTGATCGAGCTCGCCAGCCGGGGGTCGGCCCGCAGGTGCTCGATGGTCTCGAGGAACCGAGCGCGATCGTCCGGGTCCGCCGCCGGATCGAGGGCGACGACGACGCCGAGCCCGTCGCGAGCGGCCCAGGTGACGGACCGGCAGCTCCGGAGGACGATGGCGAGGGCGAGATCGGGGGGCGTGAGCCGACTGGCGAGGTTCACCAGGTCGGCGGTGGCCGGATGGTCGTCGACGAGCCGGTAGCCGGGCGGCTGGCGTTCGATCCGTTCGACGATCCCGGTTTCGATGAGCGAGCGGAGCGCCGTCTGCACCGAGCTGACCGGGGCGCCGATCCCTGCCGCCAGCTCGGCGAGCCTGAGCCCCGACCGTTCCTGGCCGAGGGCGAGGGCGACCTCGATCGCCAGGGGCGAGAGCCCCGGCGGTCGGCCGCCACGCCGCGGAACTCCCTGACTCGTGCCCACGTCTTCCTCGTTCCGTCGCGTCGGGCCACCCGGTCCGGGCGGACCGGGCCGGGCGGGCGGCGGACGTCGTCCCCGCGTCCGCGCCTCGCTACGAGATCAGGATAGCAGTATTTGTAACTCTTTTCTGCAACTATTTGTGCACGATGGCGGCGGCGAGCCGCTGCCCCCTGCGACGGCTCGACTCGCCCCCGCCCCTCAGCTCGGCCAGGCGAGGACCATCAGCCGGATCTCGGTCATGTCCTCGATCGCCCAGCGGAGCCCCTCCCGGCCGAGGCCCGAATCCTTGACCCCGCCGTACGGCATGTGGTCGATCCGGTAGGTCGGGATGTCGTTGACGATGACCCCGCCGACCTCGAGCTCCTCGAAGGCCGTCCAGGCGTGGGCGAGATCGTTCGTGAAGACCCCGGTCTGGAGGCCGAAGAAGCTGTCGTTCACGGCCCGGATCGCCTCGCCGAAGTCCCGGAAGGGGAAGGCGACGACGAGGGGGGCGAAGGCCTCGTTGCTGCAGACCTGGGCGGTGACCGGGGTCTCGACGAGGACCGTCGGCGGGAAGTAGGCGCCGTCGGCCCGACCGCCGAGGAGGACCTTGCCGCCCAGGGCGACGGCCTCGTCGACCCAGCGCTGGGTCCGCTCGGCGGCGGCCCGATCGACCATCGGCCCGAGGTCGGTTGCCGGATCGAGGGGGTCGCCGACCTTGAGCGCGGCGGCCCCGGCGAGGAAGCGGTCGAGGAACGGCTGCCAGACCGATTCGTGGACGAAGATCCGCTGGACGCTGATGCAGACCTGGCCGGCGTACGTGAACGCCCCGACGAGGATCCGCTTCACCGCCCAGTCGAGATCGGCCGAGGCGTCGACGATGACGCCGGCGTTCCCGCCGAGCTCGAGGACGACCTTCTTCTTGCCGGCCCGCTCCTTGAGCCGCCAGCCGACCGACGGGCTGCCGGTGAACGTCAGGAGCTTGAAGCGGGGGTCGGCGACGAGGCGGTCGCCGAGCTCGCGGCTCATCGGCAAGATGCTCACCGCCCCGGCCGGGAGCCCGGTCCGCTCGATGATCTCGGCGACGGTCAGCATCGTCAGGGGGTCCTTCGACGGCGGCTTCAGGACGATCGAGCAGCCGGCGGCGATGGCCGGGGCGAGCTTGTGGGCGGCGAGGTTGAGCGGGAAGTTGAAGGGGCTGATCCCGAGGACCGGCCCGACCGGGAAGCGGCGGCTGATCCCGACCCGACCCTTCGAGCTCGCCATGAGGTCGAGGGGGATCACCTCGCCGTACATCCGCTCGGCTTCCTCGGCCCCGAGCCGGAACGTCAGGACGGCCCGGTCGACCTCGGTAAGGGCGTCGCGGATCGGCTTGCCGGCTTCGAGGGCGATGAGGCGGCCGAGCTCTTCGCGGCGCTCCTTGATCCCGGCGCTGATCTCGCGGAGGATCCGGCCCCGTTCATAGGCGGGGAGGCGGCGGGTCTCCTCGAAGGCGGCAACGGCCGCCGTCACCGCCTCCTCGACCTGCTCGGGGGTCGCCTGGTACGTCGCCCCGGCTAGGTCGCCCGGGCGGGCCGGGTTCTCGACCGGGAGGAGCTCGGGCGAATCGGCCCAGCGGCCGGCGAGGAAGATGGGATGGGGGGTCGTTCCGGTGATCGTGGCCATGCGTGCGACTCCTGGGACTGGGCGCGTCGTGGTCGGATCGACGCGCGGCCGGCGCTCGTGTGATCGCGTCGCCGCCATTGTAGGCCGGCGCCCAAAGCGGCTTCCCTCGTCCTTCAACGCGGCCGAGCAGCGACCATCCGCGACACCCCGACCGGAGTCGCGTCCCAAGCGAGAGAGGCACCGACCCGCTCCGGCGGTGCGAAGCTCAAGAAGTGGGGCCGGCGCGGGAGCGATAATGCCGGGCAATGACCCCGTTGGCACCGCTCACAGAACCGCTCCGGATCACGCGGCTCAGATTGAGGAACTGGCGAAACTTCAGCGACGTCGACGTCGGGTTGGCGCGCCGGGTCTTCATCGTCGGCCCGAACGCTGCGGGCAAGTCCAACCTCCTCGATTCCGTTCGGTTTCTCAGGGATCTGGTCGAGGTGGGCGGCGGGCTCCAAGCCGCCGTCCGGGCCCGAGGCGGCGTCTCGGCCATTCGGTCGCTGAGCGCGAGACGAGAGCCGGTTGTCACGGTCAGCGTCGGGCTCGGGACGACGGGCGAGCCGAATCGCTGGCAGTACACGCTGTCCTTCACCCAGCGGGCAAAGCGGACGCCCGTTGTAACCCGGGAAACCGTCGTCCGCTGCGGCGAGCTTCTCCTCGATCGGCCCCTCGAAGAGGACCGAGCCGACGAAGCTCGACTCGGCCAAACCCACCTTGAGCAGGTCAACGCGAATCGCCAATTTCGCGAGGTCGTCGACTTCCTCCACGGGATCCGGTATCTCCACATCGTCCCTCAGCTGATCCGTGACCCCGACCGGTACATCGGCAGGCCGAACGATCCGTACGGAGGCGACTTCCTGGAGCAGATCGCGCGGACACCGAAGCGCACGCAGCAGGCGCGCCTGCGCAGACTCTCCATGGGTCGTTCTCGTCGACCTCGACGATGATTTTCCCTGCGCGCCCGCCGGGCGGGCCCGATGGCTCCCCCAGCCGGCGCCGCACATGTGCTTCCGCATCGCCGTTCGCGAGGTGGAAGCGTGGTTGTCGGCCGATCGGCCGCAGATCGCGAGGTTTCTCGGCGTCTCCGTCCATCGCATCCCGAGGGTGCCAGACGACGTTTCCGATCCCAAATCCCTCATCGTCCAGCTCGCCCGGATGTCCACGCGAGCAGCCATCCGCGAGGGTCTCGTTCCGACTCCGCGAAGCGGCCGCGTCGTCGGCCCCGAGTACACGAGCCGGATGATTGAGTTCGCTGCGTCCGCGGGTTGGTGGCGCCCACAGGAGGCAGGCGCGAAGTCGGCGAGCCTGAGTCGCGCCATCGCCTGTCTGGGTCGCTTGCTGGCCGCCGTCCAGAACGTGGCCGAACGAGCGCGACCCTGAGGGACCGGACGCGGTCGCGGCGGGGACCTTCACTGGCGGCGGGTGCCACGCGTCCGGTCACGTGTCGTTGTCGAACGAGGGGGAGCCGGCGTCCCGCCGCCAGGCTCGTGCTCAGGCCTCGCCCGCGGGGTAGACCCCGAGCACCCGGCACATCGTCGTGACCCGGCCGAGGGCGGCGAGCGTCTCGACACCCTCCGGCTCGTCCGCCCGGAGGGCGCCGTCGAGGTCCACCCAGAAGACGTACTCCCAGGCCCGCTCCCGCGAGGGCCGCGACTCGAGCTTGCTCATGTTCAGGCCCCGCTCGGCGAAGACGGCGAGGACCCGGAGCAGCGCCCCCGGGACGTTCTCGACGGCCAGGACGAGGGTCGTCCGTAGCGCCGGGCTCGCGGACTCGGCCCCGTCCGGCGTCGCGCCGCGCCGCCGGGCGACGAGCGCCGCCTGCTCGGCCAGCCAGGCCGGGCAGGCCCCGTCGTCGGGCCGGGCGACGACGAGAAAGCGGGTCCGGTTGTCCGGAACGTCGGCGACGTCCTCGACCAGGACCTCGAGCCCGAAGAGGGCGGCCGCCCGCGGCGAGAGGACCGCCGCGGCCCCCCGCTCGCCGCGCTCGGCGATGAGCCGCCCGGCCCCGGCCGTGTTGTACGTCGTCAGCAGCTGCCAGGGTCGGGAGCGGAGGAAGCGCTCGGCCTGGCCGAGGGCCTGGAGGTGGGAGTAAACCCGCTCGATCGCCTCGAGCCGTTCGCCGGGCAGGGCGGCGAGGCAGAGCCGGACCGGCACGACGACCTCGCCGCCGATGACGAGATCGTGCTCGAGGAGGAGGTCGTAGTTCTCGCGGACCGTCCCGTTCACGAGGTTCTCGATCGGAAGGACCCCGGCCGCCGCGCGCCCCTCGGTGACCGCCGCGAAGACGCTCCGGAAGCTTGGGAGGGCGAGCCGCTCGACGTCGCCGAAGAAGGCGAGGAGGGCATCCTCGGCGAAGGCCCCCGGCTCGCCGGCGTGGGCGATCGGGCCGGGTGGCCGGCTCGCCGCCCCCGGGACGAGCGGGGTCTCGGCTCGGAGCCGGCGGTCGCCGCCGCCGGCCAGCCGCGCGGACCGCTCGGCCGCGGCGATCAGGGTCGGATCGGATCCGCCGTACATGGCGGAGACGAGTCTACGGGCTCGAACCGCCGGTCGTGCGGCGGCACGGACGCCCGCCGCCTAGCGGTTGAACCACTCGGTCGTGTCGATCCGGCCCGCCTCCTCGTCGAGCTCGGCCCGCCGGCCGCCCCGGGCCGGCCGCGCCCGGCGCCGGTTGCCGGCCGATTCCGCCGCCCCCTGCCAGTGGGCCTCGGCGAGGATCCGGTTCAGGGCGTCGATATAGGCGACGATCGAAGCCGCGACGATGTTCGTCGAGCGGGCCCGGCCCTCGTATTCGCCGGACGCCCGGACCCCGCCGGCTTCGGCCGGCGGGGCGACCCGGACTCGGACCTCGCCCTCGGCGTCGGTTCCGCCGGTCAGGGCGTGGATGTCGAAGGCGAGGAGGCGCGGGTGTCCGGAGAGGACGTCGGCGAGGGCGGCGTCGACCGCCCGATAGAGGGCGTCGATGGGGCCATTCCCCTCGGCCGACGCCTCCCACTGGTGATCGCCGGCGCCGATGACGACGGCGCCCCGGCTCTGGACGTTGCTGCCCGAGGTCACCGTCCAGCGGACGAGCTCGAGGGTCGGGCCGGGGGCCGTGCCGGCTCCCGGCTCGGCGGCAATGGCGTTGCTCATCGATCGGCCTCCTGACTGGCGCCGCCGGCTCGGGCGACCGCGAATTGGCGCTCGTCCCGGCGCCGCGGCGCGGCGTTCGTCTTCCAGATCGCGTACTCGAGCGAATCGGCGAGGGCGGCTGCCGAGGCGGCGATGATGTTGGTGTCCGAGCCCATCGTCGCCCACTGGCGGACCCCGTCCGTCGATTCGATGATGACCCGGGTCTTCGCCGCCGTCGCCCGCTCGCCGTCGAGGATCCGGACCTTGTAGTCGATGAGGTGGACCCGGTCGAGCTCCGGGTAGAAGGCCCGGAGCGCCTTCCGGAGCGCCCCGTCGAGGGCGTGGACCGGGCCGTTGCCGTCGGCGGCGGTGTGGAGGACCTCGCCGTCGACCTCGACCTTCACCGTCGCCTCGGCGAGGAGCTCGCGGCCCTCGCGCTGCTCGACGAGGACGGTGTAGTCGACGATCCGGAACGGGGCGGCGTAGCCGGGCTCGTGGCGGTGGATGAGGAGCTCGAAGGACGCCTCGGCGCCCTCGAAGGCGAGCCCGTCGGCCTCGAGCTGCTTGATGAGCTGGCTCAGGACCTTCGGGTCGACGACCCCGTCGAGGCGATGGCCGAGCTGCTCGGCCCGGATCCGGGTGTTCGCCTTCCCGCCGAGCTCCGACACGACGAGCCGGCCGGCGTTGCCGACCCGGGCGGGATCGACGTGCTGGTAGCTCCGCTCCACCTTGGCGACCGCCGCCCCGTGGACGCCGCCCTTGTGGGCGAAGGCGGAGCGGCCGACGTACGGCTGGTAGTCGTTCGGGACGACGTTGGCGATCTCGGCGACGGTCCGAGCCAGGCGGGTCAGCTCGGTCAACGGCCCACCGCCGACCGGCAGGAGCGGAAGGTCGGTTTTGAGGGCGAGGTTTGCGAGGACGCTCACCATGTTGGCGTTCCCGCACCGTTCGCCGTAGCCGTTGATCGTCGCCTGGACGTGGCGGGCGCCCGCCTCGACGGCGGCGAGGGAGTTCGCCACGGCGAGCTCGGCGTCGTTGTGGGTGTGGATTCCCCAGACGACGGGGGGCGCACCCGGGTCCGCCTCGAGGGCGGTCCGGGTCTCGGTGAAGATCCGGACGAGGTCGGAGGTGAGGGTCCCGCCGTTCGTGTCGCAGAGGACGAGGGTGCGGGCTCCGGCCTCCCGGGCCGCCCGAAGGGTCGCCAGGGCGTAGGCCGGGTCGGCCCGGTAGCCGTCGAAGTAGTGCTCGGCGTCGTAGACGACCTCGCGTCCCCGCTCGACCAGGAAGGCGACCGATTCGGCGATCATGGCGAGGTTCTCGGCCGGCGTCGCACCCAGGACCTCGGTGACGTGGAGGAGCCAGCTCTTGCCGAAGATCGTCACGACCGGCGTCTCGGCCGCGGCGAGCTCCCGGAGGTTCGGGTCCCGTTCGGGACGGTTCGAGCGGTGGCGGGTCGAGCCGAAGGCGGCGAGCTTGGCGTTCGCCCAGCGGACCTGTCGGGCGGCCCGGAAGAACTCCACGTCCTTGGGGTTCGAGCCCGGCCAGCCGCCCTCGATGTACGGCATCCCGTACTCGTCGAGGAGGCGGGCGATCCGGAGCTTGTCGGCGAGGGAGAGGGTGATGTTCTCGCCCTGGGTGCCGTCGCGGAGCGTCGTGTCGTAGAGGACGACCGGCTGGCCCGCGGGCGAACCGGCCGGAGATGGGCCGGAGACGTCGGGTGTTCGGTTCGTCATGGCAGTGGTCCCTTCGAAGGAGGAGGCGGCGGTTCCGTCGATGGGTCCCGCATCCGCCGGTCGGCCGCCTCGATCGCCACCGTCGGAGGCGGGGTCAGCGTCGGCCGGCCACCGGCGATGCCGGCGCCGGCCGAAGAATCGCGATCCGGTCGACGATGGCGGCCGTCATCTCCTTCGTCCCGACGAGACGGCAGCGCTCGGCTTCGGCGGGATCGGCCGGCAGCAGATCGGGGGTCCGGAACCCGTCGTCGATGGCCCGGGTGACGGCGGTCTCGATCGCCTCGGCCGCCGCCTCGCGCCCGAGGGACGTCCGGCAGAGCATCGCACCCGAGAGGATCGTGCCGATCGGGTTCGCCACGTCGCGCCCGGCGATGTCCGGAGCCGAGCCGTGGATCGGTTCGTAGAGGCCGAAGAGCCCGTGGGCGGTCCGCCGCTCCCCGAGGGAGGCCGAGGGAAGCATCCCGAGCGAGCCGGCGAGGACGCTCGCCTCGTCGGAGAGGATGTCGCCGAAGAGGTTCTCGGTGACGAGGACGTCGAAATCGGCCGGGCGGCGGACGAGCTGCATGGCGCAGGCGTCGACGAGCCGGTGCTCGTGGCGGACCTCCGGGAACTCGGGGGCGATCTCCTCGACGACCTTCCGCCAGAGGCGCGAGGTGGCGAGGACGTTCGCCTTGTCGACGCTCGTCACGTGCCGCCGGCGCCCGCGAGCAAGCTCGAAGGCGAGGCGGACGACCCGGGCGATCTCCTGCTCGGTGTACCAGAGCGTGTCGACGGCGACCCGGCCCTCGGCGGTCTGCCGCTCCTCCGACGGCCGGCCGAAGTAGAGCCCCGACGTCAGCTCGCGGACGATGAGGAGGTCGACGCCCTCGAGGAGGTCGGCCCGGACCGGCGCGCTCGCCCGGAGGGCCGGGTGGACCGTCACCGGCCGGAGGTTGGCGAAAAGCTCGAGGCGGCCGCGGAGGGCGAAGAGGGCCTGCTCGGGCCGAACGGCGGCCCGGGGGTCGTCCCACTTCGGACCGCCGACGGCGCCGAGATAGACGGCGTCGGCGTCGTGGGCGCGGGCAAGGTCCTCGTCGCGCAAGGGGACCCCGTAGGCGTCGATGGCCGCCCCGCCGGCGAGGATCTCGGTCCAGACGACCCGCGCCCCGTCGGCCGCGAGGGCCGCCTCGACGACGGCCCGCCCGGCGGCGAGGACCTCCGGCCCGACGCCGTCGCCGGGGATCGCGACGACCCGGTAGGTCGCCTCCGAGCCGGCGCTCACGGCAGCTCCTCGGCCGTCCGCGGCGAGACGAAGGCCGCCGAGGCGCCGCCGATCGACGCTCCGTGGAGCTTGTTCAGGGCGACGAGGTAGGCCTCGAGGGAGGCCTCGATGATGTTCGTCGAGAGGCCGTGGCCGCTCACGACGAGCGCCCCCGGGCCGTCGTCGGTGGAGCGACGGCAGCGGACGAGGACCTGGCCCTGGGCGTCCTCCCCGGCCGAGACGGCCTTGATCTCGTACTCGGTCAGGATCGGGTGCCAGCCGAGGACCGGCTCGACGGCGGCGTCGATCGCCCCGTAGAGGGCGTTCACCGGGCCGTTCCCCGACGCCTCGACCGAGCGCTCCTCGCCGTCCACGACGAGCGAGACGGTCCCGACCGAGCGGCCGCCCTTGGACGAGGTGACGCTCCAGCCGAGGAGCTCGACCGAGGCCGGGACCTTGGCCGCCTGCTGCTCGACGAGGGCGAGGAGGTCGGCGTCGGTCACCTCCTTTTTCGTGTCGGCGAGGGCGATGGCGGCCCGGTAGATCTCCTCGAGGCGCTCGCCCTCGACGTCGTGGCCGAGCTCGCGAAGCTTCGCCTGGAGGCCCTTCCGCCCGGACAGCTTGCCGATCGTCAGCTGGCTCCCGGCGAGACCGACGGACTGGGGGGTCATGATCTCGTAGGTGAGCGGGTTCTTGATGACCCCGTCCTGGTGGATCCCTGATTCGTGGGCGAAGGCGTTCGCCCCGACGATCGCCTTGTTCGGCTGGACCGGGAAACCGGTGAGATAGGAGACGAGCCGGGAGGCGGCGGTGATCTGCTCCGTCACGACCCCGGGGGCGAGGTTCGGGAACTGGGTCGGCCGGGTCCGGAGGGCCATGACGACCTCTTCGAGGGAGGCGTTGCCGGCCCGCTCGCCGAGGCCGTTGATCGTGACCTCGACCTGCCGGGCCCCGGCCTGGACGGCCGCGAGGGTGTTCGCCGTGGCGAGACCGAGGTCGTTGTGGCAGTGGACCGAGACCGTCGCCTGGTCGCCGACGAGGTCGACGACCCGGCGGACGAGACTCGCGAACTCGCCCGGGATGGCGTAGCCGACGGTGTCGGGGATGTTCACCGTCGAGGCCCCCGCCTCGACGACCGCCTCGTAGACCTGGAGGAGGAATTCGGGGTCGGTCCGGCTCGCGTCCTCGGCGCTGAACTCGATCTCGGCGTCCCGGCCGAGCTGCTGGCGGCCGTAGCGGACCCAGCGGACGGCCTCGGCGAGGGCCTCCTCGCGGCTCATCCGGAGCTTGTGCTTGAGGTGGATGTCGGAGGTGGCGATGAAGACGTGGAGGTGGGGCCGCTCGGCGACCCGGATCGCCTCGATCGCCCGCTGCGGATCGCCGTCCCGGCAACGGGCGAGGGCGGCCACGGCGATCCCGCCCTTCGTCTCCTGGGCGATCCGGCGGACGGCCTCGAAGTCGCCCGGCGAGGCGGCCGGGAAGCCGGCCTCGATGACGTCGACCCGGAGCCGGGCGAGGGCCCGGGCGACCTCGAGCTTCTCGGCGGCGGTGAGGCCGGCGCCCGGGGCCTGCTCGCCGTCGCGGAGGGTCGTGTCGAAGATCCGGACGGTCCCCTCGGGGACGAAGGGCCCGCTCGGGCGAGGTACTGACGTCGCCATCAGCGAGAACCTCCTCGGCCGCTCGCGGCGGCCTGCGCCTGCCCGGCCGTCACGACGACCGGGTCGATGAACGGCATCTGGGCCCGTAGCTCGGCCCCGATCCGCTCGATGAGATGATCGCGGTCGCGTTCGCGGAGCCGGTTGAACTCCGGCCGGCCGCGCTCGTTCTCCTCGATCCAGCGCCGGGCGAAGCTGCCGTCTTGGATCTCGGCCAGGATCTGCTTCATCGTCGCCCGGACGTGGTCGTCGATGATCCGCGGCCCCGAGACGTAGTCGCCGTACTCGGCCGTGTCGGAGACCGAGAAGCGCATGAAGTTCAGCCCGCCCCGGTACATGAGGTCGACGATGAGCTTCAGCTCGTGGAGGACCTCGAAGTAGGCGAGCTCGGGCTGGTAGCCGGCCTCGACGAGGGTCTCGAAGCCGGCCTTGACGAGGGCGGCGGTCCCGCCGCAGAGGACGGCCTGCTCGCCGAACAGATCCGTCTCGGTCTCCTCGGCGAAGGTCGTCTCCAGGACGCCGGCCCGCGTGCAGCCGAGGGCCCGGGCGTAGGCGAGAACCCGCGGTCGAGCCGTCCCGGTGGCGTCGCGATGGACGGCGAAGAGGGCCGGGACGCCGCCGCCCTGCTGGTAGACGCTTCGCAGGAGGTGTCCGGGGCCCTTCGGGGCGACCATGCCGACGTCGACGTCGGCCGGCGGATCGATCCGCCCGAAGTGGATGTTGAAGCCGTGGGCGAACATGAGGAGCTGGCCCGGCCGCAGGTTCGGCCCGATCTCGGCGTCGTAGACGTCCTTCTGGGCCGTGTCCGGCACGAGGATCATGACGACGTCCGCCCGGCGAGTCGCCTCGGCGACGTCGGCGACCGCCAGGCCCGCCTCTTCGGCGAGGGGTCGGCTCTTGCTCCCCGGGGCGAGCCCGACGACGACCCGGACGCCCGAGTCGTGGAGGTTCAGGGCGTGGGCGTGGCCCTGACTCCCGTAGCCGATGACGGCGACGGTCTGGTCGGCGAGGGCCGCCGGATCGGCGTCGGCGTCGTAGTACATCCGGGCTGTCATCGCTTGATCGCCTCCTCGATCGAGGCCGAACCGCGGCTCATGACGACGGCCCCGGTCCGGACGAGCTCCTTGATGCCGAAGCCGCGGAGGAGGGCGACGAAGGCGTCGACCTCGCTCTCGGTCCCCACGGCCTCGGCGATGACGTGATCGGCCGAGAGATCGACGATCCGGCCCCGGTAGAGCTCGACGATCTTGATGACTTCCGAGCGGGTGCGCTCGGTCGCCCGGACCTTCACGAGGGCGAGCTCGTGCTCGATCGTCGGCTCGGCGGTGACGTCCTGGACCTTCAGGACGTCGATGAGCCGGTAGAGCTGCTTCGCCGCCTGCTCGACCGCGACGTCGTCGCCGTAGAGGGTGATCGTCATCCGGCTGACGTCGGGCTGGTCGGTGTGGCTGACGGCGAGGGATTCGATGTTGAAGTTCCGGGCCCGCATGAGCGAGGCGACCCGGTTGAGGACGCCCGGCCGGTTGAGGACGATGGCGACGAGGACGTGGCGGTGCTTCTCGCCGGTTCCGGGGACGGCCCGCTCGCGCGGGGCGGCATGGGCCGGGGCGGGTGCCTGGCCGGTCGGAGCGATCGCGGTCGGGTCGGCCGGGGCGCGGCCGTTCGAGTTGGGATCGGCGCTCATTCTTCGGGCTCGTTCCACTTCTCGATGAGGTCCGACAGGCCCTTGCCGGCCGGCATCATCGGGTAGACGTTCTGAGTCTCGGCGATCTCGAACCAGACGAGGGCCGGGCCGTCGACGGCCTGGGCCGCCCGGATCGCGGGGTCGACCTCCTCGGGCTTCGAGGCCTTGAACGCCGGGATCCCGTACGCCTCGGCGAGCTTCAGGTAGTTCGGGCCGAGGAGGTTTGCCGAGTGGTAGTTGCCGGCGTAGACGATCTCCTGCCACTGGCGGATCATGCCGAGCTTCTTGTTGTCCATGATCGCGATCCGGACCGGGATGTGGTCCTGGACGAGGGTCGCCAGCTCCTGCATCGTCATCTGGAAGCCGCCGTCGCCGCAGACGGCCCAGACCTCCTTGTCGGGCCGGCCCAGGGCGGCCCCCATCGCCGCCGGGACCGAGAAGCCCATCGTCCCGAGGCCGCCCGAGGAGAGGTGGGTGTTCGGCTCTCGGAAGCCGGTGTAGCGGGCGAGCCACATCTGGTGCTGGCCGACGTCGGCGACGTAGATCGCCTCGTGGTTCGTCAGCTCGCCGATCCGTGAGACGACGTAGTCGGCCGACAGATAGCCGTCCCGCCAGGCCCCCGAGCCGTGCCAGCTCGCGCTCTCCGATTCCCGCCGCCACTCGGCAAGCTCGGCGAAGTACTCGGCCCGGGTCGCCGGATCGACGGGCTCGACGAGGGGGATGAGGGCCCGGAGGACCCGCTTCACGTCGCCGACGATCGGGACCTCGACGGCGACGTTCTTCCCGATCTCCGACGGGTCGATGTCGACGTGGATGATCCGGGCGTGGGGGGCGTAGGTCCGGACGTTGCCGGTCACCCGGTCGTCGAAGCGCATCCCGAGGGCGATGAGGAGATCGGCCGACTGGATCGCCCGGTTCACGTGCTTCCAGCCGTGCATCCCCATGTAGCCGTAGCTCAAGGGGTGTCGCTCGTCGATCGCCCCGACCCCGAGGAGGGTGTGGGCGACGGGGATCTGGGTCTTCTCGGCGAACTCGACGAGCTCGGCCGAGGCGTTGGCGATGAGGATCCCGTGGCCGGCGAGGATGACGGGCCGCCGGGCCCGGGCGATCTCGGCGGCGGCGAGACGGAGCTGACGGGGGTGGCCGTCGAAGGTCGGCCGGAAGCCGGGCAGGCCGGCGATGACCTCCTCCTCGGAGGGATGCGGGGCGCTCGTCTCTTGCTGGAGGGCGTCCTTCGTGATGTCGATGTGGACCGGACCCGGGCGGCCGGTCCGGGCGATGTAGAAGGCCTCGGCGAAGACCCGCGGCAGGTCGTCGGCGTTCCGGACGAGGTAGTTGTGCTTCGTCATCGGCAGGGTAATGCCGGTGATGTCGATCTCCTGGAAGGCGTCCTTGCCGATGAGGGCCGCCGGGACGTTCCCGGTGATGGCGACGATGGGAACGGAATCGAGGAGGGCGGTGGCGATCCCGGTGACGAGGTTCGTCGCCCCGGGGCCCGAGGTCCCGAGGCAGACGCCGACCCGGCCGGTCGCCCGGGCGTAGCCGTCGGCGGCGTGGGCCGCCCCCTGTTCGTGGCGGACGAGGACGTGGCGGAGCTCCGGGTACTCGCCGAGGACGTCGTAGATCGGGAGGATGACGCCGCCCGGATACCCGAAGAGGACGTCGACGCCCTGCCGGATGAGGGCCTCGCAGACGACGTCGGCTCCGATCCGGGTCCGCCGGCGCGGCCGGGCCTCGGAGAGCATCTCCCGGCGGGCCCGCTCGACCGCGGCGGCGTGGGCGGTCCCGTCGCCCGGGACGTGGCTCCGGTGACGGTGGTCGGTGGCGCGCTCCGAGGACCTGCCAGCGCCCGGCCCGTCGCGCCCGGTGGCCGCTCCTGTCGTGGCGGTTTCGGTGTTCTTCGTCATCGCCGACGTCTCCTCTGTATCGCCTTCTGCCTCGTGGTTGGGTGGTTCTCGCGTCCGTCGGCGCGGGTGCAACCCGGCCGACAACAAAGGACCCTCGCCTCCCGGCGAGGGTCCCTTCGGGTTTCGGTGGTCCGATGGCGCTAGCTGCGATCGTTCCTCCGGATCCCTCCGTTCTCTCGCCGGGGGCCGGCAATAAGGAGGAGGCCAATAAGGTCCTCGAGGCCGGCAAGAAGCGAGCGAAGGAGCCCGAGGAGCGATACGTCGACGAGTCGGAAGGCAGCGAGCGGCAGGCTCGCCTGGCGACCGTTCGTCGTCAGGACGACGGCGGCGGGGCGGCGGTCTGGGTCTCGTCCGTCGAACACGAGGCTCGCTGCTCCACTCGTTCGGGTCCGGCCCACAGGGCCGGGCGTTCGCGCGCCCGCCTCGGGCAAGCCCCGGGGCGAAGCAAGCGCAGTGTACCAGGAGCAGCGGGTCGTTCGTCAACTCATCTCTGGTTGTATGGCGGTCGGCGTCATGCCATGCGATTGCCGGCGAGACGGGCTCGAAGCCCGGGAGCTTCGTACGGCGACTGCGCCCCTCGGAAAACGCCCCACGTGGGTGTCGACGGTCGCCGCACCACCGGCCTGCCCACCGAGCAGGAGGAGACGTTCCAAACCCGCGGAGCCCACCCACCCAGATGGTATGCTCTGCGCATAAGTGCATACGCCTTCGGGGCAGGGTGAGGGGCTCTTTGGGAGCTTGTTGCGGCTCTCGATGTGGCCCCAATTCCCGATCGGTGGTGATGCCTCCGCCAGCCACGCGGGGGACGAGCGCCGCGACTCCCACAGCCGCAGCCGGCCGTGGGACTGATACCGGTGGGAATCCGGAGCCGACGGTACAGTCCGGATGGAAGAAGGCACAGAGGTGAGCCGCGCGACGGTCCAGGTCGCGCGACTGCGATGTGTCGTGCGTTCCAGGCCCCGGGGCGTCCCCGGGGCCTATTTGCGTCGCCCCAAGGCCGCGGGAAGTTGGACGAAGAACAACGGGGCGGCACGTCGACAGGAGGACTCATGGCCGCGACCGGTCCCTCGACGGACCTCGGCGCCATGCGGCGCGCACTGGGCCTTGCGCGTCGAGGGTTGGGCTGGACGAGCCCCAATCCGGCCGTAGGGGCGGTCGTCGTCGCGCCGGACGGCGCGGTCGTGGGCTCGGGGTACCACGCCGCCGCCGGCTCGGCCCATGCCGAAGTGGTCGCGCTCCGAAAAGCCGGGCCCCGGGCCCGTGGAGCGACCCTGTACGTCACGCTCGAGCCCTGCTGTCACACCGGCCGAACGCCGCCCTGCACCGAAGCCATCCGTCGCGCTGGCATCGCGCGCGTGGTCACGGCGATGTTGGACCCTGATCCGCGGGTTGCCGGCCGAGGGGTCGCCGACCTCCGCCGGGCCGGGGTCGCCGTGGACGTGGGCCTGCTGGGAGATCAGGCCGGCCGGCTCTTGGAGGCATACGTCCATCACCGCCGCACCGGCCTGCCGTTCGTGACCATGAAGGTCGCCATGACGCTCGACGGTAGGGCCGCTACCCGCAGCGGAGACGCTCGATGGATCTCCGGTGAGGACTCTCGGCGGCTGGTCCACGCCCTTCGCACGGAGGTGGACGCCGTCGTGGTTGGTATCGGGACGGTGCTCGCCGACGACTCGCTCTTGACCGCCCGGCCGGCCGGGCGAACCACGCCGCTGAGCCGAGCGCCGCGACAGCCGCTGCGGGTCGTCGTCGATAGCGCCGCGCGGACCCCAACCGCGGCTCGGGTCCTGACCTCAGCCGGAGACTCGCGTCCGCCGCTGATCGCCGTGACGTCCGACGCTCCCGCCGACCGGGTCCGGGCGCTCGAGGCGGCCGGAGCCGAGGTCCTTCGGCTACCGCCGGGAGCCGACGGCCGGGTCGACCTCCAGGCGCTGGCCTCCGAGCTGGGGCGCCGCGGCATCGTCCACGTCCTGCTTGAGGGGGGACCGACGCTGAGCGCCGCAGCGCTGGCCACCGGCCTGGTCCAGAAGGTCCTGATCTTCGTCGCGCCCAGGATCGTTGGCGGAGTCGCGGCCCCGGGACCGGTAGGCGGTGATGGCGTCGCACGCCTGGCCGACGCCATCCCCATCCGGGGGCTCGCCGCAAGGCGGATCGGTGATGACGTCTTGCTGGAAGGCTACGTCGCTTCACCCGCCGGGCCTGCGCCCACGGCCACCGCGGCATCGGAGGCGAGGTCCTGAATGTTCACCGGCATCGTCGAAGCCAAGGGAACGGTCGTGGCCGTCAGCCGCTCATCCGGGGGGATGCGACTGGCGGTGGACCTCGGCGGCCTTGATGGCCTCCGACCCGGGGATAGTCTGGCCGTCAACGGCGTCTGCCTCACCATCACCGACATCCAGTCCGCCGTCGCCGGCATGGATGTCGTCCTGGAGACGTTGCGCCGGACGACGCTCAAGGAGCTCCGTCCCGGCGAACCGGTGAACCTCGAGCGCCCGGCCCGGCCGACGAGTTTCCTCGGCGGCCACTTCGTCCAGGGTCACATCGACGCGGTGGGACGGGTGACAGCCCGTCGATCCCACGGCGAGGGGGTCCTCCTCGAGATCGCCGCCCCGCCCGAGGTCATGCGGTACGTCGTCCCCAAGGGATCCATCGCCGTGGACGGCGTGAGCCTGACGGTGGTGAGCGAAACCCCGGGCGGGCGCGGCTTCGCCGTGGCTCTCATTCCACACACGCTCGCCGCCACCACTCTGGGTCGACGGATGGTCGGTGAGCCCGTCAACCTCGAAGCGGACGTCCTAGGGAAATACGTCGAGAGGCTCCTGGCGTCGGCACGGGGAGGCTCCGCGGTGGGGAGGGGGCCACGTCCATGGCGGTGACCCCCGCGCTCGCCACGAGCCCCTTTGCCACCGTTCCTGAGGCCGTCGAAGACATCCGCACCGGCCGGATGGTGGTGGTCCTAGACGACGAGGAGCGGGAGGATGAGGGCGACCTCGTGATGGCGGCCCAACTCGTCACCCCGGAGGCCGTCAATTTCATGGCCCGGTACGGGCGGGGGCTCATCTGCGTGCCCCTGACCGCCGACCGGCTGAACGCCCTGGACATCCCGATGATGGTGCCGGTCTCGGAGGATCGCGCTTGCACCGCGTTCACCGTCTCCGTTGACCACCGGAGCACGCGGACCGGCATCTCGGCCTACGAACGTGCCCTGACGATTCGAGCCCTGGTGGATCCGGCGACCCGCCCGGCCGACCTGCGGCGGCCCGGGCACGTCTTCCCCCTCCGGTACGAGCCCGGTGGGGTGCTGCGCCGGCGTGGGCACACCGAGGCCGCAGTCGACCTCGCCCGCCTGGCGGGGCTGGCACCGGCCGGAGTCATCTGCGAGATCATGGACGACGACGGCCGCATGGCGCGGCTGCCGCGGCTCGTGGAGTTCGCCCGGGAGCACCGGCTGAAGCTCATCACCATCGCCGAGCTCGTGAACTACCGTCGGACCCAGGCGCGGGTGGTCGAGCGCGTCGCGGCGGCGACCCTCCCGACGGCGCACGGCGAGTTCGCGGTCCACGCCTACGAGGACTTGTCGACGGGCCAGACGCACCTCGCGCTCGTCCGCGGACGCGTGACCCCGGCGGAGCCGGTGCTGGTCCGCGTCCACTCCGAATGCCTGACCGGCGACGCGCTCCACTCCCTTCGCTGCGACTGCGGGCGCCAGCTGGGCCAAGCGCTGGAGCTCATCGGCCAAGCCGGTGGCGTGCTGCTCTACGTCCGCCAAGAAGGTCGCGGCATCGGCCTGGCCAACAAGGTTCGAGCCTACGCCCTCCAGGAGCAGGGGCTCGATACCGTCGAGGCCAACGAGGTCCTGGGGTTTCCGCCTGATCCCCGGGACTATGGGGTGTGCGCTCAGATCCTGCTTGATCTTGGCGCCCGCAAGATCCGGCTGCTCACCAACAACCCCCGGAAGCTTGCCGCGTTGGACCAGTACGGCCTGCAGATCGTGGAGCGGTTGCCGCTGGTGGTCCCCCCGACGCCGCACAACCAGCGGTACCTCCGAACCAAGCGGGACAAGCTCGGGCATCTGTTCCACATCTGACATCGAGGAGGAGTGCCAACATGCAGGTATTCGAAGGACAGCTGGTCGGGCACGGGCTCCGATTCGGCGTCGTGGTCGCCCGCTTCAACGGTGCCATCACCCAGACGCTGCTCGAGGGCGCCCTGGACTGCCTCCGACGGCACGGCGTTGCGCCGGACGCGGTCGACGTGGCATGGGTCCCGGGGTCCCTAGAGATTCCCGTCGTGGCGCGCCGCCTCGCCGACAGCCGTCGCTACGACGGCATCATCTGCCTCGGGGCCGTCATCCGCGGCGCGACGCCGCACTTCGAGTACGTCGCCGCCGAGGCAGCTCGAGGGATCGCTGCGGCCAGCCGCGAGACGGGCGTTCCGGTCACCTTCGGCGTGCTCACCACCGACACCCTGGAGCAGGCGGTGGAGCGGGCGGGCACCAAGGCCGGGAACCGCGGCTGGGATGCAGCCCTGGCCGCCATCGAAATGGCGAACCTCCTGCGGGCCCTGGGTGATGGTGCCTGACTCGAGGGGGCGTCTGATCTTCCGCCACCGGCCCTACCGGGCGGTCCTGTTCGACGCCGGAGGAACCCTCGTCGACACCGCGCGGCCGTTCGGAGATCTGCTGGCGGACATCTGTCGGGAGCACGGGACCGAAGCCGACGCCGATCGACTGGCGACGGCGAGCTCAGAGCTCTTCGCCGCGCTGGGGCGGATGCGGCAGCGAGGGCTCCGATATGGAGCGCCCGAGGAATGCGGGCGCCTCTGGCAGTGGTTCTATCTGCAGGTCGTCCTGCGTTGCGGACTCGAGCGCCCCAAGGAAATCGCGCGGGCGCTCTGGGCGGACATCCGGCAGCCATCTCGCTGGATGCTCTACCCCGACGCGCTCCCCACCCTGAGCGGCATGCGCCAGGCTGGCGTCTTCGTGGGCGTCGTCTCGAACTGGGACGCCTGGCTGCCAGGGCTGCTCGAGGCATTGGGGGCGGGGTCGTACCTCGGCCTCGTCGTCACGTCGGCCCAGGCGGGCGCAGAGAAGCCAGACCCCACGCCCCTCCGGGTCGCACTCGCCACTGCCGGCGTGCCCGCAGCGGAGACGCTCTACGTCGGCAACCATCCCAGCGAGGACGCCGAGGCGGCGCACCGAGCGGGCGTGGCATGCGTCCTCGTGGCCCGGCCGGGAGCGCGCCGAGAACCGGGCTACCCTTGGATCGAGGATCTGCGGGAGTTGCTGGCCGACACGAGCTGAAACAACCACCGATGCCAACGCCGCTCTCCGCACCCTCTCGATGCGTGACGAGCGGCGTTGACCCTCGACTCGGTCGGCAGTGGCCGGATGACGCTCCTCATTGTCCGCGATGCGGCCGACGATGCCCGGAGCATGGTCTGGTGCGAGTCGGGGGCGCAAAGCCGGCGTCCCTCTCGTACGATGGACGGCGACGGCCCAGCCTCGTGGCCGGCTGCCATCGATGGCAGGCATCGCGCTCCACGCACGACCCCTGAAGCTCACGGAGCCCACAATCGTCCGTCCCCCACCAGCCGTCGCCCAGCCCCGGTGGCCGGCTGTCTCGAGCACCTGACCCGCACGCCTCATGCTGGAGGAGCCACCGACAGCCGGCCGCCAGCCGTCATCGTCCTCGATCTCCGATCGCAGCTGGATCCGGAGCCTGTCCGCCCAGCTCGTCATCGTCGTCCTCTCCGTCGGGGCGGTGAACGCCGTCCGGCCGGTCGTCACGTACCGCGCCCTCGGCCTCGGCGCCGGTCCCTTCGAAATCGGGCTCGTCCAGTCGGCCTTCTCGATCCTCCCGGCGGCGACGGCGGTCGCCATCGGTCGCTGGGTCGATCGCCGCGGCGAAGCCCGCTTCCTCGCCGGGGCGATGGCGATCCTCGCCGTCGCCAGCCTCGTGACCGCCGCCGCCGATTCCCTCCTCGTTCTCGCCGCGGCGATGACGCTCCTCGGCCTCGGCCAGATCACGAGCCACGTCGCCGGCCAGACGATGATCGCGAACCGCGGGCCCCGCGAGGGACGGGAGCTCCGCTACGGGTGGTACGCGACGTGCGCATCGCTCGGGCAGCTCATCGGCCCGGCGACGGCGGGTCTCGTCCTCGGCGCCGGTGTCGCGGCCGGGGTCGGTGGTTCGTCGGCCGGCCCCGTCACGCCGTCGCTCGGCGGAGTTGCCCTCACCCCGGAGACACCCGTCTTCCTCCTCGGCGCCGCCATGGCGACCATCGCCCTCGGGCTCGCCCTCACGATCCCCCACCGTCCCCCGCGCCCCCGTCCGCCGGGGGAGGACGAGCCCCGGGTCGGGCTGGCCCGGGCCGCCTGGCTCGTCCTCCGGCGCCCCGGGATGGCGACGGCGATGCTCGTCAGCATCACCGTCCTCTCGTCGGTCGACGTCCTCGTCGCCTACCTGCCGGCCTACGGCGAAGCCGTCGGTCTCCCGGTCGAGGTCGTTGGCCTCCTCCTGTCGCTCAGGGCGGCAGCGAGCCTGATTTCGCGCCTGTTCATGGGCGCCCTCATCGAGCGCCTGGGCCGGGAGCGGCTCCTCGCCGCGAGCATGATCCTCGCCGCCCTCGGGGTCGGCGCTCTCGTCGTCGTCCCGCCGACGCCGGTCCTCGCCGCCCTCATGATCCTCGCCGGCCTCGGCCTCGGCCTCGGCCAGCCGATGACGATCGCCTGGGTCGCGAACCGCTCCCCGCGCCGCGAGCGGGCCCTGGCCCTCGGGGTCCGCCTGACCGGCAATCGGGCGTCGCTCCTCGTCGTCCCGACCGCCGTCGGCGCCCTCGCCGGCGCGACGGGGGTGACCTCGATCTGGCTCGTCGTCGCCGGCTTCCTCGCCCTGGGCGCCCTCGCCGCCCTCCGGACGCCGTTCGGTGGGATCGTCGACGGGAGGGCCGCGACGGGGTAGAGGAGGCGGGAAACTCCCTACTCCACTTCCACCACCGCAAGGAGCGCTCACGGTCAACGTTCCTCTGCTGGCCGACGAGGCTGAGCCCGACGTGGCATCCTCATGCCATGGCGCGCCAAGCAACCGCCCGCTCAACTAGCCGGATCGTGGCGACCAAGCCAGGTTGTGCTCCCCTGTGGGCGATGTACACGACGGCAAAGGCCTCCGGCGCAACGTCCTGGAGCCAGATCGAGGCTGTGTTTGTCCGCGCCATGGAGCAGTTCGACTCGAACGTCGCATCTGGAACGGCGGATATCGGCGATCTCCAGAACGGCAAGGGGGACTTCTTCAACGACTTGTTGGCCCTGCTCCTGGAGAACTGCGCCGGCGTGACGCTCTACTCGCGCCGCGGCGTTCCGGGCCTCGTCTACCCGAACCACAATCTCGACCTGACCTACCCAAGCGGCGGCATCGCAGGCTTTGTTCTCGAAGCGAAGGCGGTCGGCACCCCACGACATCCCCTGTCTCCGAGGCAGGTGCCGATCGGGCGGCGAGGATCGGCCGACCTGCAGAAGCGGATCCAGGAGGTCGCCTTCAAGACGATCGACCTAAAGGCAGAGTACGGCCGCATCATGGCTGGCCAAGGCAAGTCTCCGACGTCGATCCCCGGAGGGAACCTGACCTCGTGGCTCCGATCAGTACCACCCCGCGCATACCTCTTCATTACGGCACGCGTCGTCGACGAACGAGACTTCGATGCGGTGGTGCGCCACGCTCGCGCTGCGGCCCAGGTCCTGGACGGTGTGGGTCTCTTCTGCTTTACGCCCGTGTCGGTGACGGCTCCGACCCAGTACCGGGTCGTCCCCGTGCCCGTCGATCTGAGCATCGATCGCGTCCTGTACCGAGCGTGCCAGGACGTGCTCGGATTGAGGGCGTGACGGCCTAGCTGTCACGCTCCAGGAGGACGGTACGCCCATGGGAGCGATCACGGTTGAGAGCCGCGAGGAGGCGAAGGCGCGGGGCGGCTTCTACACCCCGGCAGCGGTGGCCCGGTTCCTCGTTCGGTGGGCAGTTCGATCGCCGGTGGATCGAGTCCTCGAGCCGTCGTGCGGAGACGGTGCCTTTGTAGCAGCCATCGACGAGCGCTTCCGGGAACTCGGTGGCGTCGCCTCCGCCGACCGTCTCCTGGCCGTGGAGCGCGAGCCGCACGAGGCGGCGAAGGCCCGGTCCCTCGCACCGGCCGCCGACATCCGGGACGTCGACTTCTTCGATCTCGATCCGGCCGGGATCGCCCCGGTTGACGCCGTCATCGGCAACCCGCCGTACATCCGCTACCACGGCTTTGCCGGTAGCGAACGCGAGAAGGCAATGCGCCGAACCCTCGCCCAGGGCGTCGAGCTAAGCGGCCTCGCGTCTTCGTGGGCGCACTTTACGGTCCACGGGGCAGCCTTCCTACAGCCGGAGGGCCGTCTCGCACTCGTTCTGCCGGCCGAGCTCCTCCACGCCGACTATGCCGAACCCGTTCGAGCCTTCCTGCTCCGGCGTTTCAGCTCGGTCCTGATCGTGGCCTTCGACCGGATGGTCTTCCAGGACGCACAGGTTGACGCGATCTTGCTGCTCGCCTCGAGCGATCAACCGCATGGTCTGAGCGTTCGGCGGGTTCCCGACGTGGCAGCCCTTGCAGAGCTCTCCTTCGGCGAAGGGGAAAGAAGCGCCTGGACGAACGGGCGCTGGAGCTCGGCGGTGGACAGCCTGGCGGGTCAGGTTTATCAGGAAGCCGTCGAGGAGCACGGTGGTGGGCGGCTCGGGGATATCGCCTCGGTTGACATCGGCTTCGTAACCGGAGCCAACGACTTCTTCGTTCTGAGCCCTGACGACGCCCAGGCACGGGGTTTGCCACCTGACGTGCTCACGCCAGCAGTACGGCGGCCGCAGGACGTGCCTGGTCTGCAGGTTCGAGTCGAGGAACTATCCTGGCTGCTCGATCTTCATGGAGTGAACCGACTCGGCGCTGCCGTCCAGCGGTACCTCGAGGAGGGGGAACACGACGGCATCCCGCGGCGCTACAAGTGTCGTGTCCGCCGTCCCTGGTACGTCGTACCGCTACCGCGCCGACGCCCGCATGCCTTCCTGCCGTACATGTCGCACCTTGGCCCGCGCTTGATCGCCAACGAGGTCGGAGCGTGGAGTACCAACCTCCTCCACGGGGTGACGCTCCGAGACGATGCGCCGCCACTCCGTGCCCTCGCCGTGGCGATGTGCAGCTCGCTGACCCTGCTCAGCGGCGAGATCGAGGGGCGAGCCTACGGCGGCGGCGTTCTCAAGCTGGAGACCCGCGAGGCCGAGCGCCTCGTGCTTCCCAAGGTCACCCCGCAGGCCATCCCTGTCCTTGCCAGCCTGTTCGATCACGCCGACCTGTTGATGCGGAAGAGGGACGAGAAGGGGGCGGCTGCCCTGGTGGACCGGGTGCTTGGAGTGGATCACGAGAGGGTCTGGCAGGCCTGCCTCGCATTTCGCGAGCGCAGATTGGGACGCAAGCGACCAGCTGGAGCGCCCGTTCCCGGGGGCGGCGTTTTGTCCCGCTAGGTCCCCGTACCCTCGGGGAAGGACCTCTGGGTATCAGCGCGGTCGACAGGCGCCGTTCGGCGGCGATCTGGTACGCTGTCGGGCCGTCCCCCGATCGGCCTGGGCACGGCCGACTGCCTGCCTCGGGCCGACCCGAGGATCGCGGCACGAACCACGAGACCAGGATCGGCCGCCGGCCGGGCGCCTTGCCGTGGGCGCGCCGCCGGCGCCGACACCGCCGCAGCGAAAGGACCCATGACCACCGACCCGCGAACTACCGCCGAGCCGCGGACGATCGTCGACAAGATCTGGGACGACCACGTCGTCGTCGAGGAGCCCGGGGCCCCCGCCGTCCTCGCCGTCGACCTCCACCTCGTCCACGAGGTGACCTCCCCCCAGGCCTTCGCCGGCCTCCGCGCCCGCGGCCTCCGGGTTCGCCGGCCGGACAAGACCGTCGCCACGGCCGACCACTCCGTGCCGACCCACGACCGCTCGCTCCCGATCATCGACCCGATGGCGGCGGCCCAGGTCGCCCAGCTCGCCGAGAACTGCCGCGAGTTCGGGATCCCCTTCCACGGCCTCGGCTCGCCCCACCAGGGGATCGTCCACGTCATCGGGCCCGAGCTCGGCCTCACCCAGCCCGGGATGACGATCGTCTGCGGCGACAGCCACACGAGCACCCACGGCGCCTTCGGGGCCCTCGCCTTCGGCATCGGGACGAGCGAGGTCGAGATGGTCCTCGCCACCCAGTGCCTCCTCCAGCGTAAGCCGAAGACGTACGAGGTCCGGGTCGACGGCCGCCTCGCGCCCGGCGTGAGCAGCAAGGACATCATCCTCGCCCTCATCGCCAAGATCGGCGTCGGCGGCGGCACCGGCCACGTCTTCGAGTACCGCGGCGAGGCGATCCGCGCCCTCTCGATGGAGGAGCGGATGACGATCTGCAACATGAGCATCGAGGGCGGCGCCCGGGCCGGCCTCATCGCCCCCGACGACACGACCTTCGAGTACCTCGCGGACCGCCCCCACGCACCGAAGGGGGCCGCCTGGGAGGCCGCCGTCGCCCGCTGGCGCCGGCTCCCGACCGATGACGGCGCCCGCTTCGACAAGAGCGTGACCATCGACGCCAGCCGCCTCGAGCCGATGGTGACGTACGGGACGAACCCCGGGATGGGGATCCCGATCACGGGTCGGGTCCCGACCCCCGACGAGCTCCCCGACCCCGGTGCCCGGCGGGCCCTCGAGCGGGCCCTCGAGTACATGGACCTCCGGCCCGGCCAGCCGCTCCTCGGCCAGAAGGTCGACGTCGTCTTCATCGGCTCCTGCACGAACAGCCGGATCACCGACCTCCGGCTCGCCGCCATGGTCCTCCGCGATCGGAAGGTCGCACCCGGGGTCAAGCTCATGGTCGTCCCGGGTTCGAGCGAGGTGAAGCGCCAGGCCGAGCGGGAAGGGCTGGCCGACATCTTCCGGGCCGCCGGTGCCGAGTGGCGCGAGGCCGGCTGCTCCATGTGCATCGCCATGAACGGCGACCAGCTCGCGCCCGGGCAGTACGCGATCAGCACCTCGAACCGGAACTTCGAGGGGCGCCAGGGCAAGGGCGGTCGAACCTTCCTCGCCTCGCCGCTCACCGCCGCCGCGACGGCGATCACGGGGGCGATCACCGACCCGCGGACCCTGCCCGGGATCGAGATCATCGCCGCCCGCGGCGCCCGCTGAGGAGAGCGTCGAGCATGGCCGAACCCTTCACGACCTTCACGAGCAAGGTCATCCCGCTCCCGGTCGAGAACATCGACACCGACCAGATCGTCCCGGCCCGCTTCCTCAAGGTCACCGACAAGGCCGGCCTCGCCGAGGCGCTCTTCCGGGACTGGCGCTTCGAGGAGGACGGCCGTCTCAAGGAGCCGCCCTTCGTCCTCGATCGGCCGGAGATGGCGGGGCGGCGGATCCTCCTTGCCGGCGACAACTTCGGCTGCGGGTCGTCCCGTGAACACGCCCCCTGGGCCCTCGTCGCCTGGGGGATCCGGGCGGTCATCACGACCTCCTGCGCCGACATCTTCCGGAACAACGCCCTCAAGAACGGGCTCCTGCCGATCGTCGTTACCCCCGACGAGCATCGCCACCTCTTCGAGCTGGTCGAGCGGGATCCGGAGGTCGAGCTGACCGTCGATCTCGAGGCCCAGCGGGTCCACCTCCCCGGCGACGAGGACCTCCCCTTCGACGTCGACCCGTTCGCGAAGATGATGCTCCTGGCCGGGACCGACGAGCTCGGCTACCTCCTCGCCAAGGAGGTCGAGATCGCGGCCTGGGAAGCCGCCCACCCGCCCCGGGTGAACACGCTCGCGACGGTGTGAGAGGACTCCGCCGACCGTGTCGGCGGAGTCCTCCTTTGCCACCGATCCGTCGCTGCCCGCCGCCATGGACCGCGCCGGAGTCGACCAGCCCGCGCAGATCTTGTTCGTCCAGGCGACCGAAGCGACGCGCTACTAGCAGCGGACCGTTCGGGAATCGTACGGGGAGCTGGCTGCCGTCGTCGTCCCTGCCGACGCCACCGATGCAACCCCCGGAGGTGCGCCGCCGACACGGCTGACGCGGCCGTGCAACCATTCGGCGGGTGAACCTCCTCGACCTCGCCCTCATCGTCCTCATCGTCGCGGCGACCGTCGCCGGGGCTCGTTCGGGGCTCTGGCCCCAGGTCGGCGGCCTCATCGGGGCCGCGGCCGGGGCGGTCACGGCCGTCCTCGCCCTCCCCTGGGCAACCCACCTCCTTGCCGACGTCGATCCCCTCCCCCGGGCCCTCGCCGTCATCGCCGGGCTCCTCGGGGCGGTCGTCCTCGGGGAGGGACTCGGGTCGACCCTCGGCCGCGCCGTCCAGCGCGCCATCGACGGCGGAGTCCTCGGCATCCTCGACGGCGTCGGCGGCGCCCTCGTCGGCGCCGTCCAGGGCGCCCTCGTCGCCTGGCTCACCGGCGGGCTCCTCGCCGTCGGCCCCTTCCCGACCCTCGCCGCCCAGGCCCAGACCTCGGCCGTCGTCCGGGGCCTCGCCGAGGTCCTCCCGCCGCCGACCTCCCTCGTCGACGAGCTCGCGGCCGTCATCGACGCCTCGGGCCTGCCCGACGTCTTCGTCGGACTGGAGCCGATCCCGGCCCCGCCGGTCGAGCTGCCGTCGGACGCCCAGACGCGGGCGATCGCCGCAGCGGCCGCGGGCTCGACGGTGAAGGTGACGAGCCAGGCCTGCCGGGCGATCCTCCTCGGGAGCGGCGTCGTCGTCGCGCCCGGGTACGTCGTCACGAACGCCCACGTCGTCGCCGGGGCCACCGCGACGCGGGTGAGCGGCGGCGGCCTGACCGTCGACGCCACCGTCGTCCTCTTCGACCCGGACCTCGATGTCGCCCTCCTCTACGCCCCGCGGCTGCGGGCCGGGCCCCTCCGCTTCGCGACGGCCGACCCCGCTCGGGGGGCGGTCGGCGCGGCCCTCGGCTACCCGAACGGCGGTCCCCTCAAGGTCGTCCCGGCGGCCGTCGGGCGGCGGCTCACCGCCGAGGGTCGCGACATCTACGGCCGGACACCGGTCGAGCGCTCGATCCTCGAGCTCCGGGCCGAGATCGACCGCGGGGATTCGGGCGGGCCGTTCGTCCTCGCCGACGGGACGGTCGGCGGCCTCGTCTTCGCCGAGTCGCGGGCCGACCCGGGCATCGGGTACGCCCTCTCGCCCGTCGAGGTCGCGGTTCGGATCGCGCCGGCGATCGGGCGGACGGCGGCGGTCGGGACGGGCTCCTGCATCCGATGACACGGCCGTCGTTGGCCGACCTGGCCGAGGCGTTCTGGCAGGCCACCCTCGCCTTCGACCCTCTCTTCGCGACGACCATCGGCGAGCCCGGCCACGACGACCGCCTCCCCGACCGAACTCGGGCCGCCGTCGCCGCCGAACGGGCCCGCCTGGCGGAGCTCGCCCGCCGACTCGAGGCCCTCGATCCGGTGGAGTTGCCCGAGCCGGATGATGGCGTGACTCGCTCGGCCCTCGCCGAGGCCGTCGGCGGTCGGCTCGCCGAGCTCGAGGCCGACCTCTGGGCTTGGACGGTCGATCCCCTCGAGGGGCCCCAGGTCGCCGCGCTCAACCTCGCCGACGTCCAGCCGGCCGGAACGCCCGAGGAGCGGGCGACCCTCCTCGCGCGCTGGCGGGCGATCGGCCCGTGGCTCGACGCCTACGGGGCGAACCTCCGGCGGGGGCTCGCCGAGGGCCTGGTCGCGGCGCGGACGCCGGTCGAGCGGGTCGTCGGGGAAATCGAGACGATCCTCGCCACGCCGAACGGACGCCTCGCCCTCCTGGCACCGGGGCGGCAGCGGCCGGCCGACGGCGCCGACGGGGAGTTCGATCGCTTCCGGACCGCCCTCGTCGAGATCGTCGAGACGGAGATCCGGCCGGCGTTCGAGCGCCTTCGCCGCACCCTCGCCGAGGAGATCCTGCCTCGGGCCCGCCCCGACGATCGGGCCGGGCTCTGCCACCTCCCGGGGGGCCTCGAGACGTACCGGCGGCTCGTTCGGGTCCATACGTCCCTCGATTTGGAGCCCGAGACCCTCCACGCCGCGGGGCGGGCCGAGGTCGAGCGGATCGACGGGGAACTCGCCGAGCTCGGTCGTCGGGTCCTCGGGGCTCGCGACCTCGCCGAGACGATCGCGCGTCTTCGCGGCGACCCCGCGCTCCACTTCTCGACCGGCGACGAGATCCGAGCCGTCGCCGAGCGGTCGCTCGCTCGCGCCCGGGCCGCCCTGCCCGACTGGTTCGGGCGGCTGCCCTCGGCGCCGTGCGTCGTCGCGGCGATGGGCGACCACGAGGCCGAGCACTCGACCATCGCCTACTACCGGCCGCCGGCCGCCGACGGACGACGTCCGGGCGAGTACCGGATCAACTGCTCGGCTCCGACGACCCGGCCCCGGTACGAGGCCGAAGCCCTCGCCTTCCACGAGGCGATCCCGGGCCATCACCTCCAGATCGCCCTCGCCCAGGAGCGTGCCGGGCTGCCGGCCTTCCGGCGGCACCTCGGCACGACCGCCTTCGTCGAGGGCTGGGCCCTCTACGCAGAGCGGCTGGCGGCCGAGATGGGCCTCTATTCGGGCCGGATCGATCGGTTCGGGATCCTCTCGTATGACGCCTGGCGGGCCTGCCGACTCGTCGTCGACACCGGCCTCCACGCCCTCGGCTGGACCCGGGACGAGGCGATCGCCTACATGACCGCCCATACCGCCCTCGCCCCGAACAACATCGCCAACGAGGTCGACCGCTACATCGTCTGGCCGGGCCAGGCGCTCGCCTACAAGACGGGCCAGCTCGAGATCCTCCGGCTGCGGGGGGCCGTTGAGGCGGCCCTCGGGTCGGCCTTCGACCTCCGGCGCTTCCACGACGTCCTCCTCGGCGAGGGGGCAGTTCCGCTCCCGACGCTCCGGAGCGTCGTCGCTGGCGCCTTCGGTCTCGATGGCGTCCTCGGGGACCCGGCCTGGGGCGCGTCGAGGCGTGGCGTGCCCAAGTCGCGGGGCGCGGCCGGCCCGCGGGTCTAGAGGAGGACGCGGAAGGCCCGCTCGCGACGGGGCCCGAAGCGGTAGATGGCAAAGTCGTCGTCGAAGGCGGCGACGGCATCCACGCCGAGCCGCTCCATGACGGCGAAGCTCGTCCGATCGACGATCGAGAAGTCCTGATCGGGGAAGGCGTCCCCGATGGCGAAGGCGGCCTCGAGGTCGGCGGGCCCGACGGCTTCGATGGCAACGGCGCCTCTGCGGAGGGTCGTCCAGAATTGCTCAGCCGCAGCGCGGCCGATCCGGTGGCGAAGGAGGATCCACGACTCGACGAGGACGTGGTCCGTCGTGACGAGGTCGGTCCGCCCGCGGAGGATCTCGACCGCTCGGCGGTGATTTCGATCGCCGGCGTAGGCAGCCGCGAAGAAGGCCGAGGTGTCGACGAAGAGGCTCACCCGGCAGCGCTCCGGGCGCTCCGGTCTGCCTCGATCGCCTCGCCGACGAGTCGATCCTTGTCGCGTCCGACGTCCGTCGGCTCGCCCGCCCCACCGAGGGCGAAGATCTCGTCGATGGTCGCCGGGGAGCCCGCGCCCCCACCTTCGAGATCGCGCCTCACGAGTCGGCGAATGTACTCCGACAGCGAGATGCCTTGTTCCGCGGCTCGGATCCGCGCTTTTCGGTGCTCGGTATCGGGGAGGTAGATCTGGGTTCGTGCCACCATGATGTCGTCATCATAGCGCATCTGATCCCCACCTGGCCGGCGTGACCCTGAGCTCGACTGGAGAATCCGTGCAGCCGAAGCGCCGACCGGCGATCATAGGGAGGCCATGACCATCGACCTCAACGGCATTCACCTCCGGAACCGCCTCCTCACCTCAGCCAGCCTCCTGGGCTACGGCGCCCCGGCCGGCCGCCTCGTCCTCTACGGGCTCTCGCCCATCGCCCAGTGGGTCCCCCTCGAGCGGTTCGGGGCCGTGACGACCCGGACCCTGACCGTCGAGCCGCGGGAGGGCCACTTCAGCCTCCGCGAGGACTGGAAGCTCCACGAGTTTCCGACCATGCTTCGCCTCTACGCCGGCGCCCTCCGGCGGGTCGACGCCGGCTGGCTGAACGCCTTCGGCTGGTCGAACATCGGCATCGACCGCTACTTCGAGGAGTACTTCCCGCGGACCCACCACCTGAACCGGATCGTTTCGGTCGGCGGCTTTTCGGCCGACGAGTTCGTCCGCCTCGTCGAGACGGTGAACGAGCGGGCCCCCGTCGGCTCGATCGCCGCCGTCGAGTTCAACGTCTCGTGCCACAACGTGAACTTTCCCTTCGAGACGATCCTGGAAGAGGTTCTGGCGGCGGCCGTCCCGCGGAGCCGGCACCCGGTCATCCTGAAGCTCTCGCCCGACGAGGATTACGTCGCCCAGGCCCGCCTCGCCGAGCGCTTCGGGGTCGCGGCCGTGACGGCGATCAACGCCGTGAAGGCGCTCCGGCTCGACCCGGCGACGGGGCGGCCGTTCATGCGGAACCGCTTCGGCTCGCTCTCGGGGCGCGCGATCAAGCCGATCGGGCTGCGGGTCGTCGCCGAGCTCCGGGACGCGGGGATCCGGCTCCCGATCATCGCGACCGGAGGGATCCGGAGCTTCGACGACTGCCGCGAGTACTTCTGGGCGGGGGCCGACGCGGTCAGCCTCGGGAGCGCGGTCTGGCTCCAGCCGATGCCGCTCTATGCCCTGGGGCCCTGGTTCGGCTGGCGGATCCGGCGGCTCATCGCCCGGGTCGAGGGGTATCGGCCGCCGGCGGCGATCGCCGAGGCGTGGGCGGCGCGGGCGGCGGGCTGGCACGGGACGGGGGTGGGGGCCGGGGACGCCGGGTCGACCGAAGCCCCTGAGGCGGCTGCGGCCGTCGGGGTGTAGGCGGCGCGGCACTCCCGCGGAACAGACGCGGAACCGAACGCTTGGAGCGCGCCGTGGCGGAGCGACCCCGGATCGCCCTCATCAGCACCGGCGGCACCATCGACGCCCTCGGCGCCGACCGGCTCGACCTCGCCTTCTATCTCGAGACCGGGCGACGGCTCGGCCCGGGCGAGCTCCTCGCCCGGATCCCCGAAGCGGCCTCGATCGCCGAGGTCGTCGAGGTCCCGTTCCGGCCGCGACCGAGCCACGCCTTCCGGGACGCCGACCTGCTGGAGGTCGGACGCGCGGTGGAGGGGGCGATCGCTGCCGGCGCCGAGGGGGTCGTCGTCACCCACGGGACGAACACCCTCGAAGAGACGGCCTACTTCCTCCATCTGACGGCCCGAACCGACCGGCCGATCGTCGTCACCGGGGCGATGCGGCCGGCGTCCGCTCTGAGCTCCGACGGCGACCTGAACCTCTTGAACGCGATCCGGGTCGCGGCCGATCCGGGGGCAGCCGGGCTCGGCGCGCTCGTCCTCCTCGACGACCGGATCTGGTCGGCCCGGGACGTGACGAAGGGGGCGACCTTCCGGACCGACGCCTTCGTCGCCCGTGACGCGGGGCCGCTTGGGGTTGCCGACGCCGATGGACGGGTCGTCTGGGTCGGGCGGCCGGTGCGGTCGCACACGACGGCGACGCCCTTCGACGTCCGGGGGCTCGACGGGCTCCCGCGGGTCGACGTCGTCGTCTCGTACATCGGGGCCGACGGGACGGCGATCGACGCCTTCGTCGCGGCCGGGGCGCGCGGGATCGTGGGCGCGGCCACGGGCGCCGGCTACCCGACGCCGGGGGAGGTCGCGGCGCTCGAGCGGGCGAGCGCGGCCGGGGTCGTCGTCTGCATCGCCTCGCGGGTCGGCTCGGGGCGGGTGGCGCGGAGTCCGTCGATGGCGGCGCGGGGCTGGATCGCGGCCGGCGATCTCGTTCCCTGGAAGGCGCGGCTGCTCCTCTCGCTCACCCTCACGCGCTCGGACGACCGGGAGGCGATCCAGGCCTGGTTCGACGCGTTCTAGACGGGCCCGCCCGCCGTAGCGGGCAGCGCGAACCCGCTGGAACCGTCCACGGTACGAGCGCCCGCCGGGCACCGCCGGAGGGTCCACGACCGGCGTCGCCCGCCGGCGGCCCCGCAATTTCCAGGCTACTGGCGGGCGAGTGACGGCTGCGAGCCGCTGGAGGTCGGCTTCGTTCCCGCCGGGCGCGAGCCCGCAATTTCCAGGCTACTAGCGGGGGGAGTGACGGGCCGGGCCGAGGGGGCGGAACTTCCACAATACGCCCCGGGGTAGTGAACCGCTGGTCGGATCTTCCGAGTTACCACCCCTAGGAGTAACCGAGGAAGATTCGCGGGGGCGGCCCGGCAACCCGCCGACCGGCCACGCTCGGCATCGGGGTGGCGGGGGTGGAAAACGAGGCGGGCGTTGCGCGGTTCACTACCCGGGTGAGTATCCGAGAAGATCCGCGGCCCGGACGGAGCGAGCGGCGGCCCGGGCGCGGTGCCGGAACGGGCGGCCTGCGCGAACGTGCGCTCCTCGGACTGGAGCCATCGCATCGAACCCGGGTCGAGGTACAAGCGGAGGGGGCCGACGACGTCGGCCCCCTCCACGGCGCGCGTCGAACGAGCGCCTACGGGGCCGGAACCTTCTCCGGAACGACCTCGGCGCCGAGGGTGAACTTGCCGTCCTTCACGGCGATGATCGTGACCCCCTTCTGAGGCACGTGGCTCTCGGCGCTGAAGGTGATCGACCCCGTGATCCCCGGAAAGTCCTTCGTTGCCTCGATCGCCGACTTCAGCGCCTTGGGGTCGGTAGAGCCGGCCCGCTTGATGGCGTCGACGAGCAGGTACACGGTGTCGTACCCGAGGGCCGCGAAGGCGTTCTCCGGGTCGCGGCCGTACTCCTTGTTGTAGGCCGCGATGAACTTCTTGATGCCGTCGGTGCCGTTCGTGGCATCCATGAGCGCGTGGGTGGAGAAGTAGACGTTGTCCGAGGCCGCCCCGGCGACGCTGACGAGGTCGGGCGTGTCGTAGCCGTCACCGCCGAGGATGGGGCCGGTCAGCCCCGCATCGCGGAACTGCTTCACGACCGGACCGACGTTGTACGGCATCGCCGCGATGTAGTAGAAGTCCGGCTGCTGGGGCAGGGCCTTGACCTTGGCGATCTGGGCCGAGAAATCGGTGGCCTTGTCGTCGTACGAGTCCTCCAGGACGATCGTGCCGCCCAGCTCCGTGAACCGCGACTTGAAGTAGCCACCCAGGAGGGTCGTGTACTCCACGCCCTTGTCCCAGAGCAGATAGGCGGTCTTGCCGAAGTTCTTGAACGCGTACTCGGCGCCGGCGGCAGCCTGGACGTTGTCACCGAAGGCAGCGAGGAACATCATGTCGCCGACCTGGGAAGGGATCTTCGGCGACGTCGCACCGACGCTGATGAAGGGGATCCCCGCCTGCTGGAACGTCGGCCCGGCAGCGAGGACCGAGTCGGTGTCGGTGTAACCGATCATCGCCTCGACCTTGTCTTGCTCGACGAACTGCTTCGCCGTCTGGGCGGTGACGTCCATCTTGTACTGGCTGTCGTGGACGATGAAGTCGATCTGCTTGCCGAGGACACCGCCGGCCGCATTGATCTCCTTCACGGCCAGCTTGGCACCGTTGGCGGCGGGCAGGTCGAGCGCTGATTCATCACCCGTAAGCGCGAACCCGCCGCCGACCTTGATCGTGTTCCCCCCACCGGTGCCGCTGCATGCCGCAGCGACGAGGCCGACCACCAGGCCGAGGGCAACGAGGCGACGGAACATGCTCCTCCTCCGTTTCCATGTTCGGGATCGATCGGCATCGTAGCGTAGCACTCCGTCCGTTCCCGGCGCCAGCCGTCGAGCCGCGGCCCGCCTCCGCGTCGCCGGTCTCGGCTACGCGAGCCGGAGATCAGCGTCCCCCAGCCCGTAGATCTCGCGGGCATTCGCCACGGCCAGCAGCTCGACGAACCGGCGGGCGTCGTCGAGCTGCCAGTCCCCGTCGACGATCCAGCGACCGAGGATCCGGGCGAGCCCGCGCCGGACGAGCCAGCTCCCGAGCAGGTGGAGCTCCGGGATCCCCCACGCGTCGGACGAGAAGAGCAGCTTCGACCACGGGGCGATCTCCAGCACCTCGGCGAGGAGCAGCTGGCTCCCGACGCCGCTGTGGTTGATCGCCAGCCCGATATCGAAGGCGACGTGGGGGAAGACGTGCGCCAGGTACGCCGCCTCCCGGTGGAAGGGATACGTGTGGAGGAGGAGGACCCAGAGGCGCCCCTCCGTGCGCCGGAGGAACCCCGTCAGCAGGAGCGGGTTCGCCCGGTGGAGGTCGAGGTCGGGGTCGCCGAACCCGGTATGGAGCTGGAGCGGCTTGCCGAGCTCGACGGCGCTCCAGAGCAGGAACCGCTCGATGACGGGGTCGGCGAGCCGCGGCGCCGCGCCCTGCTCGACGGCCGCCAGCCAGGCCCCTGCCGCGGCCACGACCTCGGCACGGCCCGGAGGGTCGGGGTCGAGGTCGAGCCCCGTCCGGTAGGCGGCGATCGACTTCACGGCGACGGACTGCCTGCCCTCCTCCGCCAGAGCCGCCTCGAACGCGTTCGGGAACGCGGCGGCTCCCGCCGCCCGCAGGACGCGTTCGGCGAGGCGCTCGAGTCGGAGCACGCCCCGGACCGGCGCCGCCGCGAGCTCCCCGAGCTCGTCTAGGGGCACCGCGTCGTCGACCGGGTAGCCGGTGTCGACCAGGAGCCCCGCCAGGCGGGCAGCCGGGAGCAGCCGGGACGCGACGTCGGTGTTCGGCAGCGTCGCCCGGAGCGCGAGATACGCCTCGGCAGCGGCACCCGCCTCGAGACCGAGGAGGGGAGCGCACCAGCGACGCACCGCGACCCCCAGCTGGGTTGCCATCCCCGCCCGCCGGGCCGCCTCGGGTCGGTTCGACTCGCTGAGGATCTCGACGAGCCGTTCGGCGGACAAGCGCCCTCGAAGGACGGTGTGGACGTGGTGGTCGAGAAGCCGGACCGACGCCAGGAGGTCATTGACCTCCGGATGCGGCCCGTCGGCGATGGCACGCGGTCCGTCGGCGATCGGCCCCGTAGCGACGAGGCCCGCCGGCGGATCGGTCCGCCTGCCGCCCTCAGCCACCGAGTCGCTGCCCGCCGGGACCCCCGCCATGGCTCCCGCCGGCGCTCGTCACGGAACGAGGGCGAGGACCCGAGCCGGACCGCCCGACCCGTCCTTCGTCTTCAGGACCCCGACGACGACCCAGGCCCCGAGGGGCGGCAGCGCAGAGAGGTTCTCCAGCCCCTCGAGATGCCAGACGCCGCGAGGATGGCTGATCTGGCGATGGACGACGAAGTCGGCGTCGAACCCCGGGTCGATGCCGAGGGTGTCGATCCCGAGCCCGACCGCGCCCCGCTCCTCGACCAGGAAACGGGCTGCCTCCGGGCCGAACCCGGGGAAGCGGAGGGGCCCCGGAGCACCCGCGTACCGGGCAGGATCGGTGTTGAAGGTCTCCCAGCCCGTCCGCAAGAAGACGGCTGCCCCGTTCGGGATCGTTCCGTGGGCCGCCTCGAAGGCGTGGACTTCCTCGAGGCTGAGGACGGCGTCCGGGTCGCCGGCGCACCGGGCGCTGATGTCGATGACGGCAACCGGGCAGAACAGGCGCTCGGGGCCGATCTGGTCGACGGTTTCGGCGCCTTCGACCATGTGGCACGGGGCATCGAAGTGCGTCCCGCTGTGCTCCATGAACGTGAGGCGGCGGTTGTAGAAGCCGTCGTGGGCGACGGTCAAGACGGTGTCCGCCACCGGCGCCGGGGCTCCCGGCCACATGACCGTCCCCGGGTGGAGGGTCTGTGTGAGATCGACGACGCGGACGTTGGCGAACATGTCCTACCTCCTGCGACGAGCACCCCGGACCGAGACCCGTCGTCCGGGACGGGGATACCGGAAGCCCCAATCATCGGGCACCGAGCCGACGAACGGCAACCGGATCGTCCCCGGGGGAACCTGCCCGGCGCCTGCCGGCGCGACCCGGCGTCAGAAGATCCGGAGGTGGGCAAGCCGGGCCGCCTCGGGGGTCATCGCCTCGAAGGCCGCCGCCTCCGCACTCCGGACCGCGACGAGGCAGCGCCCCAGGAGGTCGCCGAGGGCCGGGAAGAGGACGTCGTCGGCCTGGAGCGCCGCCAGGGCGTCCCGAAGCGAGGCCGGCAGCGGCCGGATCCCGCATCGCCGGCGCTCCTCATCGGAGAGGAGCGCCGGGTCGTGGAGGGCGGGCTCGGGCGGCTCGAGACCGCGCCGGACCCCGTCGAGACCGGCGTGGATGAGGCCGCCGAGGGCGAGGTACGGGTTGCAGCTGGGATCGCAGGTCTTGAGCTCCAGGTTCGTGGACTCCTCTTCGCGGCCCCGGAACGGCGAGACGACGCGGAGGGCCGCCTCCCGGTTGTCGGGCCCCCAGGAAACCGTCGAGCCGGCCCAGGCCTGGGGCCGCAGCCGCTCGTACGAGTTGTAGCTGGGGCAGGTGAGGGCGACGAGGGCCGGGAGGTGGTCGAGGACGCCGGCGATGAAGCGTCGCCCGAGCTCGGACACCAACCCGGGGCCGGCCGCCGGATCGTAGAGGAGGTTGTCTCGTCCGTCGACGGACCAGAGACTGAAGTGGATGTGGGCCCCCGAGCCGATCTGGTCGCCGAACGGCTTGGCCGCGAAGGTCGCGACGAGGCCGTGCCCGACCTCGGCGACACCGCGGACGGTGTCGCGAAGCTTGATCTGGGTATCGGCAGCCCGGAGCGCATCGCTGTACCGGACGGCGATCTCCTGCTGGCCCGCTCCGTACTCGTTGATCGCCTGCTCGACGACGATCCCCTGGACCTCGAGAGCCGCCACGATGTCGTCGATGACGTGCGCCACCCGGTCCATCCCGGCCGACGAGTAGACGGGTCCGTTGCCGTAGGGCCGGATCTCGCCGTCCACCTCCTCGGCGAGGTAGAACTCGTTCTCGAAGGCCGCCTTGACGACAATCCCGGCGTCGGCGGCGGCGGCGATCGCCCGCTTGAGAAAGCTCCGCGAGCAGGCTCCCCAGTCCTGCCAGCTGTGATCGAGCTGGTCGCAGATGAGGCTCGCCGTCCGTGGCACCCACGGCAGACGCGAGTAGGTCTCCGGATCGGGCACGATCCGGATCTCGCCCACCGGCTCCATGCCCTCGACCGGAACGAGCTGTTCCAGGAGGTTGATGGCGTTCTGGGCCCGGGTCAGCCCGACGCCGCCCCGCATCCGGGCCTCCAACAGGTCGATGTGGACGTTTTTGCCGCGGATGATCCCCGACGGATCGCAGTACAGGAAGCGGACGAGGCGGATCCCGTCCTCGCGGGCCCGGGCGACGACGTCCTCGATGGTTGTTGGCATCCTCACCTCCCGCCCGGCGGGCAATGGATCATGGGGGCGCCGACGGTGCCCCCCGACCCGTCTCGGCGACGACATCCGATGGTAGCCGGGATCGGCGCGTAAGGCGGGACGCTGCCGCCCTAGGACGACCGATCGGTTTGACGCTCCCCGGCGCCTATGCGATAGTCGCCGCCATCACGCTCCCGACCGCGGAGGTCGTGCTCGGGGGTGAGCCGGAGCGGGCTCGGCGCCACCGACGCCAAGCCCCGGCGAGCTCCGACCCCGGTCCGGAGTCCGATGTCCCAGGAGGATCGGGTGGTGACCGTACCCGAAGACGATCGTTCGCCGCTGCTCGAGGTTCGCCACCTCACGAAGCGCTACAGCGGGCTCCTCGCCCTGTCCGACTACAGTGTGCGCCTCCCGGCGGGGATCATCCACGGCGTCATCGGCCCGAACGGAGCCGGGAAGACGACGCTGTTCAACCTCCTGTCCGGGATGGTCCGCCCGACGAGCGGGGCAATCTACCTCGACGGGCGGGAGATCACCCACCGCCCGCCCGCCGAGGTCGCCCGGCTGGGGATCGCGCGCACCTTCCAGAACATCCGCCTCTTCGGGGACCTCACGGCCATCGACAACGTCAAGGTCGCCGTCCAGCGCCGCTATCGCTATTCACTCTGGGCCACCCTCGCCTCGACGAGGACCTACCGTCGCCAGGAGGAGCGGATCCACGACGAGGCCCTGGGGCTCCTCGAGCTCGTCGGCCTTCGCGATCTCGCCGCCCGGCCGGCCCACAGCCTTTCGTACGGCGATCAGCGACGGCTCGAGATCGCCCGTGCGGTCGCGTCGCGGCCGAGGCTCCTCCTCCTCGACGAGCCGAACGCCGGGATGCATCCGACTGAGACGGCGGACCTCCTCGCCCTCATCCGCGAGCTCCGGGACCAGCTCGACCTGACGATCATCCTCGTCGCCCACGACATTCCACTGGTCATGAACCTCTGCCAGCGGATCCAGGTCCTCGACCACGGCGTCCTCATCGCCGACGGGGACCCGGCCTCGGTCCGCAACGACCCGGACGTCATCGCCGCCTACATCGGGCAGGCTCGCAGTGCTTGAGGTCCGCGACCTCGAGGTCGCCTACGGGAGCATCCGGGCCCTCCACGGCGTGTCGCTCGACGTCGCCGAAGGGGAGCTCGTCGCGATCCTGGGATCGAACGGCGCCGGAAAGTCGACGACGCTCAGGGCCATCTCGGGCCTCGTTCGCCCACGGGCTGGGGTCGTCCGGTTCCTCGGCCGGGCGATCACCCGGGCGGCGCCGGAGGAGATCGTCGCGATGGGGATCAGCCACTGTCCGGAGGGACGCCGGGTCTTCGGCCGGCTCACAGTCCGCGAGAACCTCATCCTCGGCGGCATCCAGCGGCCCCCGGCCGAGGTTCGGCGGGACATCGAGCGGATGGAATCGCTCTTTCCGATCCTGCACGAGCGACTGGGGCAGGCCGCCGGGACCCTGTCGGGCGGGGAGCAGCAGATGCTCGCCATCGCCCGTGCCCTCATGAGTCGCCCACGGCTTCTCATCCTCGACGAACCGTCGCTCGGGCTCGCCCCGCTGATCGTCGAGCAGGTGTTCCGGACGATCGCCGAGCTCAAGGGCGAGGGCCTGACGATTCTGCTCGTCGAGCAGAACGTCCACCACGCCCTCGACGTCGCCGACCGCGTCTACGTCCTCGAGACCGGCAGGGTGACGCTGAGCGGGCCGGCGGCCGAGCTCCGACACGATCCCCGCATCGAGCAGTCGTACCTGGGGCACTAGGCGATGGACGTCTACGTTCTCCAGCAGATCGTCAACGGTCTCAGCGCCGGCAGCCTCTACGCGCTCATGGCCGTGGGCCTGGCGATGATCTTCGGGATCCTCCGACTCATCAACTTCGCCCACGGCGACATCATGATGGTCGCCGCCTATCTGGCGGCCTTCGCCCTCTTCGCCGGTCTCCCGCTACCGGCCGCCATCGTGGTCATGGTCGCCGGGACCGTCCTGGTAGGTCTGGCGATGGAGCGGATCGCCTATCGCCCGATCCGCGGGGCGCCGGACGTCGCCGTCCTCCTCACCTCGTTCGCGGTCGGCCAGATCCTGGAGAACGGCGTCCTCCTCGTCAGTCGGCTGGCGGGCCAGCCGATCCAGATCGCCTTCCCGGCGCCCCCGGGCCTCGATGGCGTCGTCGCCCTCGGGCCCCTGACCATTCCGCGCGTGAACGTCGCCAGCTTCGGCAGCGGGGTCATCCTCCTCATCCTCCTCAGTCTCTTCGTGACGCGTACCCGCCTGGGGCTGTCGATGCAGGCGGCAGCCGACGACCTGACCGCGGCCCAGCTCATGGGGATCCGCGTGAACCGGGTCGTGGCGACGGCCTTCGCCATCGCCTCCGGGCTCGCCGCCGTCGCCGGCTTCCTCTACGCCTCCCAGGCGGGCCAGATCAACCCGTACCTGGGGTTTACCCCCGTCCTCAAGGCCTTCATCGCGGCGGTCATCGGCGGGTTCGGCAGCCTCACCGGGGCCGTGGTCGGCGGGTACGCCCTCGGGCTCCTCGAGGTCATCCCCACCGCCCTCGCGGGGATCGCCGACATCCTGCCGCCGGGATCCGTCTCCCCGTCGGTCCACGACCTCCTGGCGACCCTCTTCCCCGCCGGGCTCGCGAGCTACCGGGACGCCTTCGTGTTCGTCTTCCTGATCCTCATGCTCCTCTTCCGCCCGAACGGCATCCTCCGCGCCGCCCGGGAGGAGACACCGTGAGCCGTCCGGCAGCGGGCGGGGCGGCCGGCAACCGGCGTTCCGGACCGGCGATCGGTCTCCTCGTCCTCCTCGGCGTCTTCCTCGCCCTGCTCGACGTGTCGGGGCTCGCCTTCTGGCAGGGGCTCGCCATCAACCTCGCGATCTTCCTGATCCTGGTCGTCAGCCTGAACCTGGCCTCGGGGTTCACCGGCGTCTTCTCGCTGGGCCACATCGGCTTCATGGCCCTCGGCGCCTACATCTCGGCGATCCTGACGCTCCCCCTGCGCGAGAAGGCCGATTACCTACCGCGCCTTCCCGGCTGGCTGGCAGGCGTCCACTTCGATCAGATGCTCGGACCGCTCCCGGTCGGCTGGTTGGCGGCGACGATCCTCGCCAGCCTCCTCGTGGCCGCTCTCGCCCTCGTCGTCGGGGCCGTCCTCCTTCGGCTCTCGGGTCACTTCGTCGCCGTCGCCACCCTGGGGTTCCTCGTCATCGTCCGGGTCATCCTCTTCAACGCTGACGATTTCACCCGGGGATCGCGGACCTTCTCGAACGTCACGCCGTACACGAACGCCTGGTGGGCCTGGGGCTGGGCGGTCGTCACCGTCCTCGTCGCCTGGCGTCTGAAGCACTCTTCGCTCGGGCGGGAGATGTTCGCCCAGCGGGCCGACCGGTGGGCCGCCCAGGCCGTGGGCGTCTCGATCCTTCGACCCCGGCTCGTCGCCTTCGTCGTCAGCGCCTTCTTCACGGCGGTCGCCGGCTCCCTCTACGCCCACTTCATCACGTCCTTCTCGCCGACCGTCTTCTACTTCGACCTGACGTTCCGAGTCATCACGATGCTCGTCGTCGGCGGGATGGGATCGGTGAACGGTTCCATCCTCGGTACGGTGGCCGTCGTTGCCATCGCCGAGGCGCTCCGGCGGATCGAGGATGCCACCCTGCTCTACGGCATGAGCGGCATCCTCCTGGCCGCCTTCTTCATCCTCGTCATCGTCTTCCGCCCCGGCGGGATCATGGGTCAGCGGGAGCTCTCGTGGGCCGAGCTCCGAGGCGTCGCGGCCACGCTGCCGCGGCGCCGTGTCGCCTTCCGAGGGTTGGCGGGCGGTCGCGAGGCCGGGCCTGCCGGGACGTCGCCGGCGGAGCCGGTCGCCGCGGAAGAGCCGGTCGCCGCGGAAGAGGGAGCGAGCTCCGCGGATCCGGCGCCGGAGGATGTGGATGGGCGTCGGCGATAGCAGCGCGCTGGAACCGTCCACGGTACGAGCGCCCGCCGGGCACCGCCGGAGGGTCCACGACCGGCGTCGCCCGCCGGCGGCCCCGCAATTTCCAGGCTACTACCGGGGCGAGTGACGGCTGCGAGCCGCTGGAGGTCGGTTTCGTTCCCGCCGGCCGCGAGCCCGCAATTTCCAGGCTACTAGCGGGGCGAGTGACGGGCCGGGCCGAGGGGGCGGAACTTCCACAATACGCCCCGGGGTAGTGAACCGCTGGTCGGATCTTCCGAGGTACCAGCCCTGGGAGTAATCGCCGACAACGCACGGGCTCGCGCCGGCGACCCGCCGACCGGCCACGCTCGGCATCGGGGTGGCGGGGGTGGAAAACGAGGCGGGCGTTGCGCGGTTCACTACCCGGGTGAGTATCCGAGAAGATCCGCGGCCCGGACGGAGCGAGCGGCGGCCCGGGCGCGGTGCCGCGGCCGATGAGCGACCGTGATGAGACTGCAGCGCAGTCCATCCAGAGGGAGCGCGGCCGATCGGCGGCCGCGGCGGGAGCCGGGGCAGGGTGCGCCGCCAGAGGTGGGATCCACCCCCGATACGCGGGCGGTGAGGGGCCGCGGCGACACTCCGCGCCATGGACAGCGCCCGCATCGGCAGAACCATCCGCGTCATCCGACTCCGGCTCGGCTTGAGCCAGCGCCAGCTCGGGCTGCGAGCGAAGCAGAGCCAGCAGCAAGTCTCGCGCCTGGAACGAGGCGATCTCGAGACGACGACGATCCGAGCCCTCCGAGCGGTCCTCGGCGCCCTCGGCGCCTCCCTCGAGGTTCGAGTCCGGTGGCGCGGCCCGGAGCTCGACCGCCTCCTCGATGCCGACCACGCCGAGATCGTGGCCGCCGCGACGGCGATCCTCCGGGCGCTCGGCTGGGAGGTCCTCCACGAGTGGACCTTCAACCACTTCGGCGAGCGCGGCGCCATCGATCTAGTGGCCTGGCATCCCGAGGCTCGGGCGCTCCTCGTCGTCGAGGTGAAGTCCGACCTCGTCGACCTCCAGGACCTCCTCGGTTCCCTCGATCGGAAGGCGCGGATCGCCGTCGCCGTCCTGGCGCCCGAGCGGGGCTGGCGACCGGCCGCCGTCGCCCGCCTCGTCGTCCTCCCGGACCGCTCCGGTCTGCGGGCCAAGGTCGACCGCTTCGAGGACGTCCTGCGCCCGACGCTCCCGGCACGGACTCGGGCGGTTCGGGCCTGGCTCCGCGCACCGCAAGGACCGTTGGCGGGGATCTGGTTCGTTCGAGCGGCACGACACGAGCGGACCCCGGGCCCGCGCGCACGGCGGCCTGCCAGACGCCGGGCCGGTGCGCAGGCCGGGCAACGGCGTCGCCCGGCTCCCCGACGAGGGAGCGACGTGACCATCGCGGGTGACCGAAGACAGTCCCGCGGCCTAGACTGGAGGCGAGACCAGCGCGAAGCGGTCGGCCGGCGACCTCCGAGTCGGCCCGGACCGGCTCCGCCAGAGTGTGCCCAGCCACGCGAGGACGACCCACGATGCCCGACCCCCACCCCTACCACCGCCCCCCCGACCCGGCGAAGCGCCACAGCGTCGCCCTGACCGAAGGCCCCGACCGCGCCCCGGCCCGGGCGATGCTCAAGGCGATCGGCTTCACCGACGAGGACCTCTCGAAGCCCCTCGTCGGCGTCGCCACAAGCTGGATCGAGACGATGCCCTGCAACTACAACCAGCGTCGCCTCGCCGAGTTCGTGAAGGAAGGGATCCGGGCCGCCGGTGGCACTCCGATGGAGTTCAACACCATCGCCGTCAGCGACGGCGTCTCGATGGGGACCGAGGGGATGAAGGCGTCCCTCGTCAGCCGCGAGGTCATCGCCGACAGCATCGAGCTCGTCGTTCGCGGTCACCTCCTCGACGGCCTCGTCTGCCTCGTCGGCTGCGACAAGACGATCCCGGCCGCGGCGATGGCCCTCGGCCGTCTCGACGTCCCCGGCGTCGTCCTCTACAACGGCACGATCTACCCCGGCGTCTATCGGGGTCGCCGGAACGCCACGATCGTCACGGTCTTCGAGGCCGTCGGTGCCTACCGGGCCGGCAAGATCAGCCTCGAGGAGCTCTACGAGATCGAGAACGTCGCCTGCCCCGGGGCCGGCGCCTGCGGCGGCCAGTACACCGCGAACACGATGAGCACCGCCCTCGAGTTCCTCGGCCTCAGCCCGGCCGGCCTCAACGGGATCCCGGCCGAGGACCCGGCGAAAGACGAGGCCGCCCGGCGGACGGGCGAGATCGCGATGAGCCTCGTCCGCCACGACATCCGGCCGTCCTCCATCGTGACCCGCGAGGCCCTCGAGAACGCCATCGCTTCGGTTGCCGCGACGGGGGGCAGCACGAACGCCGTCCTCCACCTCCTCGCCATCGCCCACGAATTCGGGGTCCCCCTCGAGCTCGACGACTTCGGCCGGATCGCCGACCGGACCCCGATCGTCGCCGACATGCAACCCGGCGGGCGGTTCACGGCGGCGGACATGTACGAGGCCGGCGGCGTCGGCCTCGTCATGCGCGAGCTCCTGAAGCGCAACCTCCTCCACGGATCGTGCCGGACGGTCGACGGGCGGACGATCGCCGAGATCGCCGCCGCCGCCGTCGAGACGCCCGGCCAGGAGGTCGTCGTCCCCATCGAACGACCGCTCAAGCCGGTCGGCGGCCTCGCGATCCTGCGCGGCAGCCTCGCCCCGGACGGCTGCGTCATCAAGCTCGCCGGCCACGAACGCCGCCACCACCGCGGCCCGGCCCGGGTCTTCGACTCCGAGCCCGCCTGCTTCGAGGCCGTGAAGAATCAGCAGATCCGACCCGGCGACGTCATCGTCATCCGCTACGAGGGCCCGGTCGGCGGGCCGGGGATGCAGGAGATGCTGAGCGTCACCGCCGCCCTCGTCGGCGAGGGCCTGGGGCCCGAGGTCGCCCTCCTGACCGACGGCCGCTTCTCGGGCGGGACCCACGGCCTCATGATCGGCCACGTCGCCCCGGAGGCCGCCCTCGGCGGCCCGATCGCCCTCGTCGAGGACGGCGACCTCATCGAGATCGACGTCGACGCCAAGCGCCTCGATCTCCTCGTCGATCCGGCCGAGCTCGAACGCCGCCGGGCCGCCTGGCGACCGCCGGAGCCTCGCTATCGGAGCGGCGCCCTCGCCAAGTACGCGGCCCTCGTCTCGTCGGCCTCGGAGGGCGCGGTGACGACCGGCGGGCGGCTGCGGGCCGCGCATCCCCTCGGCTGAGCGAAACGTCGCGGCCGATGGACCCGCGGGTCCGGATCTCGATCAAGACCTCGCCGCAGCGGGTCGACTGGCCGACCCTCGATGCGGTCTGGGCCCGGATCGGCGAGTCCGACGCCTTCGACGGGGTCTGGCTGAACGACCACCTGACCGATCTCTCCGGCGACCGCTGGGGGCCGAGCTTCGAGGCCTTCACCGTCGCCGCCGCCCTCGCCCACCGCGTTCCGGGACGCTGGATCGGCCACGCCGTCCTGGCGAACACGTTCCGCCACCCGGCGGTCCTCGCCAAGGCGGCGACGGTCCTCGACCATGCGACCGGCGGGCGGTTCATCCTCGGCCTCGGGACCGGTTGGCACGAGGGCGAGCACGCCCAGTTCGGGATCCCCCTGCCGCCGATGCCCGAGCGCTTCGATCGCTTCGAGCACGCAGTCGAGGTCCTCAAGGCCCTCTTCTCCCCCGCGGCCGCGGCGCCGCCCGGCGTGACCCGCCCCGACCCCTACTACCCGCTCGACCGGGCGACAAACGAGCCGCCGCCCCGCACTCCCGGCGGCCCCCCGATCTACCTCGGCGGCCAGCGCCGCCGGGGGATCGCCCTCGCCGCCCGGCTCGCCGACGGCTGGCTCCTGCCGGGGATCGCCGCCGGAGACGTCGACTACTTCGTCGATCGCCGCGACGCCCTGCGGGCGGCCTGCGAGGCGATCGGCCGCGATCCGGCGACCCTCGCCCTCGTCGGCCAGGTCTCGTGCGGGACGACCGCCGGGGAGCGCCGGGCCGCCGTCGAGGGCGGTCTCGCCTTCGCCCGAGCCGGGGCGACGGAGATCGTCCTGGCGATGGTGCCCGCGGAAGGACCGGGCGGGGTCGAGGCGATCGAGCGGGAGGTCGCCCGGCCGCTTCGAGACGCCCTCGGCTGACGGAGCCGACGGGCGGCTCGGGGCCCGCAACCCCGGCGTCAGTCGCCGTCGCGGACGAGCCCGTGCTGGGTGGCGTAGCGGGTCAGCCCGGCGATCCCCCGGACCTTCAGCTTCGCCGACAGGTTCGCGACGTGACGGCGGACCGTGTGCGGGCTGATGCCGAGCAGCTTCGCCACGCTCGTCGAGGAGTTCCCGGCGGCGAGGAGACTCAGGACCTCGCGCTCCCGGGCGCTCAACGTGCCGCCCGACTGGAGCCAGCGGATCGAGTCGTCGACGATGACCCCGGTCACCGAGCTGTGGAGGTAGCGCTCACCCCGAGCGACCGCCCGGATCGCGTCGGCAAGCTCCGCCGACCGGGCCCCCTTGACGACGTAGCCGCGCGCCCCGGCCAGGAGCGCCTGCCGGACCGTCTCGGCATCCCGGTGCATCGTCAGGGCGATGACCCGGGCCTCCGGGCGGCGCGCGAGGAGCGCCCGGATCAGGGCGATCCCGTCGACATCGGGGAGCGTGATGTCGACGAGCAGGATGTCCGGGTCGGCGGCGAGGAGCTCGAAGGCCGATTGGGAGCCGTCGGCTTCGCCGACGACGACGAGGCCCGGTTCGTGCTCGAGGACGAGGCGGAGCCCTTCGCGGACGAGGGCGTGGTCCTCGACGATCCCGATCCGGATCGCACCAGGACCGCGGGCCGACGCGCCCGGCGCCGTCCCGCCTCCGCCATGGAATTCACCCACAACGACCGCCCCGCCGTCGGCGGCCGCTTCGGCCGCCGACGTCCGAGCCCGCGCCGGCGTCACGGCCCTCGCCCCTAGGTCCGAGCCGCCATCGGCGCGGCGTCGACGACCTCGCCGGAGACCGACCGGGGGTGCCCGGCGAGGGGGATCGAGAGGGTGACCGTCGTCCCTCGACCCGGCCGGCTGACGACGGCGAGGACGGCCCCGATCGCCGCCGCCCGCTCCTGCATCCCCGGGAGCCCCAGCCCCTGGACCCGATCGGGGTCGAACCCGACGCCGTCGTCGACGACCCGGACGACGAGCCGCTCGCCGGCGAGGCCGGCCTCGATCCGGATCCGCTCCGCCCGGGCGTGGCGGAGGGCGTTCCCGAGCGCCTCCTGGACGATCCGGTACGCCTCGACCTCGGCCTCCGGGGCCAGGAGCCCGAGGCGGATCAGCCGGGGCTCGGCGACGACCTCGACCGGGCGACCGGCCATCCGCGCCAGCTCCGAGATGGCGGCGACGAGGCCGGTCTCGTGGAGCCGGGCCGGCCGGAGCTGGAAGGCGACGCCCCGGGTCTCCTCGAGGGCCGCTGCCGCGAGCTCCTGGGCCCGGCGGATCGCCGCCCGGGCGTGCTCCGGCGGCTTCTCGGGGCCGGCCCAGAGGAGCGACTCGGCGGCGTCGAGGGTCAGGGTCAGGGCGGTCAGCGTCTGGCCGACGCCGTCGTGGAGGTCCCGGGCGAGGCGGCGACGCTCCTGTTCCTGAGCCGAGAGGAGCCGGTCGTTCGCCCGCCGGTAGAGGCCCGCGTAGCGACGCCCGGTCGTGGCGAGTCGGTCGGCCATGACCGCGACGATGATCGAGATGACGACCATGAGCGGCCACTCGGAGACCGGCCAGATCGAGAACTCGAGCGGCACGAGCGGCCGGCCGGCGAGGGCGAGCTCCGCCTCGACGGCGAGCTCGTAGCCGAGGAGGAAGCCCGTCGCCAGCGCGATCCGGAGGGCGGTCACCCGGAGGCCGAAGAGGAACGCCTCGATCGCCAGGACGACCCAGACGACGTGGAAGAGGAAATCCGGGTCGCCCGCCTGGGCGAAGGTGAGGACGATGACGAACAGGCCGAACAGATCGAGGGCCGCCTGAAGCCATGTCGGCTCCCCGGCGAGCCAACGCCGGAACCGACGCTGTTCCTGGACCGGACCGGGTTCGACCGGCTGGGCCCCCATCGCCTCCGCTACCTCCACCTCGCCATCGACGGCGCCCCGGCCGCGCCACAGGGCGCATCCGATACCCGCGAGTATAGGCGGGTCGTCAACCCCTCCCGAGCCTCGACACGGGTCCGCCAGCCCGACCCTCCGTCTCGGCCACGATCGCCCGGGAGCCCGCCCCGCCCGATCCGCGCGCTCGTGGTCGGTTCGGACCCGGCAACTGGTCGATGATGACCATCGCGATTGGTCGCCTTCCGCGATCTTGCCGCGCCCGCCCCGACGGGCGATCCTGATGGCACGGCGGCTCGTCCCCGCCGCCGTCCGTGACAGGGGAACGGCATCGACCGGCTCGGCGATCGATGCGCGACGATCGCGAGATCTGCAGGGGTGTCTATCGCCGGTTTGGCACGCCAGGCACGGCCGCAGAACGTGGAGGAGGGGAACGTGATCGGGCCCGTCTTGCCAACGCCACGGAGTGCGCGGAGCCGAGCGTCGGTTCCGCCCACCGACCGCTCGGAGGACGGAGGCGCCGCGGCGCAGGGCACGACCGGCAGCTCGCCGGCGACCGGCAGCTCGCCGGCGGCCCGGTCGGCCTCGACGTCAGCCGGTCCCTCGGGTCCCGGCGCACCGCCGCCGTCCGGCGAGCCGATCGAGCTCGAGCGCCAGCGGCTCGCCCGCGAGCTCCACGACGTCGTCGGCCAGGCCCTGACGGCCGTCCGACTCGCCATCGTCGCCCTCGGCCGGGACGGGCTCCCCCAGGGCTCGCGGACCCCGCTCGACGTCTGCCTCCAGCAGATCGACGAGGCGCTCCGAGCCGTCCGTTCGTTCGTTCGCGAGCTCCGCCCGTCGATCGTCGCCGATCTGGGGCTCGAGGCGGCCGCCCGAAGCGGGCTCGCCCGCCACGCCGCCCTCGCCGGCTTCCGGGCCAGGATCCGCTGCGCCGGCCTCGAGGCGACACTCCCCGACGCCGTCGAGACCGCCTGCTACCGGGTCCTCGAGGAGGCCCTCACGAACATCGATCGCCACGCCGGGGCGAGGGTCGTCGACGTCGTCCTCCGGCGCAGCGGGCGCTGGCTCGAGCTCGTCGTCGCCGACGACGGCCGGGGCTTCGACGTCGTCCGAGCTACCCTCGCCGCCGCCGCCGGAGCGAGCAGCGGCCTCTGGGGGATGCGGGCCCGGGTCCTCGCGGTCGGCGGCGAGCTCGACATCCGGTCGGCACCGGACGCCGGGACCCGGATCCGAGCCCGCTTCCCCCTCGACGGGGCGCCGGCGGTTCGATCGACGCCCGGGTCGGAGGAGGCGCCGAGCCGACATCCTGAGCGGTTCGTGGCGCCCGCTCCCGAACCGCTCGCCCGGCCGGGGGCAGGCGTCGGCCTCGCGTCCGCGGCCCGTCACCGATGACGAGCCGGCTCCGGGTCCTCATTGTCGAGGACCACGGGCTCGTGCGGGCCGGACTCCGGGCGATCCTCGACGGCCGGAACGGGGTCAGTGTCGTCGGGGAGGCGTCCGACGGCGCCGCCGCCCTCGAGCTCGTCGACGCCCTCCGACCCGACGTCGTCCTCCTCGACATCACGCTGCCGGGCCTCGGCGGCCTCCAGGTCCTGCGGCGGCTGACGGCGCGGGAGCCGGCGCCGCGCGTTCTCATGCTCTCGGTCCACGACGGCGAGGAGTACGTCCGCCAGTCGCTCCGCCTCGGGGCCGCCGGGTACCTCCTCAAGGACGCCGACCCCGACGAGCTCGACCTCGCCCTTCGCGCCGTCGCCCGCGGTCGGATCTACTTGAGCCCGAGCGTCTCGACCTCGGTCGTCGCCGACCTGCTCGCCGGGCGGACGGGGTCGGACCAGGGCCCCCTCGCCCGGCTTACGCCGCGGCAGGTCGAAATCATCCAGCTCATCGCCGAGGGGCGGACGAACCAGGAGATCGCCCACGCCCTGGGGATCGGCGTCAAGACCGTCGAGACGCATCGGGCGGCGCTCATGGAGCGGCTCGACATCCACGACGTCCCAGGGCTCGTCCGCTTCGCGGTCCGGGTCGGGCTCGTCCCGGTGGACGCCTAGCCGGACGCGGCCCCGCGGCGACCGCCGCCCCGTGCCGACGCCGGCCCGCGGCGACCCCGGCCCGGTACCGACCGGCCGCGCCGTCAGCCGACGATTCGCCAGCCGGCCGTCGACCAGACCGTTTGCTCCGCCGCCGCCCGGGTCATCGTCAGCTCGCCGTCGGCCCCGATCCACCAGGCCGCGAGCCGGCGCCGGAGCGCCTCGGCCTCGATCCCGGAGCGGCCGGCGAGGAAGCAGGCCTTCGTCCAGACCTCGGCCCAGGCCGGGTCGGGGCCGGCGACGGTCACCGCGAGGAGCCCTTCGCCCCCGGGCTCTCCGGTCCGGGGATCGACGAGGTGGTGGACGACCCGGTCGGCGCCGTCGCGCCAGCGTCCAAGCCGGACCGACGAGGTGCAGACGGCGCCCTCGGCGACGAGGACGGCGAGGGGCTCCTCGCCGCCCTCGGGATCCTCGATCCCCACGAGCCAGGGGCCCCCTTCAGGCGCCGGCCCCGAGGCGACGAGGTCGCCCCCGGCCTCGAGGAGCGCGCGCGGCTTCGACCGGGAGCCGCGTGTTCCGTCGTCGACCCCGGCCGCGGCGAGGACGGCGGCGAGCCGTCGCCAGGCCCAGCGGAGAGCGAGTCCCTTGCCGATCCCGCCGAGGTCGATCGGCTCGGCCAGGACGAGGCGGCGATGGCGGGGCTCCCGGACGAGCCAGGGCCGGCCGGGCCGGTCCGCCGGATCGCCCGCGGCCGTCGCGGGAACCCGGACGACCCCCGGCTGGCCGAGGCGGTCGAGATCGGCCGCGATCCGGGGGTCGAAGGCGCCGCCGGTTCGGCGCCAGGCCCGCTCGGCGGTCGCGACGGCCTCGTAGAGCCGGGCCGAAACCCGCACGGCCTGACCGCGCCCCGCCGTCGCGTTCAGGGCCACGAGCTCGGATTCCGGCCGGTGGCGGGAGCAGGCGAGATCGGCGGCATCGAACTCGTCGCTCACCGCACGCCAGCCCCGCTCGGCGAGGGCCGGCGGGTCGTCGGGCCGACAGACGAGGGTGAGGCGGAGCGGCGAGCCCATGACCCGCCGCTCGAACCGGTGGACGACCGCGGGGCCGGTGCCGGGATCGCCCGCGCCCCCGCGTCGATCGCCGGCCAGGCCGGTCCCGGGCTCAACCGCCACCCGAGGCTCCGGTCTTGGCGTGGGTCTTCGGCGCCGACTGGCTCACGACCGGGGCGGGGGCCGGCTTGGCCCGCGGCACCGCGGGGAGCGAGATCGCCGTCGGCAGCCGTCCGGCGGCGCCCTCGATGGCGGCGACCTGGCCCTGGAGGTCGGCGAGGCGGTCGTGGAGACGGCGGAGCTCGTCGCCGACGAGCCCGTAGCGGTCGGCCGCCCGCTCGTACGCCCCGCGGACGGTGTCGAGCCGCCGGGTCAGCCGGTCGTGGCGGGTGGCGAGCTCGGCGACAGCGTCGGCGACCGGCTCGCGGGCCTCGATGAGGCGGCGGTCGTGTTCGAACTGGAGGATCGAGACCCCGGCGAGGCTGAGGGCATAGACGCCCGTCGAGAGGCCGACGGCGACGACGACGTGGTACGGCCGCTTCGGCGCCGACCGCGACCGCGCGGCCTTCGAGTCCGCTCCGGGATCCTGCGGGCGAACCATCACGGCACCACGATCGACGCCGTCCCGCTCTTGCCGGCCACCTTCAGCTGGCCGTCGCGGAGGACGAGGCAGTAGACACGGTAGGCGAGGGTACCCGACGGGGCGCCCGCGTCGACGGCCGACGTCGTTGCTCGGTTCGTCGGGCGGGCGATCTCGGTGTCGTTGTCTTCGGGCGGCCAGTGGACCTCCTTGTCGGTCGAGCGGACGACGGCGTACGCGGCGAAGCCGTCGACCGGGCACACCGACCACGAGACGGCCACCCCGCCGCCGCCGAGGGCGAGGTCGATGGCAAGGGTGATCGGCGTCGGCTTCGGCGCCGCCGCCGACCCGGCCGAGCCGCCGCCGCTCGTCGCCCCTCCGCCGGTCGCCGCCCGCTCGAGCTCGGCGAGGCGCGCCCGAGCGGCGGCGAGGGCCCGGGTCGTTGCCGCGAGCTTCGCCTCGGCGTCGGCGAGCCTGGCGCGCAGTTGCTCGGCCGTCTGCTGGTCGCTCTCGACCTGGCTGCCGGTCTCGCCGAGGGCGGCTCGGAGCTGCTCGGTGAGGCCGGTCAGATCGGCGAGCTGAGCCTCGAGGGCGGCCGAGCGGGCCTGCTCGTCGGCGAGCGCCTGGCGGAGCGTGTCGATGGAGACCGGCGGGACGGTCGGGGGCGCCGCGGCGGCGGTCAACTCGGCGGCGATCCTGACCGAGGCGGCGCCGAGGACGAGGCTGGCGACGACGCCGGCGACGACGCCGGCGCGGCGCACGGCGAGCCTCATGGCCGAGCCCTCCGAACGAGGTCGGGCGCCGGTCCGTCGGGCCGCGCCGCGGGCGGCCCCGGGAGCGTCGCGGCCCAGACCCCGGGCTCGATCCGGCGGGCTCGGCGGAGGGCGGCCAGGAGCCCCGGGGTCGGG
>JBHOQO010000072.1:0-18924 GCA_042408925.1 Chloroflexota bacterium | reverse complement strand
CTCGACTCACGTTCGCGCCTCCCGACGATCAAGCGTTCGTTGGGGCCGACATACAAAAACGTGGGGGTCACCCACGTTCTGTGGCGGCCGTGTCCGTGCCGGTCAGTATACACCGCCCTCCGGGGCCCGCCAACGCCCTGTGCGGGTTCGGTACGCATCCGAGCATCCGCGCCCGGTCGCGGGCGCGTGCACCCGGTGCACATTCTGGAGGCCCGGTCGGCCCCCGAGGCGGCCGGCCTGTCGGTTCTGTGCATGGGGGGCACGCGGTCGGCAGGCCGACAGCGGACGAGCGGCCGGGATGTCGGATTCGTGTCGGGGGTGCACGCCGACGAGGGGCACCGGGGCCCGGGGACGCGACGATGTGCACCCCGTGCACGCCGCTGCCGGAACCGTGCACCGGGTGCACAGGATCGACGGGTGGGGCCGGTCGACGTCGTCCCGCCGCGACGGCGAGCGGCTTGGCGAGCTCATTGCCGGCTGGGCAGCCGAGGCGGCACCGGGCGCCCCCGGATCGAGAACGACCGGCTCGTCCCCCTCGCCTCCTCCGGCCCGATGGCGACGGCGATCGACCTCCCCATCGTCCGTCGCTTCACGGCCCGCGGCATGAGTCTGGATCCGGCGCGGAGCCAGCCCACGCCGCCACGTCCGCCCCCTGCGGCTCGACGGAGCCTGGAACCACTCCTGGTCCCGACGCGTCGCCATAGCCCGTCGACCCTGCCCGTGGCGGCCGAAGCGGGCACAGAAATAGGGATGCTTCCGGGTCCTAGCGCGCCGCCGACTCCGTCGTGACCGGTGCTCGAGGCGCGGCGCGCCGCCCGAACCGCTCCTCGACGTAGGCGTCGAGGAGCGCCAGGAACTCCTCGGCGAGTCCCGCCCCCCGGAGCGTCCGGACGAGGCGCCCCTCGACGTAGACCGGGGCGACCGGCTCCTCGAACGTCCCGGGCAGGCTGATCCCGATGTCGGCGTGCTTCGACTCGCCGGGGCCGTTGACGACGCAGCCCATGACCGCGACCCGCAGCTCCTCGACGCCCGGGTAGCGGGTCCGCCACGCCGGCATCCGCTCCCGGATGTGGTCGCCGACGGTCCTGGCGAGCTCCTGGAAGAAGCTCGACGTCGTCCGGCCGCAACCGGGGCAGGCCGAGACCTGGGGGGCGAAGGAGCGGAGTCCCAGGACCTGGAGGATCTGCTGGGCGACCTCGACCTCCCGCTCCCGGGGCGCCCCGGGCTCGGGGGTCAAGGAGACCCGGATCGTGTCGCCGATCCCCTCGGCGAGGAGGATCGCCAGGCCGGCGGCACTCGCCACGATCCCCCGGTCACCCATGCCAGCCTCGGTCAGTCCGAGGTGGAGCGGGTAGTCGCAGCGGGCGGCGAGCCGCCGATAGACCTCGACGAGGTCGGGGACGGCCGAGACCTTCGCCGAGAGGACGATCCGATCGTGCGGCAGCCCGAGGGATTCGGCGAGCTCGGCCGAACGGAGGGCCGAGGCGACCATCGCCTCGATCGTCACCTCCCGGGCCGGCCGCGGCTCGGCCCGTCGGGCGTTGGCGTCCATGAGCTCGGTCAAGAGGTCCTGGTCGAGGGATCCCCAGTTCACCCCGATCCGGATCGGCTTGTCGTGCTCGAGGGCGGCCCGGACGATCGTCGCGAAGTTCTCGTCGCGGTGGCGGCTCCCGACGTTGCCGGGGTTGACGCGGTACTTGGCGAGGGCCTTCGCCATCTCGGGGTAGTCGACGAGGAGGCGGTGGCCGTTGTAGTGGAAGTCGCCGACGATCGGCGTCCCGATTCCGAGGTCCCGGAGCTTGCGGATCAACTCCGGGACGGCCCGGGCGGCGGCCTCGGTGTTGACGGTCACTCGGACGAGCTCGCTCCCGGCGTGGGCGAGGCGGGCGACCTGGAGCGCCGTCGCGTCCGGGTCGGCGGTGTCGGTGTTCGTCATCGACTGGACGACGATCGGGTACCCGGAACCGATCGGCACGCCGCCGACGTCGACGCGGACGGTCGGCCGCCGTCGAGCGCCGACGGGAACCGCCGGCGGGGAAACCGGCCCGGCCCCCGGTGCCGACCCGAGCGCCCGCTCGCCCGGCTCGATGTCGGTCGTGCGGGTGTCGCTCACGGTGCGCCTCCCCCGAGTCGCGAGATGTCGAAGGCGGTCAGCCAGATGAGGAAGCCGAAGAGGAGGCCGAACCCGACGAGGTACGTCAGCTGCTCGACCCGGACCGAGAGCCGCCGGCCGACGACCGCCCGGACGACGAGCATGAGCATCCGGCCGCCGTCGAGGGGCGGGATCGGGAGGATGTTCACGAGGGCGAGGTTTGCCGAGAGGATCCCCGCGAGATAGAGGGTCGCGACCGGCCCCGCCTGCCAGAAGACGTCGGCGATCTGGGTCGCGATTCCGACCGGCCCGGCGGCCGGCGGCGGGGCCGCGGGTGACTCGACGAGGGACCGCCCGAGGTCGACGAGCCCGCCGAGGATGAGCCCGAAGGCGCGGACCGTCCGATCGAGCCCGGTCCCGACGGCCGCCACGGGATCGCGGGTGAAGGTCCGGGGGGTCAGCTCCGCCCGGAGGTCGACGATCCCGAGGGCCCCCTGCTGGGGTCCGATCTCGGCCGGTCGCCGGAGCGTCGTCGTGACCTCCTCGTAGACCCCGGCCCGCAAGATCCCGATGGTGACCCGCTCCCCCGCCTTCGCCCGGAGCGCCTCGACCATGAAGAGCGGACCGTCGTAGGCGTCGAAGAGGCGCCCGTCGATGGCGACGATCTCGTCGCCGGGCCGCAGGCCCGCGGCCGCGGCCGGGGAGCCGGGCTGGACCTCGCGGAACGACAGCCCGACCGCCTGCTGCGGGAGCCAGGCGACGAAGACGAAGATGACGACGGCGAGCAGGACGTTCATGGCGACCCCGGCGACGAGGATCGCCTGCTTCGTCAGGAACGGCGCCCGGACGAACGAGCGGGGGTCGTCGGATTCGCCCTCCTCGCCCTCGAGCTTCACAAAACCGCCGATGGGGAGCCAGTTCAGCGTGTAGAGGGTCTCGCCGTCCGAACGGAGGACGGCGGCCCGGGGCGGGAACCCGATCCCGAACTCGTGGACCCGGACGCCGACCCGCCGGGCGACGACGAAGTGGCCGACCTCGTGGACGAGGACGAGGAGGCCGAGGATGACGACGAAGAGGATGACCCCGACGAGGCCTTGGAGGATTGCCATCACCGGCGAGCCTCCGCACCGAGCGCCCCGCGGACCTCGGCGGTCAGCTGCTCGATCGCCTCGACGTCGGCCGGCGGCGGACCGTCGCCGAACCGCTCGACCGCCGTCTCGATAGCCCGGGCGATCCCGGGAAACGAGAGCTCCCCAGCCAGGAACCGCTCCACCGCGAGCTCGTCGGCGGCGACGAGGGCGGCCGTCGCCCGGGGCCCCATCGTCCCGGCGCGGTAGGCGGTCGCCAGCGCCGGGAAGCGGGCCGGATCGGGTGCCCGGAACTCGAGGCGGCCGAGCGCCGCGAGCTCGAGCGGCTCGATCGGTGCCGGGAGCCGGTGCGGGTATGTGAGGGCGTACTGGATCGGATGACGCATGTCGGGGCGGCCCAGCTGGGCCTTCAGCGAACCGTCGACGAACTCGACGAGGGAGTGGACGATGCTCTGGGGGTGGATGACGACCTCGATCGCCTCGTAGCCGACATCGTACAACCAGTGGGCTTCGATGACCTCGAGGCCCTTGTTCACGAGCGTCGCCGAGTCGATCGTGATCTTCGGTCCCATCCGCCACGTCGGGTGGCGGAGGGCATCCGACGGCCCGGCCGCCGCGAGCGCCTCGAGCGGTGCGTCGAGGAAGGGGCCGCCGGAGGCGGTCAGGAAGAGGCGCCGGATCGCCGTCGTCCGCTCGCCGACGAGACACTGCCAGATCGCGGAGTGCTCGGAATCGATCGGCCGGAGCCAGGCGAGGGGGCCGGCCAAGGGATCGCCGGGTACCCGGGCGGCGACCGCGGCCGCCCGACGGCGGGCGAGCGGCATGACGAGGTGGCCGGCGGCGACGAGGGTCTCCTTGTTCGAGGTCGCGACGACCTTGCCCGCCTCCAGGGCCGCGAGGGTCGCCCGGAGGGCGACGAGCCCGCTCGTCCCGACGACGACGAGCCCGACGTCGGGCCGGACGACGAGCTCGGCGAGGCCGACCGGATCGGCACGGACCGACCGGACGGCCGGTGGGAGATCGGTGGCCGGGAGGGGGGTCTCCGCCGCCACGACGGCCGGTCGGAAGCGCCGGGCCTGCTCGGCCAGGACGGCGGTCCGTCGGCCGGCGGCGAGGACGACGACCCGGAAGCGGTCGGCGTGGCGGGCCAGGACGTCGAGGACCGAGGAGCCGATCGAGCCGGTCGAGCCGAGGACGGCGACCCCGACCGGCGCCCCCCTCGACCCCTCGGTCGGATCGGCCCGCCGCGGCCGCCCTTCGGGCCGAGTCGTCGCCACGCCCGCCTCCGTGTCCTCAGCGGCCGAGGACGGCGAGGAGGAGCGCCGCGACCGGCGCCGCCAGGACAAAGGCGTCGACCCGGTCGAGGACGCCACCGTGCCCGGGGATCAGCTGCCCCGAATCCTTGACCCCCGCAGCCCGCTTCAGCATCGACTCGGCGAGGTCGCCGGCCTGGGCGGCGAGACCGACGAGCGGCCCGAAGAGGAGCCCCGTCGCCGCCGACGCCCCGGCCGCCCCGAACCCCAGGACCGCGACGCCGGTCGCGGCGGCGAGACCGCCGAGGAGGCCTGCCTCCGTCTTCGAGGGCGAGAGGTGGGTGAGGAACCGGCGGCGCCCGTACCGCGAGCCGACGAGGTAGGCCCCGGTGTCGTACGCCCAGACGGTGCCGACGAGGAGGGCGACCCAGACCCGATCCTGGCCGAGCGGGGCAAGGAGGGCGCCCGGCGGAACGGCCGGCGCGAGGCTGGCGAGCTGACCGGCGAAGCCGAGGGGAACCACGTACGTCGCCCCGAACACCGTCCCGAGCCAGGCGGCGACGCCCTCCCGGGGATCGGCCTGCGCGAACGCGGCGACGGCGACGACCCCGACGCCGAGGGCCAGGAGGAGGAGCGGCGCGACCGGCGCCCCGAGGAGCGACCGTGGATCCTCGCCGAGGGCGAGGAGGAGCGTCGCAGCGCCGGCGACGGCGACTCCGAGCGGAGCCGTGCTCGGCCAGCCGGCCCGTCGGAGGAGGGCGTAGGCTTCGGCGGCGGCGGCGGCGGCAAGGCCCGCGACCGCGATTCCGAGGACGGGTTGGCCAAGGGCGAGGACGACGACGACGACCGGGACGACGATGGCGGCGCCCCGGGCCCGCGCTTCGAGCACGACCGCCCGGGCGGCGCTAGCGACCGAAGCGCCGGGTTCGACGCGCGTACTCGACGATCGCGGCGTCGAAGGCGTCGGGACCGAAGTCGGGCCAGAGGACCGCACAGGAGTAGAACTCGGCGTACGCCGACTGCCAGATCAGGAAGTTCGAGAGGCGCTGCTCGCCGCCGGTCCGGATGACGAGGTCAGGGTCCGGGAGGCCGGCCGTGTAGAGGGCGCCGGCGACCGTCGCCTCGTCGATCGCCTCGGCCGGGAGGCCCCGCCGGACGATCTCTCGGACGGCATCGACGATCTCCGTTCGGCCGCCGTAGTTGAAGGCGACATTGAGCTGGAGCCGCTCGCCCGTTTCGGTCTCGTGGAGGGCCCGCTCGATGGCGGTCCGCGTCTCGGGCGGCAGATCCTCGAGCCGGCCGAGGAGTCGGACCCGGACGCCCTGGGCTCGGAGCTCGGGCGTCTCGTCGCGGATCGCGACCTCGAGGAGGTCGAAGAGGGTGGCGACCTCCTCGGGCGAGCGCGCCCAGTTCTCGCGACTGAAGGCGTAGAGGGTGAGGATCGGGATCCCGCGGCGCACCGCATGGCGGAGCGTCGCCCGGACAGCCTCGAGACCCGCCGCATGGCCCTCGGCCTCGCTGACCCCGTGGGCCCGGGCCCAGCGCCGGTTGCCGTCCATGATGATGGCGACGTGGCGGGGCAGCTCCTCCGGCGGGACCGGAAGCGGGCGCAGGCCCCCCTCCGGCTCGGCCTCCGATCCGACGGCCCGAGCCGCCGGGGCGGCCGGCTGGACGGCAGCCGAGGCGAGGGGCGGGCGGGCCACTAGACCTCGAGGACCTCCTGCTCCTTGTGGCCGCCGACCCGATCGACCTCGGCGATGAAGCGATCGGTCAGGCGCTGGAGCGACTCGAGGAGCCGGTGGGCCTCGTCCGCCCCGACCTCGCCGGCCCGTTCGGCCTTCCGGATCTCGTCGGCCGCGTCGCGCCGGAGGTTCCGGATCTCGACCCGGGCTTCCTCCATCCGCTTGTGGACGAGCCGGACGAGCTCGCGCCGCCGCTCTTCCGTCAGGGGCGGAACGTTGAGCCGGACGACGGTCCCGTCGACGTTCGGCACGAGGCCGATGTCGCTCTTGATGATCGCCTTCTCGATCGCCCCGAGGACGCTCCGGTCCCAGGGCTGGATGACGATCTGGTGCGGCTCCGGGACGCTGATCCCGGCGAGCTGGTTGAGCGGCGTCGCCGTCCCGTAGTAATCGACCGGGATCCGCTCGACGAGGGCCGTCGAGGCGCGACCGGTCCGCAGGCCGGCGAAGTCGCGCTCCATGACCTCGACGGCCCGGGCCATCTTCCGCTCGGCGGCGGCGAGGATCTCGTTCGTCACTGGCCACCTCCTCGGCCGTCGTCGTCGGGACCGATCCGCGTCCCGACCGGCTCGCCGAGGGCGACCCGTCGGATGTTGTCGGGCGCGTTCAGGTCGAAGACGACGATCGGCAGTCCGTTCTCCATGCAGAGCGAAACGGCGGCCGCGTCGAGGACCTTGAGCTGGTCCCGGAGCAGGTCGCTGTAGTCGAGGTGACTGTAGCGCCGCGCCTCCGGATGGGTGACCGGATCGGCGTCGTAGACGCCGTCGACCTTCGTCGCCTTCAAGAGGACCTCCGCCCCGATCTCGACGGCTCGGAGGGCGGCCGCCGTGTCGGTCGTGAAGTACGGGTTGCCGGTCCCGGCGACGAAGATGACGACCCGGCCCTTCTCGAGGTGACGGACGGCCCGCCGGCGGATGTACGGCTCGGCGACCTCGTTCATGGCGATGGCGCTCATGACCCGGGTCGGGACGCCGACCCGCTCGAGGGCGTCCTGGAGGGCGAGGCCGTTCATGACCGTCGCGAGCATCCCGATGTAGTCGCCCGTTGCCCGGTCCATGCCGCGGGCGGCGGCGGCGAGGCCGCGGAAGATGTTTCCCCCGCCGACGACGATCCCGACCTCGACCCCGAGCCGGTGGACCTCCGCGACCTGGCGGGCGATGAACGTGCAGAACTCGGGGTCGACGCCGTACTGGCGCGACCCGAGGAGCGCCTCGCCCGACAGCTTCAGGAGGATCCGTCGGTACCGGAGGTTCGGTCGGGCGGCCTCGGTCTCGGGGCCGAGGCCGGTCGTCGGAGCCGTCGAGGTCACGAGGCGTCGACCTCCTCGCCGAGGGCGTAACGGGTGAAGCGGCGGACGCGGATGTTCTCGCCGAGGGTGGCGATCCGCTCGGTGATGAGGTCGCGGACCGTCCGCTCCTCGTCACGGAAGGGCTGCTCGAGGAGGCAGACCTCCCGGTACCACTTCCGGAGCTGACCTTCGACGATCTGGGCCCGAACGGCCTCGGGTTTGCTCGCCGTCGCCGGATCGGCGAGCAACTCGGCGCGCTTCGCCTCGAGGACGTCGCTCGGGATGTCCTCGACGTCGACCCAGCGGGGGGCGAGCCCGGCGACCTGGATCGCGAGATCACGGACGAGTTTGCCGAACTCCTCGGTTCGGGCCACGAAGTCCGTCTCGCAGTTCACCTCGATGAGGACGCCCAGCTTGCCGCCGGCGTGGATGTAGCTGCCGACGAGCCCCTCCCGGGCCTCCCGGCCGGCCTTCTTCGCGGCGGCGGCGAGCCCGCGCTCGCGGAGGATCTCGATCGCCCGCTCGAGGTCGCCGGCGGCCTCCTCGAGGGCCCGCTTGCACTCCATGAAGCCGGCGCCCGTCCGGTCTCGAAGCTCCTTGACGGTCGCGGCGCTGATCACTGCCATCTGCTCCTGTCTTTCGTCGTTCGGCGTCGGATCGCGGGCCGCCGACGCGGCCCCGCGGGTCGTCAGTCGAGGGGTTCGTCGACCTCGTCGTCGTCGCGGCGGGCGGGCGGCCGGTGGACGGGCCGCGGACCCTCGCCGCGAGTCGCCGGGAGGAGGTCCTCCTCGTCGAGGTCCGGCTCGAAGGTCAGCGAGCCGCCGCCGGCGACGGCCGCCACGAGTTCCTCGCTCGCCTCCTCGCCGAGGGGTCCGACGACCTCGGCCACGGCCGGCTCGGCTTCGCGTTCGGCTTCGGCCGCAGCCCGGGCGGCCCGCTCCCGGGCCCCCTCCAGGCAGGCGTCGGCGACGAGGGTGCAGAGGAGGCGGATCGAGCGGATCGCGTCGTCGTTCGCCGGGATGATGTAGTCGATGAGGTCCGGGTCGACGTTCGTGTCGCCGGTCCCGATGACCGGGATCTCGAGCTTGTTCGCCTCGGTCACCGCGATGTGCTCGCGGTGGGGATCGATGACGAAGATCGCCCCGGGGAGGCGCCGCATCCGCCGGATCCCGCCGAGGGTCGCCTGGAGGCGGGCGAGCTCGTCGGCGAGGCGCGCCGCCTCCTTCTTCGGGAGCCGTTCGAACTCGCCGGCCGCCTGGCGGGCCTCGAGCTGCTCGAGGAGGGCGACCCGCTTCTTGATCGTCACGAAGTTCGTCAGCATCCCGCCGAGCCAGCGCTTGACGACGTAGGGCTGGCCGGCCCGGGTCGCCTCCTCGGCGACCGGCTCCTGGGCCTGCTTCTTCGTCCCGACGAAGAGGATCGTGTCGCCGCGGGCGACCGTCTGGCGGGCGAAGTCGAGGGCGACGTCGAGCCGCTTGACGGTCTGGGCGAGGTCGATGATGTGGATCCCGTTGCGCTCCGCGAAGATGAAGGGGCGCATCTTCGGGTTCCAGCGGCGCGTCTGGTGGCCGAAGTGGACGCCGGCCTCCAGGAGCTGCCGCATCGTGACGGACGGCACGCGAACAACCTCCTGTCTCGGTTCGACCGCCGCGGCCGCACCGGCGGGAGCCGATCCCGCTCGTCGGCATGCGACGCGGGAACCGGCACCGGCCCGCTGGTCCTGCGAACCGCGTGTGAGCTCCGCCCTGGGGCGGGCATGACGCCACAGCGTGGCGGCGCGGCGGAGTGTAGCACAGCCCGCCGGGCGGACCCGGATCGCGCCGCTGGTCACTCCACGGCCCGAAGGTGCCGCACAATGAGCCGCGAGCCCGGCCCGGGCGCCGGGCGGAGGACGACGACGTCGATCCGGACCGGGCCGCGCGGGAGCGGCCGCCCGTCGGGGAGCCGCCCGGCCGCCAGGAGCCGAGCGAGCCCCCGCCGGATCCGGGCGAGCTTCCGGCGGTCGACGGTCTCCTCCGGCAACCCGAACTCGACCCGTGCCCGCCAGCGGACCTCGACGACGACGAGGGTCGGCGGCGGACCGGGGTCGAGGGCGACGAGGTCGAGCTCGTCCCGGCCGACGCGGACCTGGCGGGCGAGGATCCGCCAACCGGCCGTCGCGAGCCGGCGGGCGACGAGCGCCTCGGCAGCGTCGCCGAGCACTTTCGGGCGTGACACCCGCGGATCGTGCCGGCTCGGGCATCACCGCGACTTCACCGAGCGCCGGTCCGCGGCGGCCGGGCCACGGGCGGCGGCCGGCGCCGTCGAGGGCGAGTCAGGGAGCCGCCGCCTCGGCGAGCCAGAGATCGAGCTGCTCGATCTCGGCGCACGAGGCGAAGCTCCGCCGATGGATCGGGCTGAGGCCGAGGCGGGCGAGGGCGGCGCGGTGCTCGGGGGCAGCGTAGCCCTTGTTCGCGGCGAGCCCGTAGCCCGGGTGCTCCGCGTCGAGCTCGACCATGAGCCGGTCCCGCTCGACCTTGGCGACGACCGAGGCCGCGGCGACCGAGGCGCAGAGGCGGTCGGCGTCGACGACGACCCGCTGGGGGAGCGGGACCTCGGGGAGGGCGAGCGAGCCGTCGAGGACGAGGGCATCGGGACGGACCGGGAGCCGGCCCGCCGCCACCACCGCCGCCAGAAGCGTCGCCTGGAGGATGTTGATCCGGTCGATGACCGGCGGCCAGACCGAGGCGACGGCCCAGGCGACGGCGCCGGTTCGGATCTCGGCGGCGAGCCGTTCGCGTTCGGACGGCCGGAGGAGCTTCGAGTCGCGGAGCCCGTCCGGCATCCAGTCCGGCGGGAGGATGACGGCGGCCGCCGTGACCGGACCGGCGAGGCAACCTCGCCCGACCTCGTCGACCCCGGCGACGAACCGAAACCCGAGCCGGCGGAGGCGGTGCTCCTCGGTGAAGTCGGGCTCGACCCGCAGGCGATGGATCGCCGTCGCGGCCACGCCGGGTGCCGCGGTGCCCCCTCCGGCGGACGATCGGCCCGGAGCGAGGGAGCGCGGCATCGGCCGACGCGCTAGCTCGGTCGGCGCTCGCGGAGCGTCGCCGCCTTGCCGACGCGGCGCCGCAGGTAGTAGAGCTTCGCCCGCCGGGCGACCCCGTGGCGGACGACCTCGATCGACTCGATCCGCGGGCTGTGGAGGCGGAACGTCCGCTCGACGCCGACGCCGCTCGCGATCCGGCGGACCGTGACCGATTCGTTGATGCCGCCGCCCCGGAGTCGGATGACGGTGCCTTCGAAGACCTGGATCCGCTCGCGGTTCCCCTCGACGACCTTGGCCGCGACCCGGACCGTGTCGCCCGGGCGGATGGTCGGGAGATCCGTACGAAGCTGATCGGCGACGATTTCGTCGAGGACGTTCACGGGCGGGTCCTGTTGCTCCTGGGCGGCGTCTGGCGCCGCGGGGATGAACTCGGAGAGGACGCGGACCGGCTCGGTCCGCACGGCCGAGGCCGGAGTATAGCATCGGCGCCCGGAGCGTCGCCGTCGGGGCCGGTCGTCAGGGACGGTCGTCGGGGCCGTCCCCGGCCCTCCCCTGGCCCGGCGCCTCGTCGGGGCCCGGCGGGCTCGCGGCGGGACCGGCGGCCGTCGCCTCGCCGTCGACCCCGACGTCCGCTCCGGCCGCCTCGCGGCGCAGCTCGTCGAGGAGCGCCGCCGTCTCCGCGTCGAACGCCCGCCCGGCGAGGAGGTCGGGCCGTCGTTCGAGGGTGCGCCGGAGCGCCTCGCGGCGCCGCCAGCGCCGGACGGCCTCGTGGTGACCGCTCCGGAGGATCGCCGGGACCGACCGGCCGCGGAAGACCGGCGGCCGCGTGTACTGCGGGTATTCGAGGAGCCCGTCGGCGAACGACTCCTCCTCGGTCGAGGCCGGATCGATCGCCCCGGGCAGGAGCCGCAGGACCGCGTCGAGGATGACGAGGGCGGCGATCTCGCCCCCGGAGAGGACGACGTCGCCGATCGAGAGCTCGAGATCGACGAAGTCGCGGATCCGCTCGTCGACGCCCTCGTAGCGGGGACAGACGAGGATAAGGTGGGAGCGACGGGCCAGATCGCGGGCCCGGGCCTGCCGGAACGGCTCGCCGGCGGGATCGGGGAGGATCACGACCGAATCGGGGCGGCGAAGCTCGTCGAGGGCGGCGGCGACCGGCTCGGGTCGGAGGACCATCCCGGCCCCGCCTCCGTACGGATAGTCGTCGACGGCCCGGTGCCGCCCCAGCCCCCAGCGGCGGAGGTCGTGGACCCGCAGGACGGCGAGACCGCGCTCCAGGGCCCGGCCCGGGATGCTCGCCCGGAGGGGGACCTCGACGACCTCGGGGAAGAGGGTGAGGACGTCGATTTCGAGGCTCACGGCCGAAGCGAGGATCCGCGCGCCTCGGCGGCGCGGCGACAAGGGCGCCGCGGACCCGCGACGACGGCTCGGGCCTGGGGGGCCGCGGCCGCCTCGTCGAGGCCGATAGCCGTCGCGTCGACGACGATCCCTTCCCCGACCGGGTCGAGGCGGCGAACGACGCCGGCGACGATCGGCACCTCGAGGGGACCGAACGGACCGTCGGCGACGCTCACGACCTCGGCTCCGCCGGCTCGGTAGACGTCGACGACCCGCCCGAGGGCGCGCCCGGCGGCGTCCCGGACCGGGAGGCCGAGGAGCTCGTGCCAGTAGTGATGCCCGGGCGGGAGCGGCGTCGCGACCTCGGCCTCGAGGTACCGGCCCCGGAGCGCCTCGGCGGCCGCTCGGTCGGCGATCTCGGCGAAGCGGACCCGCCAGCCGAGGCGCTCCCGGACCGCCTCGACGACGGTGAGCGGCCGCGCCTCGCCCTCGAGGAAGACCTGCCGGCCGACGGCGAAGCGCTCCTCGGGTCGATCGGTCAGGATCTCGATCCGGACGGCCCCGGCGAGCCCGTGGACGCTCCGGACGTAGGCGACGACGAGCCGCTCCGGCGTCAGACGATCTCCAGCGCGATCGGCTCGCCCTCGCGGGCGGCGATGACCTTGAGGAGCGTCCGGAGCGCCTTCGCCACGCTCCCGTTCCGACCGATGACCTTGCCCATGTCGTCCTCGGCGACGTGGAGCTCGATCGTCGTCCCGCCGCGCTCCTTCACGACCTCGATCCGAACGGCCTCGGGGTCGTCGACGAGGGACCGGGCGACGTACTCGACGAGGTCGACGGCAGCCATCGCTCGCCTCCCTACTTCGCCGCCGGCAGGACGCCGGCGAGGCGGAAGAGGCGGACGACCGGCTCCGACGGCTGCGCGCCGTGATCGAGCCAGTAGCGGGCCCGCTCGGCGTCGATGGCGACCTCGACCGGTTCGGTCCGCGGGTTGTAGTGCCCGATCGTCTCGATGGCCCGGCCGTCCCGGGCGCTCCGGCCGTCGGCGACGACGACGCGATAGGCCGGCTGCTTCTTGGCGCCGACCCGGGTGAGTCTGATCCGTACTGCCATGTGCTCCTCGATCTCGTGCCGAGCACCGCGGCCGCGGGCTCGACGCTGGTGGGTTCCTCTCAGGTTACTCGATCCCGGCGACCCGAACGACGAGGACCTGCCGCTCCAGCCCTCCGTCGGCCCTCCCGACGGCGGCGACCGCGTCGAAGGGGGCCAGATACGGGCGAACGTCCCCCTCGTAGCGGGCCCGGCCGGCGGGATCGAGCCGCGCCTCGAGGAGGGTTCGGATGCGTCGCAGGTCGACGAAGGCGACCCTCGAGCCGCTCGGTCCCCCGGCCCGCTCGACGAGGGTAGCGTACCGCGGGTCGTCGGCGAGCGAAGACCCCGCCCCCGCGGCGAGGACCCGCCGGACAATCGCGGCATCCGGGGCGACGACGACCCGCTCGTCGGTGATCGCCCAGGCGAGGCCGATCCCGCCGTCCGGCCCGCCGCTCCCCCCGCCCGGGCCGACCTCGAGGGTGACGATGGTCGTCCCGTCCGCCGTCTCCTCGCCGCTCCGAACGCCGGGGAGGCTGAGGCGGGCGAGGTTCAGGAGGCTCCCGGCGAGGGTCTCGGCCGCCGAGCGATCCCGCGGCACGGCGACGACCGCGGCCCACGGCTCGGTCCCCTCGGCCCCGACGACGACGCCCGCCTCGTCGATCCAGCCGACGATGGCCTCGAGCCCCCCGACCCGATCGAGGGCGGCGAGGATCGGTTCGAGGCTCGGGGCCAGCTTCGGATCCGCCCGGAGCGCCGCGACCTGGTCGCGGACGATGGCGCCGACGTCGCGCGCCGCGGCGAAGGCGACGACGTCCTTCGGGACGAGCGCCGCGAGCCGAATCGGTCCGCTCCCGACGACCGGTCGGTCGCCGATCGGCATCGCCGCCTCGGCGACGGCGAGATCCCCGTTTGCCCGGAGCTCGAGGCTGACCCAGTCGGGGACGAACCGTCCGAGGACGTCGGGGCCGGGGGCCGCGGCCCCGAGGAGCCCCGACAGCCAGCGGCGGTAGGCGGTCCCGTCGACGTAGAGCCAGGCCAGGTGATCGGCCGGGAGCGCCGCCGCGGCCGCCTTCGTCGGGGCGGCCGCCCCGAGGCTCGTCGCCGGGGTCGTCGCCAGGGCGGCCGCCACGTCCTCGGCCCGGCCGGCGAGGAGGAGCTCGTCGGTCACGGCGACGGCCCGCCGGTCGACGGAACCACCGACGAGGAGGACGTCGGTCCCGGCGAGGGTGTCCCGGGTCCACGGCAGGCCGAGGGCGTCGAGGGTCGCCGTGACCCAGGTCCGGGCCGCCGCCGGATCGGTCAGCGTCGCCAGGACGAGGGGCACGGGCCGCTCGAACCCCGCGCCCGCCGGGTTCGGCAGGTTCCGGAGGACGAGCGCCGCCTCGCCGCCGAACCAGGCGTCGATGCCGCCCGACCAGCGGACGCGCCCCTCGCTCGCCGCGCCGATCGCCCGATCGAGCAGATCGTCGAGCTTGGCGTCGAGGAGGGCCTGATCGTCGAAGCCCGGGAACGCACTGAGGAAGCGGCCGAGGTTCGCCCGCTGGTCACCAGGGAGGTCGAGCCCGAGTTCCGCGTAGGCGACGCTGTCGCCGGGCGCCCGGGCGAGGAGACCGGACGGCCCGACCCCACCGATGAGCAGCGCGGCGACCGCCGCCGAGACGACAACCACGACCGCCGAGACGCCGATGGCAACGAGCCAGCGGAGCCGGCTCCCGAGACCGGGGCCCACCCCGACGGTCCCAGACGCGGCGACCGCCCCTCGATTCGAGCCCGGCCGGAGGGCGCCGCCGGCCTCCGACTCGCGCTGCCGTCCGATCATCGTTCACCCCGTTCCTTCCCCGGCCGGCGTCAACGCCGCCCGAACAGATTCCCGAGCGGCGCCCGCCGGCCACCGCCGCCGACCTGTCGCATGAGCCGCTGGAGCTCGCCGAACTGCTTGACGAGCCGGTTCACGTCGGTCAGCGTCGTGCCCGAGCCGGCCGCGATCCGCCGCCGCCGCGAGGCGTTGAGGATCGACGGGTCGCGGCGCTCCTCGGGCGTCATCGAGCGGATGATCGCCTCGGTCCGCTTCAGCTCCCCCCGGTCGACGGCGTCCTGGGCCTCCTTCGCCAGGCCGCCGAGCCCGGGGATCATCGAGACGAGCTGGCCGATCGGGCCCATCCTCTGGACCTGCTCGAGCTGCTCGAGCATGTCGTCGAGGGTGAAGCTGGCGGTCCTGAGCCGCTCCTCGAGGCGGGCCGCCGCCTTCGCGTCGACGACCTCCTGGGCCCGCTCGATGAGGGTAAGGACGTCGCCCATCCCGAGGATCCGGCTCGCCAGGCGGTCCGGGTGGAACGGCTCGAGGGCGTCGAGCTTCTCCCCGGTGCCCAGGAACTTCACCGGCAGCCCGGTCACCGCCCCGATCGAGAGCGCCGCCCCGCCCCGGGCATCGCCGTCGACCTTCGTGAGGACGAGCCCGGTCAAGGGGACCGCCGCGGCGAAGGCCTCGGCGACGTGGACCGCCTCCTGACCGGTCATCGCGTCGACGACGAGGAGCGCCTCCGACGGCCGGACCGCCGCGGCGAGCTCGGCGATCTCGGCCATGAGCGTCTCGTCGAGGTTGTGGCGGCCGGCGGTGTCGACGATCACGACGTCGCGTCCGGTCCGCCGGGCCGTCGCCAGGCCGGCCTCGACGATCGCCGCAACCGGGGTTCCGGCCGGCGAGCGATGAACCGGGAGGCCGAGGCTCCGACCCAGGACCTCGAGCTGGTCGGCGGCCGCCGGGCGGTATGGATCGGCGGCGACGAGGAGCGGCGCCCGGCCGAGGCGGACGACGTGGCGGGCGAGCTTCGCCGAGGTCGTCGTCTTCCCCGATCCCTGGAGGCCGGCGAGGAGGACGACGGCCGGCTGCCCGCGGAGGACGAACGTCCGGTCGCCGACGGCGAGGAGGGCGGTCAGCTCCTCGTGGACGATCTTCACGACCTGCTGGCCGGCCGTGAGCGTCTCGAGGATCTCCGCCCCGACCGCCCGCTCTCGGACCCGGGCCACGAAGTCCTTGACGACCCGGTAGTTGACGTCGGCCTCGAGGAGGGCGAGCCGGACCTCGCGGAGGGCGGCCTCGACGTCGGCCTCGCTGACCCGGCCGCGGCCGGTCAGGTTGGCGATCGTGCGACGGAGGCGCTCGGAGAGGGTGTCGAACACGGGCTCGGTTGCTCGCGGGCGGTGATTGTCGGATCGCCCCGGCGCCGTCGCCGGTCGCCCGGTCCGACGGGGCGGCGAGGCGCCGGCAGTATAGCGCCTCGGCCGCGGACGGCCGGCCGGGGGATCGCTCCGAACGGTGCTGCCGCTCGTCCGGGGCTACGAGCCCCGCCCTCGCTCCGACGGCGGGGCGAAGAGGGTCTCGACGAAGGCGTCCGGGTCGAAGTCGAGGAGATCGTCGATCCCCTCCCCCACCCCGACGAAGCGGACCGGGATCCGAAGCCGGGCCTCGATGGCGAAGACGATCCCGCCCTTCGCCGTCGAATCGAGCTTCGTCAGGACGACGCCCGTCAGGCCCGTCGCCTCGGCGAACGCCGCGGCCTGGGCGAGCCCGTTTTGGCCCGTCGTCGCGTCGAGCACGAGGAGGACCTCGGGCCGGGCCCCCGGGAGCCGCCGCTCCACGACCCGCCGGACCTTGGCGAGCTCGTCCATGAGGCTGACCCGAGTGTGGAGGCGGCCCGCGGTGTCGGCGACGACGACGTCGGCGCCGCGGGCGACGGCGGCGTCGAGGGCATCGAAGACGACGGCACCCGGATCCGACCCCGGGGCGTGGGCCACGAGGTCGGCGCCGGCCCGCTTCGCCCAGGCGGCGAGCTGCTCGATGGCCGCGGCCCGGAACGTGTCGGCGGCGGCGAGGACGACCCGCGCCCCGGCCGCCCGGAAGCGATGGGCGAGCTTGCCGATCGTCGTCGTCTTCCCGCTTCCGTTCACCCCGACGACGAGGACGACCGCCGGCCCGCCGGGGACGGCCGGTCGGAGCGGGTCGTACGGCTCGCTCCTCGGGACGAGGAGGGCCCGAAGCTCCGCCCGAACGGCGGCCTCGGGCGACCCGGCGTCCCGCCGGCGGCGCGCCCGCTCGACGACCTCGGCGGCGACGGTCGGCCCCACGTCACCGAGGATGAGCGCCTCCTCGATCTCGTCCCAGACGGCCGGATCCGCCTCGGCCGCCCCGAAGAGGTTCCGGAGACGGGCGACGAACCCGCCCCGGGTCCGGGCGAGGCCGGCCGCGAGGGGGTCGCCCCCCGACCCGGTCGCCGCGGCCGGGTCGCCGGTCGCGACGGCCCTCGGCTCCGAGGCGTCGTGATCCGGGTCCCCGGCCGGCCCCGGGCCGGCGGCGCCGCCCCCGAAGGTTCGACGGAGGAACCCCATCAGGCCGTCCCGCTCCCGACCGCCGCCCGGCCCCGGGCGGCGAGCTCGCGCGCTTCCTCGAGCCGGAGGCTGATGACCCGGCTCACCGAGTCGTCGCCGACGGTGATCCCGTAGAGGGCGTCCGCCTCCTCGATGGTGCCCCGGTTGTGGGTGATGACGACGAACTGGGTCGCCGCCGCCAGCTCCCGGAGGGCGGCCCGGAAGCGGCCGATGTTCGCCTCGTCGAGGGCGGCGTCGACCTCGTCGAGGACGCAGAACGGAACCGGACGGACCTCGAGCATCGCGAAGAGGAGGGCGACGGCGGTGAGGGCCCGCTCGCCCCCCGAGAGCATCGCCAGCGGCTGGAGCTTCTTGCCGGGCGGGCGGGCCACGATGTCGACGCCGGTCTGCGCCAGGTCCGACGGCTCGGTGAGGACGAGCCGTGCCTGCCCACCCCCGAAGAGCTGCCGGAAGCGACGCTCGAAGGCGGCACCGAGGGCCTCGAAGGTCGTTGTGAACTGGCGGGCGACGAGCTCGTTCAGCTCCTCGATGAGGCGTCGGGTCCGGGCGATGGCGGCCCGCAGGTCCGCCTCCTGGGCCTCGAGCCGCTCGAGGCGCTGGCGAACCTCGGCGTACTCCTCGGCGGCGAAGGGGTTGACGGCGCCGAGTTCGGCGACCCGGCGCCGCAGCTGGGCGACCCGGCTCGCGGACGGGGGCGGCGGGGGCGGGGTCGTTGCCCACCCTTCGACGAGGCGGGCGACGCGCTGCTCGAGGCTGCTCGCCGTGGCCTCCTCCCCGCCGGCGGCCTCCTCCCCGCCGGCGTCGACACGGTCGACCTCGAACCGGGCGCTCTGCTCGCCCAGGAACTCGGCGAGGACGGCTTCCGCCGTCTCGCCGAGCGACCCGAGCTCGACGACGACATGCTCCCGGCAGGCGTCGAGGGCGAGCCGCGCCTCCACCTCGGCGGATTCGGCGGCTCGGTGGTCGTCCTCGGCGGCCCGGACCCGTTCGCGGCGGCGGCCGATCTCCGCCTCGGCGGCGGCGAGCGCCTCCCGTCCGGCGACGAGCGACGCCCGGACCTCCTCGACGGCGGCCCGGGCGGTCCGTTCCGCCTCGGCGGCGGCGGCGAGCTCGGCGGCGTGCTGCGCCTCGGCGGACCGGAGCGCAGCCTCCCGCTCGCTGAGCTCCGCAGCGGCCCGTTCCAGCTCGGCGAGGCGGCTCCGGGCGAGATCCCGGGCGGCTTCCGACCGGGCGCGCCGGGCCTCGGCTGCCCGGCGGCGCTCGGCGGCCTGCTCCACGACGGCGGCGAGCTCGGCCCGGCGCGTCTCCAGCTCGGCGAAGGCGACCTCCCGGGCGGCGAGCGCCCCGTCGAGGGAGGGGGCCTCGGTGCGCGGCCGGTCGTCGTCGGCCTCCCGGCGCGAGGCGGTCCCGTCGCCCTCTCCGTCGGGCTCGGCGAAGCTCCGGAGCGCCTCCTCGGATGAGCGGAGCGCGGCCTCGAGCTGCTCGAGGCTCGCCTCGTTCCAGCGGACCTCCTGCTCGAGGCGACCGATCGACCGCTCGAGATCGCGGAGCCGGGCCTCGGCGCCGCGAGCGGCCGTCTCCGCGCGGGCGGCCTCGACCTCGGCCGCCCGGTGC
>JBHOQO010000071.1:0-3073 GCA_042408925.1 Chloroflexota bacterium | reverse complement strand
TCGGCGACGGCGGCGTTCGCCGCCTGATGGCGACCCCGGAGCCCGATCCGCGTCGGCCCGAGACGGGGCAGGTCGACCTCGAGGCCGTCGCGGTCCCAGCCGAGGGGCGCCGGGGGCTCGACGACCGTGAGCGGAACGCCGAGCCGGGCCGCCCGCCGCCGGACGACGGCAAGGGCCGATCCGCTCGCCCCGGTGACGGCGACGTCGCCGCGCTCGATGATCGCGGCCTTCTCCCGGGCGATCGCCTCGACCGTGGTCCCGAGCCGGTCGGTGTGATCGAGGTCGACGTTCGTGACGACGGCGACCCCGCCGTCCCAGGCGTGGGTCGCGTCGAGGCGGCCGCCGATCCCGACCTCGACGAGGGCGACGTCGATCCCGGCCTCGGCGAGGTGGCGGAAGACCATCGCCGTGAGGAGCTCGAACTCCGTCGGCGGCCCGTACCGGCCGCTGACCCGATCGGCGACCCGACCAACCTCGGCGACGAGGCGGACGAAGGCGTCGGGCTCGATCGGGCGGCCGTCGACGACGATCCGCTCCCGGTACGAGACGAGGTGGGGCTTCGGCGTCTCTCCGACCCGGTAGCCGGCCGCGCGGAGCGCCGCCGAGCAGAGGGCGAGGACGCTCCCCTTGCCGTTCGTCCCGGCGATGAGCGCACCCCGGACGGCCCGCTCGGGGTGGTCGAGGGCTCGCAGGAGGGCTCGGATCCGGGTGAGACCGAGACGCATCCCGAAGCGCCCCCGCGCCTCGAGGGCGCGGACGGCTGCCTGAACCTCCGGCGCCTCCTCGACGGCCGGTCGAAGCGCTGGATGGACGATGGTCGTCACTCGCGGGTCAGCTCGTCCTCGTAGAAGACGCACTGATTGAAGCGCGCCGTCAGGCAGACGTCGTTGACGTAGCCCTGCTCGAGGTGGACCCCGCCGCGGAGCTGACAGCGCGAGATGTTGTCATCGTTCCGGATCAGCGCCTTCAGGAGGTGCGGGGCCTGGATCGGGATGGCGCCGCGGGCGTTCGTGACGTAGAAGTGGGGGCAGACGTTCCGGCGCAGGTTCGGGAGTCCGAACGTCCGTCGATCGACGGTCAGGATCCGGCGTCGCGGGTCGCGCTCGCCGACGACCGGGGCGACGCGGGCGATCGGGCCGTCCCCGGATCCCATCCGGGTCGGCGGGATCGGCCGACCGGTTCGTGGATCGCGTGCCTGCACTCCCGTCCCTCGAGGTACTTTCGGCGGCCCGACGGGGCCCGATGGGGTCAGGGTACTACGCCGGCCCGAAATTCGGTGTCAACCGCGCGACGAGGCGGGGTTGTCGCGACCGCTCGACGCCCGGGCCCTTGATCCCCCGCCGAGGGGTCGTCCGGCCGTCGGGCCGCGGGCCGCGGCGACCCCGTGCGATACTCGTCGCCGATGGCGATGCGACGCGGCGCCCGCCCCTCCCACGTGCGGCCCCGACCCCCGTCGACCGGGCGGCCGAAGCCGACCCCGGTCCGGCCCCGCCGGCCGACGAGCGTCCGGATCTCGCCGCGGCGACGGATCCACCGGACCGGCGGCCTCCCGATCGGCGCCCGACTCATCCTCGCCCTCGCCGTCGTCGTCCTCGTCGGCGTCGTCCTCTACGCCGGCAGCGGCGGCCTCTCGCGGGCGGTCGCGAGCCTCGGCGGGACCATCGGGGCGGTCGTCCACCGCCTCACCGCGACGCCGACCCCGGCGCCGAGCGCCCCGATCGCCCTCGATACCCCGGTCCTCGAGGCGCCCGCCGAGCCGTACACGAACCGCCCGACCGTCGACCTCCACGGCACGGTCCCGGCGGCCTTCGTCGCCCGTCCTGACTTCACGATCCGCGTCTACGTCACCCTCCCCGACCAGCCACCGAAGCTCGTCCGGGAGATCGCCGTCGGCGCCACGGCGGCGTTCGCGGCGACGGGCCTCGAGCTCGCCCCGGGGCGGAACGACTTCAGCGCAACCCTCGTCGGCCCGACCGGGACCGAGAGCGATCCGTCGCCGGTCGTCACGGTGATCCTCGACACCGAGCCGCCGAAGGTGACGATCAGCAGCCCGAAGGACGGCGCGGTCGTCAACCGGGATCGGGTCGAGATCAAAGGCACGACGCAGGGGCGGAGCACGCTCGTCGCCCGAAACGAGGCGAACGCCGCGACGGCATCGGCGACGGCCGGGACCGACGGGACGTTCTCGATCACGCTGCCGCTCGTTCCCGGCGTGAACGGCATCACGGTGACGGCGACCGACCCGGCCGGCAACAGCGGCTCGACGGTCCTGAGCGTCCGGCGCGGATCCGGGCAGCTGTCGACGACGCTGACGGCGAACGCGTACCGGTTCCGCCAGGCCGACCTGCCGGCCGAGCTCCGGATCGAGCTGACCGTCAGCGATCCCAACGGCCGGCCGCTCGGCGGCGCCGCGGTCCTTTTCACGATCAGCATCCCCGGGATCCCACCGATCACGACCGAGACCGTCACCGGCGGCGACGGCGTCGCCGCCTTCCAGACGGTGATCCCGAAGGCGGCGGCCACGGGAACGGGACCCGTGGCGGCCCTCGTGACGACCGACGCCTACGGGAGCGCCACCGCCCGGACGGCGATCACGATCACGAAGTGAGGCCCGCCTCGGGCACGCACCCCTTCTGCTGGTCCATCCTCCGCCCGGCCCTCCGGAGGGCGTGCGCCCCGAACACCAAACCGGCCGAATGCGCGGCGTTGGCGGCCCTGGTTCCCGCCCGTTGGTGTTTGGTCCGCACCAAAGCGGCCAAACGGGCCGATCCCCCGACGCCTCTGCCCCGGGGTTGGTGTTCCCTCCGCACTGCGATCGGGATGCCGACCCAACGCCGGCCCGGTCCGTCCCGGACCGCACCGACGTTGGGATGCGGGCCCGGCGCGGAGCGCGGCTGGACACCGGCCGGCGGTGCAGCTACGATCCGCCCATGACCTGGCGCTGCCCCCACTGCGGAACGCCCCAGCCGGAGGCGGCCCGCTGCTGGGTCTGCCGCCGGTCCTCGACCTGCTGTGCGACGTGCCGCTACTTCGGTCGAGCGGTCGTCTCCGGCGTCGGTTTCTGCCTCCTCGA
>JBHOQO010000067.1:0-39219 GCA_042408925.1 Chloroflexota bacterium | reverse complement strand
CTGAACTCCAGTCGAGATGATCGCGAGGTCGCGCCCATCCCGGAGGACGATCCCCCGACCCGGCTCGAAGGGGTGGCCGGGGTCGAACAGGCGCGGTGACGGGTCACGGGCGAGCCGAATGTAGACGGGGCCGTCGTATCTGGCTGCCCAGCGCAGCGCGGCTCTCGCCTCGACGTCGTCGGCGGGAGCCAAAACCACCATCCCCGGCATGGCGCGCATGACGGCCAGGTCGTCGACCACCTGGTGGGTCTTGCCCGTCAGTCCGGTCAGGATGCCGCTGTAGCCGCCGACGATCTTCACGTTCAGCCGCGGCTGCGCCAGCAGCACGCGGATCGGGTCGAGAGCGCGGCAGACGGCAAAGCAAGCAAAGGTGGAGACAAACGGGACGAAACCGAGGGTGGCCAGGCCGGCGGCGACGCCGAGCATGTTCTGCTCCGCGATCCCCATCTGGAGGAACCGGTCGGGACGGGCGGCGGCCACGATGTCGGCGCGGGTCGAATTCGCCAGGTCCCCGTCCAGAACGAAAACGTTTGGATCGGCCTGCGCCAGCTCAACGAGGGTCTCTCCGAAGACCTCACGCTGGGCGCGGCCGAGAGTCCAGCTTCTCGTGCCTTGGCGCCGAGGCGCGGGGGGATCGGCCGGGCCAGATGCCCCAACCGGCGCCGTGACTTGCGCTCGTTCGCTCATGACCCGGTCTCGCTCAGGGCCGCTGCGGCGGCTTCCAGCTCCGCGGGGGTTGGGACGCGCGAGTGCCATTCGAACCGCCCTTCCATGAACGGCACGCCCTTGCCCTTCACGGTCCGAGCGATGATGACGGTCGGCCGCCCGGCCGCCTCGCGAGCAAGCTCGAAGGTCGGCAGGATCGAGGAGAAGTCGTGGCCATCGCACTGGAGCGCCCGCCAACCGCAGCTCTCCCACCGCGCTACGAGCTCTGCTGCCTCGAAGGGGGGAAGGTGCCGGCCGCCATCGAGCCAGCCGAATTGCTGGAGCCCGTTGGCGTCGACGACAGCGATCAGGTTGTCGAGGCGGTAGCGAGCGGCAACTGTCGCAGCCTCCCAGACACTCCCTTCCTGGCATTCACCGTCCCCGAGCATCACGTACGTGCGAAAGCCAGCTCCTCGGAGACGGGCCCCGAGGGCGATCCCGACCGCTGCGCAAATCCCGAGCCCGAGCGACCCCGTCGACATGTCGATTCCCGGGAGACGGGTCATGTCCGGGTGGCCTTGAAGCCGGGAATCGAGGGCGTCGAAGGTCTCCAACTCGGCCACTGGGAAGTAGCCGCGGAGCGCCATGGTCGCGTACAGGGCGATGGCGCTGTGACCCTTAGAAAGGATGAAGCGGTCGCGGTCCGGCCACGACGGCTCGTCGGGCCGAACGTTCAGTACTCGGAAATAGAGGGCCACAAGGAGATCGGCCGCCGAGAGCGGTCCGCCGATGTGACCGCCGCCCGCGTGGGCGACGGTTCGAATGACCTCGAGCCGAACCCGACGAGCCAGGTCTCGAAGGTCATCGAGCGACGGGTCTTCGCCGGGACGAACCGACCGATGGTCGCCGTCCCGCGTGGGCACGGCCATCATTCCCTGCTCCACCTGAGTCGTTGTTCGCTCAGAGCCGTCGCTCTCATATGCCGCATTGCGCAATAGCGTAGCGCATAGCGCAATGCTAGCGTGATGCTAGACTACCGTCAATAACACAGAACGACAGCCACCCTGGAGCCAGATGCCGCCGGCCGCAAAGCCAACGAAGACGGTCACCGCCTCGATAGGCCGTCGCGAACGACCGACGGGAATCCTCGTCCTTAATAAGGTTCGGGCGATTCTCGACGCCTTCGCCGACGGGCTCGAACGGGCGGGCCCGGCGGAAGTGGCCGCCAAGATCGGAACGAACAAGAGCACGACCTTTCGGATTCTGAAGTCGATGGAGCAGGTGGGCCTCCTCGACCGATCGCCCGACGGAACCTACAGTCTCGGGATCCGCCTCATGGAGCTGGGCACGCTCGTCGGCGAGCGCCTCGATGTGCGGCGGGTTGCCGAGCCGATCTTGCGCACACTGCGTGACGCGGTTGGGCAGACCGTGTTCCTCACCGTGCGCCATGACGACGTCGCCGTCTGCATCGATCGGCTACCGGGTTCGCACGTCGAGGTCATGGCGCTGCGGCTGGGTGGGCGGCTTCCCCTCTATTGCGGCGCTGCGCCGCGGGTCCTTCTCGCCGGCCTCGATGAGGCAGCGCTGGAGCGCTACCTCGCCAAGGCGCCCTTCGAACCCCGGACGCCATACACGTTGACGACTGCCGATGCGCTCCGAGCAGATGTGCTCCAGACCCGGTCACAGGGCTACACCCTCTCTCTGGAGGACGTGACGCTCGGGGTCGCCGCGGTGGGCGCCCCGATCTTCGACCACCGCGGGCGGGTGGTGGCCGCGATCAGCATGGCCGACCTCCGCCACGAGTACGAGGCGGCGCGCCTCCCGTCCCTCATCGACCGCGTTCGGTCTGCGGCCGCTGAAGTCAGCGCGGCCCTCGGTGCCGGCGACCGTGGCTGGAGATGAATCCCCGAAGAGAACCGTCGCCCAGCCCCGTCGACATCGTCGCTCGCCGACCAGCCACATGCCTGGACGGTCTCGTGCCAAGTCCGGACATGCTCAGGCCGTGGAGGTCGTTCGCGGTCGTTGGATGAACTCGATCGGGTGACCATCCGGGTCCTCGAAGTAGATGGCGCGGGCGCCACGATTGGGCCCGGCGGTGATCTCCACCGGAGCGGCGGATCTGGCCCGGTAGCCGGCCGCTCGCAGGCGGGTCGCAAGCTCGTCGATGTCATCGACGAGGAAGCAGACGTGGCCGTGGCCAGGCTCGCACGGAAGCGCCCGGACCGGGCTCCTCGGGACGCCTTGGTACTCGAGGAGCTCGATCTGGGTCGTGCTGTTCGGGACTCGGAGAAACGCCATCCGCACGGCCGTGAACGGCAAGCCGTGCATGTCTCGAAGGTACTGTTCGGTGGCCGTCCGCTCCGCGTCGATCTCCAGGCCGAGGGCTCCCACGTAGAACTCCAACGACCGGTCGAGATCGGCCACGCTGACGCCCGCGTGGAAGACCCCGCTGACCTTCGGCGACCCTGGGGACACCAGCTTTCCTCCTCGTCTCGCATGGCAACACGTAAGCTCGCATTGTGCTCCATGATACCGGGTCGCCGCCCGGGCAGAGCGCTGGTGCGGGGCCGACCGAGCTGCCCCGTCAGCGCGGGCCCGGTCGTTCAGGTATCCGAAGCGGTGGGAACCCGTGCTGTGCTCGACCAGGGGCGAGCACACTGTCCGGTGGAATCGCCCCTACGACCCCAGGACCGATCGCACCGCCGCCACGACATCCTCCGGCTGCGGCAGCCAGGCAGCCTCGAGCGGCTGGGCGTACGGGACCGGCATGTCGAGGCCGGCAACCCGCCGGACCGGGGCCCGGAGATCGCTCCACGCCAGCTCGCCCACCCGGGCCGCGATCTCCGCTCCGACACCGACGTTGCGGTGCGCCTCGTGGACGACGACGAGCCGACCGGTCCGCCGAACCGAGCCGAGCACCGTCTCCATGTCGAGCGGGACGATCGTCCGCAGATCGACGACGTCCGCCGCGACGCCGTCGCGGTCCCGGAGCAACGCTGCCGCCGCGAGGGCGGTGTGGACGGCCCGCCCGTAGGCCACGATCGTGACGTCGTCGCCCGCCTCCACGATCCGGGCCTGTCCGAAGGGGACGACGTACTCGCCCTCCGGCACGTCGCCCTTCGTCGGATAGAGCGCCTTGTGCTCGACGATCAGGCACGGGTCGTCCATCCGGACGGCGGCTGCGAGCAGCCCCTTCGCGTCGGCCGGGAAGGCGGGCACGGCGACGGCGAAGCCGGGGATGTGGGCAAAGAACGCCTCGAAGCACTGGGAGTGCTGGGCGCCGGTCCCGGCGCCGACACCGTGCTGCGTCCGGACGGTCAACGGCAGGCGAACGGCGTCGCCCGACAGAAACCGAAGCTTCGCCGCCTGGTTGAGCAGCTGGTCGGCGGCGACGAGGACGAAGTCCATGAACATGATCTCGACGATCGGCCGCTTCCCGGCCAGCGCGGCACCGACGGCCGTGCCGACGAAGCCGGCCTCGGCGATGGGGGTATCGATGACACGGTCGGGGCCGAACCGCTCCAGCAGGCCGGCGGTGACCTTGTAGACCCCGCCGTAGGCCCCGATGTCCTCGCCCATGAGGAAGGTCCGAGGGTCGCGGGCGAGTTCGAGCTCGAGCGCCTCTCGGACGGCGTCACGGAAGGTCAGGGTTCGGCTGCTCGTCGCGGCAGCCGCGGCGGGAGCCGTCATCGGGTCACCTCCATGGACGGGCTCGTTCCCAGGGCCAGGGCGGCGGGATCGGGCGGCGGTGCGGCCCGGGCGGCATCGAGCGCCGCGTTCACGCGACGTTCGACGGTGTCGTCGACGGCGGCCACCTCGGTCTCGCCGACCCCGAGGGCCGCCAGGCGCGTCCGGGCGATGGTGAGCGGATCGCGTGCTCGCCACGCCTCGACCTCGTCTCGGGTTCGGTACGTCTCGGCGTCGCCGGGCATGTGGCCGCAGAACCGGTACGTCTCGGCCTCGATGAACGTTGGTCCGCCGCCAGCCCGTGCCCGATCGGCGGCGCCAGCGACGGCCGCTCGGACCGCCCCGACGTCCATGCCGTCGCACGTCTCGGTGGCGATGCCGTAGCCGCGGACCCGATCGACGAGCCGCTCGGCGCCGACCATCGTCCGAATGGGCGTCATCTCGGAGTACTGGTTGTTCTCGCAGACGAAGATCACCGGCAGGCGCCAGATGACCGCGAGGTTCAGCGCCTCGTGGAAGACGGCCTGGTTCGTTGCCCCGTCGCCGAAGGCCGCCAGCGTCACCGTCGCTCGGCCGTCTTGCTTGGCTGCGAGGGCGAGGCCGCAGGCGATCGGCAGGTTGGCGGCGACAATGGCGTTCGACACGACGACCCCGCGGGCGAAGGAGCCGAGGTGCTTCGACCCGCCGCGCCCCCGGTTGCAGCCGGTGTCCCGACCGAGGAGCTCGGCGAACGCCTCCCCGAGGGGGATACCCCAAGCCAGGGCCCACCCGTGGCCGCGGTACGTGGGAGCGACGAGGTCGCCGTCGGCGAGGGCCAGCCGAGCCCCGACGGGGATCGCCTCCTGGCCGATGGCGAGATGGGTCGAGCCCCGGACCTCGCCGGTATAGAAGAGCCGCTCAGCGAGCTCCTCGAAGCGGCGGATCTCCAGCATCCGCTCGTAGGCTGCCAGCCAGCCCTGAGCATCGAGGGCGCTCGGGTGCACGCGTGGTTCCTCGATCACCTCCGTACCTCCTCGGGTAAGACAGGTCCTCACCGCTCGCCGACCATACGGGCTAGACAAACGATTGTCAAGACGCCCGCCCAGCTTGAAGAGGCGGCAGGGACTCGCGAGGGAAGGGCCGGCCGAACGCCGTCCGACCGCGCTGCGAGGGGCCGGTCAGCTCGCGTTCAGAGGAGGCGCCGTTGAGGCCCGGACGACGAGCCGCGGCGGCTCGTCGATGACGATGTGCTCGGGCGGGCCGGCGTTGATGATCTTGTGGAGGAGCTGGACGCTCGCCTCGCCCATCCGGCCCAGGGGCATCGCCACGGTCGTCAGCGGCGGATCGGTGTGGCTGGCAATGACGTGCTCGTCCATCGTCACGACCGAGATGTCGTCGGGGACCCGGAGGCCTCGCTCCCGAATGGCGGCGAGGGTTCCGAGGGCGCTCAAGAGGTTGGCGACGTAGAGCGCCGTCGGGCCCTCCCCTGGGGCACCGAGGATCGAGGCGGCCGCGCGACGGCCGCCCGCCTCGGTGTACTGCCCCTCGGCGATCCAGCGAGGGTTGGGCACGAGCCCATGCCGTTCGAGCGCGCGCCGGAAGCCCTCCTCGCGACGGCGAGCCGTGTCGGTCCCTGCGGCACCGGCCACGAAGCCGATCCGGCGGTGACCGAGCGCCACGAGATGCTCGACCGCCTCGGCGCTCCCCTCGGCGTCGTCGACGATCACCGACGCCGCAGCCTTCTCAGCCCGTCGATTGACGAAGACGACCGGAACGTGGCGCCGCTGGAGCTGCGCCGCCAAGGGATCGGTCATCCGGGCGTAGGCGACGAGGAGTCCGTCGACGCGGCCCTCGGCGATGAGCCGCCCGTAGACGTCCTCCTCGTTGTCGCGGATGGCCTTGGCGTCGACGAGGAAGACGAGGTACCCGAGCTCGGCGGCCGCCGTCTGAACACCGGCGATGACCGTGTGGAAGGCGACGTTGTCGATATCCGGAACGACGAGGGCGATGGCATCGCTCCGCCGCGTCCGCAAGCTGCGGGCCGAGGCATTCGGGCGGTACCCCAGCTCGGCCGCGGCCCGGAGGATCCGCTCCCGTGTCTCTGGCCGGACGGCCTGACGGGCGTCACCGCGAAGCACGCGCGACGCCGTCGAGGCGTCCACGTTCGCAAGTCGCGCAACATCCCTCAGACTCGCCATGCCACCCTCGACGATACTCCTTCTGCTGGACCGCCCGGCCCGGGCCGCGGCCTTCCGCCCGCGGCTCGATGTGACCGTCTCGGCACCCCGAAGGCCGGCTCCAAATAGGGCTTGCGATGGCCGGCGTCGGCTGTTAGAGTATCGCACAATCGTTTGGCTGCCCAATCGATTGTTGGAGGAGGTCATGGGTCGCCCCAACGGGGGCCGGATCTCGGGTCGCGAAGGAACCTCGGTCGTCACGACCGACCCGATCTGGCATCCGTACAGCCGACCCGATCGGGGTCCGGAGGATGCACCGCTCGTTTTCGTCCGTGGCGACGGCGTCTGGCTAGAGACCGCCGACGGCCGCCGCTTCCTCGATGGGGTCGGGGCCCTCGAGGCGATGGCCGTGGGGCATGGTCGGTCTCGACTCGTCGAGGTCGCCGCCCGTCAGATGGCGGAGGTCGCCTTCGTCGACGTCTTCCGTCACACCACCCGGCCGGCCCTCGAGCTGGCCGAGGCACTCCTGGGGGTGGGCCCGTCGGGGTTGACGAAGGTCCACTTCACGCCCGGCGGTAGCGAGGCCGTCGAGGCGGCGCTCAAGCTCGCCATCCAGTACCACTGGCTGCGCGGGTGCCGGGCCCGCCGGCGGGTCCTCGTCCGGGCCGGCGCCTACCACGGAACGACCTTCGGGGCCATGAACTGCGATGGCCACTACCACGCGAGTCGGAACGATATCTACCTCGGCACTCAGACCTTCGGCCACGTCGTGGACGGACCGGCAACCGGGTCGGGCTGGGGCCGGGGCGGAGCCTATGCGGCCGGCGCGGAGGAGTTCGCTCGAGACATCGAGCGGCTCGGACCAGACACGATCGCCGCCATCGTCGTCGACCCGCTGGCCACGGCCTCCGGGGTCGGCCTGGCGCCGGCGAGCGACCTGCAGGGCCTGCGCCGGCTCTGCGACGAGACCGGCATCCTCCTCATCGTCGACGAGGTCATCACCGGCTTCGGCCGCAGCGGCCGGCTCTTCGTCTCCGACCTCTACGGCGTGCGGCCCGACCTCCTGACCGTCTCGAAGGGGATCGCCTCTGGCTACCAGCCGATCGGGGCGGTCCTCGTGTCCGAAAGGGTCGTCGAGGTCTTCCGGCGGGCGGTACCATCGCCCGACGCCGTCTTCGCCCACGGCCACACGTACGGTGCCCATCCGGTGGCATGCGCCGTGGCCCTCGAGAACCTCCGCATCATCGAAGAGGAACGTCTCGCCGACCGGGCAGCCGAGCGGGAGCGGTCGATGGCCGCAGCGCTCGCCCGGCTCGGGCCCCACCCGAGCCTGGTCGATGCCCGCGGCATCGGGCTCCTCTGGGGGCTCGAGCTCGTCGCCGCGGCGCCGTCGACAGGCCTGCCCGAGCCGCGGGCCGTCGGGACCTGGTTCCGGCGACGGTGCCGCGACGCCGGGCTCATCACCCTCTCGCTCCACCCCGGAAACGTCATGCTCCTGGCGCCGCCGCTGGTCATCAGCGACGCCGAGGTCGAAACGGTGGCCGAGATCCTCGACCGGGTCCTCACCGATCTGGATGGTGTCCTCGGCGCGCCCGCTTCCGATCCGGCGGCGAGCACGAACGGCCGGCTGGCCACGCCGACGGAAGGAGCGGGGAGGTGAGAGGTGGGAATCGAGCTCTCGCTCACTGATCGTACCGTCCTCATCACCGGCGCGGCCGGTGGCATCGGCTCGGCGTGCGCCGAGGTCTGCGCCGCGGCGGGCGCCCGGCTGGCCCTCACGGACGTCGACGCGGACCGCCTCGGCACCGTGGTCGACCGGCTCGCCCAGGGAGGGGCCATAGCGGCGGCCTTCCCCGCCGATCTCCGGGGTGCCGCCGCCAACCAGCGACTGGTCGACGACGTCGTCGCCCGCTTCGGCAAGCTCGACGGCCTCGTCGCCTGCGCCGGCATCGTCCAGACGAAGCCGCTCCTGGACCTGAGCGAAGACGACTGGCACCGGATGATCGACGTTAATCTGTCGGGCGTCTTCTTCCTCGTCCAGGCTGCCGGCGCCGCGATGCTGAACGGCGGCGGCGGGGCGATGGTCCTCACCTCGTCGGTCGCCGGGCGCAGCGGGCGACCCAACTCCGCCCACTACGCGGCCGCGAAGACGGCGATCTTGTCCTTGACGAAGTCGGCGGCCATGGCCTTCGCCCCGACGGTCCGGGTCAACGCCATTTGCCCGGGCCTCATCCCGACCCGGATGTGGGACGCGATCATCGCCGAACGGACGCAGCGTTTCGGCGAAGGCGCCGGCGAGGCCTGGTTCCAGCACGTCGTCGAGGGGACGCAGCTCAAGCGCCCGGGTCGACCGGACGAGGTGGCGATAGCCGCCCTGTTCCTCATCTCGGACGCTGCGTCCTACATCACCGGCCAGGCACTGAACGTAGATGGGGGTCTCGAGATGGATTGAGCACGCTGTCCTCGACACCGTCGTGGGGGGCTCACGCGAGCGAGAGGAGGAGTCCACGGATGCTGAGAGACAATCGATTGTCCAACCCGGGCGAACGGGGGCTGCGTCACCGGCCGTGGGGCCGGCTGGCGGCTGTCGCTGCTGCCCTCGCCGTCATCACCGCGGCCTGCGGAGAGCAAGCCGCGCCGACACAGTCGCCCGCCAGCCCGGCTGCGAGTGCCGCGCCGACACAGTCGCCCGCCAGCGGGAGCCCCTCGGCGCCGAACCTGGCCGGGGTGACGATCAAGATGGCGAACATCGGCGGCGGGCAGTATGAGAAGCTGTACGAGGCGATCCCCGAATTCGAGGCCGCGACGGGCGCCAAGGTCGAAATCGTCTTCCTCGGCGACGGCTTCCAGATCGACCGCAAGCTCAAGCAGGACTTCGCCGCCGGCACCGTCGACTACGACGTCGCCTGGGATCACACCTCTTTCTTCAGCCAGTACATCGACTACCTCGAGCCCCTCGACAACTACTTCAGCGCCGACGAGCTGGCCGACTTCACCCCACGCGTCCTCGACTTCGGTCGGCGCGACGGGCATCTCTGGCTCATTCCGCGCCATGCCGACATCTCGGTGATCCACTACCGGACCGACCTCTGGAACGACCCCGAAAAGCAGGCGCAGTTCAAGGCCAAGTACGGCTACGACCTCCGACCACCGGAGACGTGGAAGGAGCTCTACCAGATGGCGGAGTTCTTCAACAACCCACCGACGATGTACGGCACCGAGTTCGCGGGCAAGGAAGAGGGGCTGACCGGCCGCTTCTACGAGCAGCTCGTGGCCAACGGTGGCAACTTCTTCGACGCGAACTGGCGGCCGATCTTCAACAACGAAATCGGGGTCAAGACCGCTCAGCAGTTCCGTGATCTCTACGCCAAGGGCATCGTCCCGCCGGACGTCACGAGCCTCATCTGGGACGGCGTCGCCCAGAACTGGTGCAACGGCACCATCGCCATCCACAACGAGTGGTACGGCTGGTACTCGTACTTCCAGGATCCGAACAACTGCGCCGTGGCCGGGAAGTTCGACCTCGTCCGCCAGCCCGTCGGGGACGCCGGGGTCCGCTCCGGCTGGGCCGGCGCCCATGGCTTCTCGATCACGAAGGCGAGCCAAAACAAGGAGGCAGCCGCCGCCCTCATCAAGTTCCTCACCTCGGCCGACGTCCAGTACAAGGAGGCGAGCCTCGGCTTCCTCCCGGTTCGGAGCTCGGTCTGGGAGCGGATCATCGCCGACGCGGCGAGCTCGAGCGATCCGCTGGCCAAGAAGCGGCTCCAGATCGCGCAGACGCAGATCGAGGAGGATTTCTTCACTCCGCCGCTCATCGCCGAGTGGATCCCCTTCTCGAACATCTTCTACCCGAAGCTCCAGGCGATCATCCTGGGCGACATCCCGGTTCAGCAGGGTCTCGATGAGGCCGCGGCGGAGGCCGAGAAGCTGATGCGGGACGCGGGCTACTACAACTAGCCCGAGCCGGGGGCGGCGGCACGGGTAGCCGCCGCCCCCCAACACCAGGAGCCGATCGGTCAACGGAGAAGCACGAGATGAGCTGGGCACGTCGAATCCCCCTCCCCTACGCGTTCGTGGCCCCTGCCTTCGTCCCGGTCCTGGTCGTGGTCGTCGTGCCCATGCTCATCGCCGCCTACCTGAGCTTGACGGCGTTTCAGCTCCTCAAGCAGGACACGAGCTTTGTCGGACTCGCCAACTACGGGGCGCTCTTCGACGACCCGATCTTCTGGAACGCGCTGGGGACGACGCTCGTCTTCCTGCTCGTCACCGTCAATCTGTCGCTCCTCATCGGCCTGGCCCTCGCCCTGGCCGTGGCCCGGATCGGGGTCGGACAGTCGGTCATGCGGACGCTCCTCATGGTCCCGATGATGTTCGCTCCGGTCCTCGTCGGCTTTCAGTTCCGCTGGTTCTTCAACGCCCAGGTCGGGCTCGTCAACAACGCCCTCCGGGCGCTTGGCCTGGTGAACGAGCCCATCCCGTGGCTCGTCGACCGGAATCTCGCTCTCGTCTCCGTCATCGCCGCCGACATGTGGATGAACGTCCCGATTGTGGCGATCATCTTCCTCGCCGGCCGGCTGTCCCTGCCCCGCGACCTCGAGGAAGCGGCCGAGATCGACGGCGCCAATTCCTGGCAACGGCTGCGCTCCGTCGTCCTGCCGCAGCTCATGCCGTTCTTTTACGTCATCACGGCCATCCGCTCCCTCGACGTCGCCCGCTCCTTCGACATCGTCCAGATCATGACCGGCGGCGGGCCGGCCCACCGAACCGAGCTCGTCTGGACGTACATCTTCCGCGTCTCGCTGCAGGACGGTCGCTTCGCGGTCGGCGCAGCGATGTCGTTCATCACCGTCAGCATCGCCATCCTCGCCCTCGCCTACATCTTCCGGCAGCTGGTGAAATCGAGGATCGTCCGATGACGGCCCTGCGACTCGGCCTTCTCAGCCGCTCCAACGCCCGAAGCGGGGGCCAGCGAGGCCGGCGCCGCTGGGGCGAACGGATCCTCGACCTCGGGACGTGGCTCGCCCTGTTCGTCTGGGTCCTCCCGGCCGTTTGGGTCGTCCTGACCTCGATCCGACCGAACGTCGAGATCAACGCCAATCCCCCGGTCTGGCTCCCGCGCCGGATCACGTTCGAGGCCTTCGAGACCCTGTTCGGGGTCGGCTCCGGGATCACGACAGTACCGTTTCAGGCCTACCTGCGAAACTCCGTCGTCGCCGCGCTCCTGAGCACGGTCATCGCCCTCCCCCTCGGGACGCTCGCCGCCTACGCCTTCGCCAGGTTCTCGTTTCGGTGGCGCAACCACCTCTTCCTCGGGCTAATGCTCTCGCGAGCCGTGCCGGGCATCGCCCTCGGCCTGCCGCTCTTCGTCCTCTTCGCGAAGCTCGGCTGGCTGGATCGACCGTGGGCCCTCGCCATCGCCTACGTCGCCCTCAACATCCCCTTCACGGTCTGGCTTCTCGACGTCTTCTTCCGAGACATCCCGACCGAGCTCGGCGACGCCGCCGAGGTCGACGGCGCTAGCGCCTGGCAGGCCTTCTGGCACATCTACCTGCCGCTCGCGCGGCCCGGGCTGGCCGCCGCCGCCATCTTCGCCTTCCTAGCCGCCTGGAACGAGTACCAGCTCGCCGTCGTCGTCACCCGGACGACCGCCTCGAAGACCTTCCCGGTCGGCCTCTTCGACTTCACCCAGCAGTTCACCTCCGACTGGCGGGGCATGGCGGCGATGTCGGTGGTCATGATGATCCCGGCCATCCTCTTCGTCCTGGCGGTCCAGCGCCACCTGCTCCGGGGCTTGACCCTCGGCGCGACGAAGGGGTAGGACAGCTGTGGAGAACCCCCTCTGCCACTCGCCACGCCTCGACCGCGTCATCCGCGCCGATGGACCGGAGACCGTCGGCATCTCGACGCAGACGCTCTTCGAAGCGGCCGTCAGCGAGGGCGAGTTCGAGCTGGCCGCCGACCTCCTCCGCTACTTCTGGGACGAGATGGGGCGGATCGGTCGGATCCTCTTCGTCTGGCTCGAGGACATCGTCCGGTTCCGCCTGGCTCACGCTGGCTGGCAGGATCTGGAGGCCGTGCCAGCGTGGCTCCTTCGCGGTCTGCGGCAGTACGACCCGGCCGTCGGGGATCGCGATCGGGCGCTGACCGCCCTCGCCCGCCGCGACACGACCCTCGCCGTCGACCTCGCCGAGCAGGGACGACGTCGCTACGCCGCGCTCCACGACAGCCTCGTCATCTGGATCCAGGAGCTCCTCACAGGGATCGCCGAGAGCCTGGGCGAGGAGGCCGTCCGCGAGTCCGTCGAGCTCGCCTACGAGCACATCTGGAAGCCTCGCTACGCGATCTGGGCCGAGATGACGCCCCTCGAGCGACTTCAGCTGAGCGTGGAGGGGATGCGGGGCCACCTGAGCGGCTGGCGCCGACGGGGCGACGTGGGCGTCATCGAAGAACCCGATCGCTTCGTCATGGTCCTCGATCCGTGCGGCAGTTGCGGAATTCTGCGGCGGGGCGATCCCGAAACCGGCCGGCCGCCGTACCAGCCGGCCGGCAACCGGGAGCCGCATCCGTGGACGTGGGGGCGGGTCGGCGTCGGCTGGTACGCCGTCCACTCGCCGATCGTCATGGAGTTTATCCATTACCGCGACGGGCGGCCGCCGCTCCGCCCGCTGGAGGACTGCGACACCGAGCGGCCCTGCCGCTGGTTCATCTACAAGGACCTGGGCGCGGCTCGCCCGGAGCACGCCCACCGGATGGGCTTCGGCCGGGCCGGGCCGGCCGACGTTGGATCACCACCGCACGCAGAGGGAGAGGATGCTCCACGGGGTCTGGCACTTTAGCTTCACCGTCTCGGACATCGAGCGGTCGATCGCCTTCTATCGCGACCTGCTCGGGTTCGAGCTCATCCATCGCCAGGAACAAGCGAACGAGTACACGCGCCGCCTCGTCGGCCATCGAGAGGCGCATCTCAGGGTCGCCCAACTCGTCGTGCCGGGCCAGCCCCGAGGCCTGTCGACCCACGACCTGGAGCTGGTCGAGTACGTCGTTCCGCGGCTCGAACGGGTCGCGCCCGAGATCTGGCGGCCCGGGGCGGCCCACCTCGCGGTGGCGGTCGACGACATACACGAGCGCTACGAGCGCCTCGTGGCGGCCGGGGTGCGCTTCGTCTCACCGCCAAACGCCATCACGGCCGGGATCAACGAGGGCGGCTTCACCTGCTACTTCCTCGACCCCGACAGCATCGTCCTGGAGATGGTCCAGCCCCCCGCCCATCGCCTTGAGGCGCTCCGCCGATGAACAGCCACGTGATCGACTCGGCGCTGTTCCGAGATCAGTTCGGAACGCCCGAGATGCGAGCCATCTTCTCCGACATCGCGACGATCCAGCGCTGGCTCGATGTCGAGGCCGCCCTCGCCCGCGTGGAGGCGCGACTCGGGGTCATCCCGGAGGCCGCCGCCCGGGCGATCAGCGAGGCCGCTCGGGTGGAGCGGATGGACATCGCCGAACTCAAGCGCGGCGTCGACCAAACCAGCCACCCGCTCGTGCCGCTCATCAATCAGCTGGCCCGCGCGTGTCCAGACGACCTCGGCGAGTACGTCCACTGGGGCGCCACGACCCAGGACATCATGGACACGGCCGTCGTCCTCCAGCTCCGCGACGCCCTCCGCCTCCTGGAGCGGCAGCTCGACGATCTCCTCGCCGTTCTGACGGACCTCGCTGAGCGACACCGAGCGACGCCGATGGCCGGCCGGACCCACGGCCAGCACGCCTTGCCGATCACCCTCGGCTTCAAGCTCGCCGTCTTCATCGCCGAGCTCGTGCGCCATCGCGACCGGCTCCGAGAGCTGCGGCCTCGGCTCCTCGTCGTCCAGCTCTCCGGAGCGGTCGGGACCCTGGCGGCGCTGGGCGATCGCGGGCGAGCCGTCCAGGAAGCGCTCGCCGCGGAGTTGGGCCTCGGCGTTCCGCCGATCACCTGGCATCCGGCCCGAGACGGGTTCGTCGAGTTCACCTGCCTGGCGGCGATGATCGGCCAGACGTGCGCCCGCGCCGCCAACGAGGTCATTCTCCTCCAAAAGACGGAGGTGGGCGAGCTCGAGGAGCCCAACACCGAGCACTCGGTCGGCTCCTCGACGATGCCCCAGAAGCGGAACCCCATGCTCTGCGAGGCGATCGTGGCCGTGGGGCGCATCCTCGCCGCCCAGCCCGCCATTGCCGTCGGCTCCCTCGTCCACCAGCACGAGCGCGACATGTCGGCCTGGCAGGCCGAGTGGGCGTTCATCCCGGAAACCGCCATCCTCTGCTCTGGCGCGCTCGGCAACACTCACCATGTCCTCGCGAACCTGACCGTTCGACCCGCGAAGATGCGGGCCAACCTGAGCCTGACGAGCGGTCTCATCAACGCCGAGGCCGTGATGATCAACCTCGCCGAACGGATCGGCCGGCAGCGCGCCCACAGCCTCGTCCGCCGGGCGGCTCGAACGAGCTTCGAGTCCGGTCGGCCCTTCGCCGAATGCCTGAGCGAGATGCCGGAGGTCCTCGAACACCTCGACCGAGGCCAGATCGAGGCCCTTCTCCAACCCGAGGCGTACCTCGGGGAAGCCCTCGCCGCCGTCGACCGCGTCCTTGATCAGGTTCGTTCCGTTCCGCATTGATGGGAGGTCAACATGGCGACCGTCATCGATACCCACGTGCATCTCTGGGATCTGGCCGGCGACTACGCTTGGCTGACGCCCGCCTACGGACCGATCTACCGAACCTTCACGGCCGACGAGGCTGCCGCCGAGCTCGCCCGCGCTGGCGTGGACCGGGCTGTCCTCGTCCAGGCCGCCGACACGTACGCGGACACCGAGTCCATGCTCGTCGTCGCCGATCGGTACGAGTTCGTCGCGGGTGTCGTCGGCTGGGTGCCGCTCCATCGACCGGCGGAGGCCGCGGAGGCCCTCGATCGGTTTACCGCCCACCGGGCCTTCAAGGGCGTTCGTCACCTCATACATGAAGAGGCAGATCCCGATTGGGTCGTTCAGCCCGTGGTGATCGACGGGCTGCGGCTCCTCGCCGAGCGGAATCTCTCCTTCGACGTCGTAGCCGTCCTGCCGCGTCACCTTGAGCACGTGCCGACGCTGGCGGAGGCCGTTCCGAACCTCCGGCTCGTCATCGACCACCTCGCCAAGCCGCCGATCAAGGACCGGGGTTGGGAGCCGTGGGCGACGCTGCTCCGTCGAGCCGCCGACTACCCGAACGTCTACGCCAAGGTCTCCGGGCTGAACACGGCCGCCGACTGGGCGACGTGGTCGGCCGAGGATCTGCGGCCGTACGTCGAGCATGCCCTGACCTGCTTCGGCCCGAACCGGCTCATGTTCGGCAGCGACTGGCCGGTGGCGATCCTGGCCGGTGACTACCTCAAGGTCTGGGAGGAGACGAATCGGGTCCTGGCACACCTCTCCGAAGCGGACCGGAGGGCCGTCTTCGCTAACACCGCGCGGACCGTCTACCGCTTGGAGGTCTGACCATGCTGGAGGTTCTGGAGCCGATCGCCGCGACGGTCCGGCTCGTCGTCTCGCCGGAACACCGCCGCCCCATCGCCATCGTCGGCGCGGGGGCGATCGTCGACTACGCCCATCTCCCGGCCTATCGAAAGGCCGGTCTCGACATCGTCGGCCTGTACGACGTCGACGGCGAGCGCGCCCGAGCGGTCGCGGTTCGCCATGACGTTCGGCGTGTCTTTGGCTCGCTCGACGAACTCCTCGCCTCCGAGGCCGAGGTCGTCGACATCGCCGTCGTGCCGTGGGCACAGCCCGAGATCGCCGAGAGGGCCATCGCCGCGGGCAAGCACCTCCTCTGCCAGAAACCACTGGCCCTCGACCTCGCCACGGCCGAGCGGCTCGTCGACGCGGCCGACCGGGCCGGGCGAAAGCTGGCGGTGAACCAGCAGATGCGCTTCGAGGAGGGGATCGCCGCAGCTCGGGCGATGGTGGAGCGAGGCTGGATCGGTCAGCCGACGGCGCTGTCCATCCTCGTCAACATTCGGACCGATTGGCAGGCCTGGCCGTGGCTCGTCACCTCCGAGCGCCTCGACCTCCTCTACCACTCGATCCACTACTTCGACACGATCCGGTCCTTCTTCGGCCAACCTGAGCTGGTCTGGTGCGCAGCGGGACGGACGCCCGGTCAAGTCGCCGCCGCCGAGACGCAGACGATCTCCACGTTCCGCTTCGGCGACGGGCGTCTCGCCCTCGTCCACACGAATCACGAGAACCTGGCCGGCGACGTCCGGGCGGAGTTTCGGATCGATGGGAGCGAGGGGTCGATTCGCGGTACCCTCGGGCTGCTCTACGACTACCCGCGCGGGCGACCCGACACCCTCGAGGTCTGGAGCCGCAGCCTCCCGACCGACGGCTGGCTGCCCTATCCCGTTACGACTCGCTGGCTCCCCGATGCATTCATCGGGCCGATGGCCTCGCTTCTGCGCTCGATTGCGGACGGGGGAGAGCCGATCACCTCGGGACGCGACAACCTGGGCACCTTGCGGGTCGTCCATGCCCTCTACCGGGCCGTCGAGACCGGCGAGGCGCAGCGACCGTAGCGTCACCGGAAGGGAGGAAGGCACGATGCAGCGATTCGGCCAGGTCATTCGGATCAAGCGGGAGGCCATCGAGGAGTACGAGCGGCTCCACGCCGCCGTCTGGCCGGAGGTCCTCCAGATGATCCGCCAGTGCAACATCCGGAACTACTCCATCTTCCGGCACGGCGATCTGCTCTTCGCCTACTTCGAGTACCACGGGAACGACTTCGCGGCCGACATGGAGAGGATGGCCGCCGATTCGGCGACCCAGCGCTGGTGGGCGATCAACAAGCCGCTCCAGGAGCCGCTGCCGGATCGCGCTGAGGGCGAGTGGTGGGCGACGATGCGGGAGATCTTCCACACGGACTGACAGCTCGCCGGCTCGGGGGCGGACCGCCGGGCCCCCGATCGAGGCCGGCCCAGCTGGCCACCTCCCCATAAGAGCGGCTCATCTCGCCCCGTGCCGGTGGCGCACCGTTGCTAGCCACCCTCCCCGTCAGGGCGACCGGCCGGAGTCGGCTCCGTAGCCCTCGGGGCGATGGCGCTATCGTTGCGCCGGGGCTGCCAAGGTAACCAACGACACATCCTCGCGAGGTAGAGATCGAAACGGCGGGCGAGGCACCCGCGACTGTGCGATGGAGACGAGGCTGTTCGAGGCGAGTTCCGGATTGGCAGTGCACGAGCACGTTCGGCACCCGGATGTTTCTTGGCCACTCGACGCCGGGTACCCACGCAGAGACCTCCAACAACAAGGCTCGTGGAGTGTCGCCGACGTCTGACGATCGGCGGCGCCGCTGTCGGTCGGTAGTGCCAATTGGCCGTTCGCGCACTCGACGGACACTGGCCACATGCCGGGTCGCACGGCCCGTCGAGGCATGGCACGGCGGATCTTCGGGACGATCGTCGGTGCGCGATGATCTCCGCCGTGGACCGACTCCGCGCCGCCGCCGAGGTCTTCGGGGTCGCCCTCCGCGTCGGCTGCACCTCCCTCGGCGGCCCGATCCCCCATTTCGGCTACTTCCGACGCGGGTACGTCGAGCGGCGCCGATGGCTCGACGAGGGCGCCTTTGCCGAGCTCGGCGCCCTCTGCCGGGCGCTCCCCGGGCCGGCGAGCAGCGACTCGTCGAGGGTCACCGCCAGCCAGTGGACGCGAACTCGCTCGGAGGTCAGCTCGATCTCGTACGTTCCCACCGGGACGCGGACCGTCGCCGTCGTTCCAGGCTCGATCGGCCCGCTCGGCAGCTCGAGGATCGGGAGCTGCGAGCAAGGTCCGCGACGACGTCGCGGGGGACGACGATCACGGCGCAGTCGACGTTCGTGACCTCGACGGTGGCGGAGCCACGGGCGACGAAGAAGCCCACGACGACGGCGCCGACGATGACGATCCCGCCGCCGCCGAGGGCGAGGAACTTCAGGACCCGCATCGACGGTCACATCCGCGTACAGCGGTCCCTGAAGGCGGGGAATCCGAGCCACCGCAGACGTGCGCATCGAGGGGCGAACCGCGACGCGGACGCGGGCCCGGGCGGGCCCCGACCCCCGGCGGTCGCGCCGATTCTACGAAGAGGAACGTCCGCGAAGAAGGCGGCGGTCGTCGAGGGCTCGACGCCTGGTCGGGTCGGGCCCGTGGACTGGGACGGCTTCCTCCCCGAGGGCGCCCCCGCCGATGCTCGCCTCGCGGACCCGTGCCGCCGCCTCGTTTGCCTCACCCACCCCACGGTCCTCCACCGGTCCGGCCCAGGCACTGAAGGCGTGCCGGAAGTACATGAGCGGGCGCGAGCCCGGCGGCGGCGGCGCCCCGGCGACGACGAGCCCGAGGACGATGATGTGGTCCCCAATCGCGATCGTGCCCTCGAGAAGGCACTCGGCGTGGGCGAGGGCGTCCTCGACGAGGATTGGGACGCCGAGGACGCCCGACCGCCACGTGACGCCGGCAAAGCGGTCGGCGACCGGCGACGCGAAGCGCTCGGCGAGGGCGGCCCGATCGCCCCGGAGGAAGTTCACGGCGAAGCGGCCGGCTCGGGCGACGACCGGAAGCGTTCGGCTCCGGACGTCGAGGCAGACGGCGAGGATCGGCGGCTCCGCCGAGATGCTCGTGACGGCGCTGACCGTCAAGCCGACGGGGCGACCGGGTCGGCCACGACCCGGGCCGTCGTCCGACTCGTCAGGCTCGTCGCGCTCCGCCTCGTCGAGGGTCGTGACGATCGTCACCGCCGTCGGCGCGGCGCCCATGATGTCGAAGTAGCGCCGCCGGTCGAGCCCTCGCGCGGGGCCGGGCGCGAGGGCCGCCTCCCCCACCGCCACCTCGACCTCAGCCACGGCGACGCTCCGCGAAGACCCGCCGGGCGAGGAGATCGAGCCCGAGACCGAGGATCCCGATGACGAGGATCGTCGCCACGAGCTCGTCGTAGGCGAAGCGATCGCGGGCGTCGAGGATCCGGTAGCCGAGCCCCGAGTCGACCCCGAGCATCTCGGCCGGGACGAGGACGACCCAGGCGAGCCCGGTCGCCAGCCGGAGGCCGGTCAGGACGTTCGGTCGGATCCCGGGCCAGACGACGTGACGGAGCGTCTCCCAGCGGGTCGCCCCCAGGCTCCGGGCGACCCGGAGCCAGGCCGGATCGAGGTGGGCGACCCCGGCGGCCGTGTTCAGGACGATCGGCCAGACGGCTCCGACGGCGACGAGGAAGACGACCGGCGCATCCCCGACCCCGAAGACGATGATCGCAATCGGCGTCCAGGAGAGCGGCGAGATCATCCGGACGAGGCCGACGACCGGGCCGGCGGCCGCCCCCGCCCACCGGCTCGCGCCGAGGAGGAGCCCGAGGGGGATTCCGACCGCCGCGGCGATGACGAGCCCGGCCCCGATCCGCCGGAGGCTGGCGAGGGCGTGGGCCGTGAGCGTTCCGTCGACCGCGAGCCGCAGGAGCGTCGCGGCGGCGTCGAGGGGGCCGAAGCGGGCGAGGAGGCTCCCCTCGCCGGCGAGGAGCTCGATGGCCGCCCACCAGAGGAGCCCGGCGAGGACGAGGCCGCCGACGGCGGGGACGACGCGGGCGAGGGCCGCGCGAATCGGTCGTCCGGCCCTTCGGCGTCCGTCGTCACCGATCGACCGAGGGGCCGCCCCGGACCCCGCAGCGCGCCCGACGAGCCCTCCGACGATCTCGAGGGCGCCGCTCACGGCTCGATGACCTCGTTGCGGGTCAGCTCGGCAGGCAGCCCGAAGGCGGCCGGCCCGCCGAGGCGCTCGATGGCCGTCCGGACGAAGCGGTCGTCGACGAGCTCGCCGTGCGCCTTCGCCGGATCGAGGCCGTCGAGGAAGCTCCGGTCGCCCTCGACGAGGGTCTCGCCGAGGAAGCGGACGAGTGCCTCGGTGTACGAGGGGAACGGGAACGGCTGGAAGCCGATCCGACCCGTCTGCCAGTCGGCGTGGCGGATCGCCCCGGCCGGGCCGTACTCGGCGAGGTCGTAGTGGGTGAGGGCCCGCTCGATCGCCGCCCGCGGCTGGGGGAGGTAGTTGTCGCCGTCGGCCGAGAGGAGCCGCGCCGCCTCGGCCCGGTTGTCCCTTGCCCAGAGCTGGGCCCGGGCGACGGCGGCGACGACCCGCTCGACGACGTCGGGCGCCGCCGCGATCGCCCCTTCACCGACCGTCACGACACAGCAGGCGTGGTCGCGCCAGACGTCGCCGGTGAAGCGGAGGATCCGGCCGACGCCGTTCACCTCGGCGACGGCGTTGAAGGGGTCGGCGACGATGAAGCCGGCGATCGAGCCGTTGGCGAGGGCCGGCGGCATGTCCGGCGGGGCCATGACGACGAGCTTGACGGTCCGCTCGGCGGCCGACCCTTCACCGGTGGTGACGGCGGTCAGGCCGGCGTCTCGGAGGAGGAGCTGGAGGACGACGTTGTGGATCGAGTACCAGAAGGGAACGGCGACGGTCGCCCCGGCGAGGTCGTCGAGCCGCTCGACGGTCTTCGCGACGGTGAGCGCGGAGCCGCCGGTGTGGTCCCAGGCGACGACCTTCAGGGGGATCCGGCTCCCGAAGCGGAGCCAGACGGTCATCGGCATCAAGAGGTGGACGACGTCGACCTGGCCCGCCTGGAAGGCCTCGGCGATCTGGGACCAGCCGCGGAAGAGGGTCGGCCGCTCGACGGTCAGGCCCTCCTCGGCGTAGAGGCCGCGGGCGTGGGCGAGGAGGAGCGGGGCGGCGTCGGTGATGGGGAGGTAGCCGATCCGGACCCGGCCGTCGGCGAGGGGTCCGAGGGACGACGGCGAGGCGCCGGCCGCCGCGGCGGAGGTGGATGGTGCCCCGGAACCGGCCGGGGAGGCGCAGGCGGCGAGGACCGCCGGGCCGCCGAAGCCGAGGAGGGCCGCCGCGGCGCCGAGACGGAGGACCTCGCGACGAGACAGGTTGGCGGGCGAGCGTCGGAACTCGGGGGACGCGGGCATCGATGGCTCCTCTACGAGCTGGAGTCGAGGGACGCGGGGAGGGCGGCGGTGAGCGGAGCGTGGGCCACCGGTCCGGCGGCGGCGCTCGGGTCGTCGGCCCGGTAGGCGGCGAGGATCTCGCGCCGGAGCGTGCCGGCGGCTGCCCGGTTCCCAACGGTCCAGCGGTGCCGGATCCGGCCCGGCCGCCCCGCGAGGAGGATGATCCGGTCGCCGAGGGCGATCGCCTCGTCGACGTCATGGGTGACGAGGAGGGTCGCCAGGCCGTGGGCGCGGACGAGCCGGGCGAGCCAGCCCTGAAGGTCGGCCCGAGTCGCCGGGTCGAGGGCGGCAAACGGCTCGTCGAGGAGGAGGATCGGGCGCCCCGTGAGGACGACCCGGGCGACGTTCACCCGCTGGGCCTGACCGCCGGAGAGCTGGGACGGCCGCGCGTCGGCGAGATTGGCGAGGCCGAGTTCCTCGAGGAGCGCCGCCACGTCGGCGGCGTCCCGCCCGGGCGCGAGCCGCCGGTTCGCCGCGAAGCGGAGCCCGAGGGCGACGTTCTCGGCGACGGTGAGCCAGGGGAGGAGGCTCGGTTCTTGGAAGGCGATGCCGACGAGGTGGGCGCCTCGCCCGGCATGGTCGACGGCGATCGAGCCCCGGTCGAGGGGCTCGAGGCCGGCCAGGGTGCGCAGGAGCGTCGACTTGCCCGAGCCGGAGGGACCGAGGAGGGCGACGATCTCGCCCCGCCGGAGCTCGAGGTCGACGTCGGCGAAGACCGGGACCCGGCGGTGGCCGCGTTCGTACGACTTCGTCCCGCCGACGAGCCGGAGCGCCGCGGGGGCACCCCTCGTCCGGTCGCCGGTTACGCTTCGCGGGAGAGGAGCCATCGGAGGAGGACCTCGGTCGGCGACTGGATCGGGAGGAAGGCGGCTTCGCGGAGCCGGCGCGCGGTCGGGTGGCCGCGGACGAAGGCCCGGCCCCCGACGGCGGCGAGCTCGAGGCGGACGGCGTCGCCGGCGAGGCGGGCGACGGCGAGCCGGAGGGCGAGAAGCTCGCGTCGGGCGATCAGCCCGCAGCCGTTCGACGCGAGACGGGCGAGGCGCGCGAGCTCCGCCGCCAGCCGGCCCCGTTCGGCGTCCGCCGCCTCGAGCTCGGGGCGGAGCGGGTCCCCGAAGGGGCCGAGGTGGGCCGCCGCCTCGTCCAGGGCCCGGTCGGCGAGGCCGAGGCAGAAGGCCGACTGGACGAGAAGGAACGGCGGGAGGATCCGCTCGACGAAGGCCCCGAGGTCGAGGGCGAGGATGTCCGGCTCACCGACCGGGACGTCGTCGAGAACGATGGACGAGCTCCCCGTGGCACCGAGGGCGAGCAGGTCGGGGTACGGCTCGATCCGGAGCCCGGGCGTCTCGTCGGTGAGGGCGACGACGATCGCCTCCTTGGCGTCGAGCACGGCGGCGGTGATGACGACGAAAGGCGGCAGGAGGTTCGAGGACCAGGGAACGCGGCCCCGGAGGACGAGGCGGCCGTTCGAGCGTTCGGCGGCCACCGGCAGCGGGCTTCCGGCGAGGACGTGGGCCGTCCCGGCGGCCATCGCGGTCGCGCCGAGACGACGCCCGGCCCGGAGGTCGGCGCCCCAGCGCGAGGCCGCCTCGGACTCCGGAGCCGCCGCGAGGTACTCGATGGCCATCCGATGCGCCCAGGCCGAGAAGGCCGAGGCGAGATCGTGGCGGGCGACCCGGGCGACGACGGCGACGACGGTCGGCAGGTCGGCCGCGAAGGCCCCGAGCCGGGCGAGCTCCACGATCCCGTCGCGGACGGAGGCACGCCCTGCGTCGACGTCGGCGGCGCGCGGGCCGAAGAAGTCGTCGAGGGCGGCGACGAGGTCGTCGGGGAGGTCCGCACCGGGGTTCGGCGGGCGTCGCTCCGGGTTCGCGGCCTCGCGGGCCCGGCGGGTCGAGGCCCGGTCGGCGACGCCGAGGAGGTCAGACGCGGGCATGGCGTTCGAGTTCGGCGATCCGCGTCAGCCGATCGATGGGCGCCCGAACGGCCTCCCTGGCCCGCCGGACCGCCGCTTCGTCGGGGGCGCGATAGAAGCAGAGGCACTTCGACATGTCGACGCAGACGTACGTCCGCAGGAACGTCGTCTCGGGCACCTCGGCGTAGCGGGGCGCGTTCGCCCGCTTCCGCTCGAGGTACGCCTCCATCGTCAGCCCGCTCGGGAGGTCCCACTCGACGAGGTACCCCGCCTCACCCCGGGCCGCCTTCACCTCGTCGAGGGTCGGGCCGACGAGACGGACCTCGACGACGCCGTACGGTGTCAGGCCGGCCGAACGAAGGGCGGCCGTCACCGGCTCGGCGGCGTCGGCCTCGACGATGGCGTAGAGGCGGGCGGCGTCGAGGCCGACCTGGAGCTCGATGAGCTCCCCCGTCGCCGCCCTGGCGGCCTCGGCGATGGCGTCGCCGAGGCGGGCGAGGTCGGGCTCGGCGGCCGGATCGGCGGCGGTCTCGATGGTGCGGGGAAGCGGGAACTCGACGAGATAGAGGGGCACGGGGCAGCTCCATTCGGTGGGTCGGGACGGGAGGGTGTCCGGCCAGCCGGCCGGCAACGCGACGGCTCGCGGGCCGAGGGCGGACGGGGTCGACGCGGCGAGGGTCGACGAGCTAGCCGAGCGCTCCGACGGCGCGCGCGGCGGTCGCCCCTCGCCCGGGACAGAAGCATCGGCCCGGCATGGCGGGTCGGCGGAGGCGGTGCGCGACGGTCGGCCGTCGGTCGAAGCTCGGCATGGGCCCGAGGATACGGGCGCGAAACCCTACCTGTCCAATAGAATTTACGGATCATCGTGATCGGGCGAGCCAATCACCAGCGCCGGGAGGACTCGACCGTGCTTTTCGAACAGCTCGAGGCGTTCGTGGAGGTAGCCCGGCGGGCGAGCGTTCGGGCCGCCGCGGGCGTCCTTCACGTCAGCCAGCCGGCGCTCTCGGGGCGGATCGCCGCCCTCGAGGCGACGGTCGGACACCCGCTCTTCGAGCGGCGCCGAAACGGGATGGTCCTGACCGTCGCCGGTCGCGCCCTCCTCCCCTACGCCGAGCGGGCCCTCGCCTCGGTGGAGGCGGGGATCGGGCACGCCCGCGATGCCGCCCAGGGAACGACCGAGGAGCTCGTCGTCGGGGCGGCGCCGGCCGTTGCGACGTACGTCCTCCCCGAGCTCGTCGCTCGCCTCCGCCATCTCCGACCGGCCCTCCGAACCCTCGTCCGGACCGGCCACTCCGAGGAGATTGCCGCCCTCGTCGCCGACGGGGAGGTCGATCTCGGGCTCGTTCGGGAGCTCGCCGACCCGCGCCTCGTCGCCGAGCCCCTCTATGCCGAGCGCCTCGTCCTCGTCGCGCGACCCGACCATCCCTTCGCCTACGAGGGCCGGATCGAGGTCGGGCGCCTCGCCGAGAGCGTCCTCATCCTCTTCGACCGAGGTTCGAGCGAGCATGCCTCGACTCGGGGGCTCCTCCGCGGCGCCGGGGTCGTGCCGCGGGGGACGATGGAGGTCGACAACGTCGAGACGGCGAAGCGGATGACGATCCGGGGGCTCGGGGTCGCCGTCCTCCCCTCGACCGCCGTCGCCGACGCCGTCGCCGAGGGGACGCTCGTCCGGATCGAGCTCCTCGGAGCGGTGCCGCCGCGCCGGCGGATCGTCGCGGTTCGCCACCGCGGGGCCGTGGAGCCGCTGCCCGACGAGCTCATCCGGCTCCTCCGGAGCATCCCGCATCTCGTCCCGGGCGCCGAGCCGATCGAGGGCGCGCCCTGACCGGCTAGCGCTCGACCCAGTCGACGACGATGGCCCGTCGGTCGGGAGCGGAAAGTCCGCCGCCTCCGCCTCGATCGCCGACCGGTCGAGGACGAGCGGCGCCGCCACGGGCGTCGACCTAGGACCCGGCCGCCTCGTCGCCGAGGAGGGGGAGCTGGGCGACCGGGGTGCCTTGGGCCCGCCGTCCGCCTGCCCCGAGGCGACGGCGCGTCTCGACCTCGACGCCGGCGGCGGCCGCCTCCTGGGCCGGGTGTTCGACGAGGGCGACGACCCGGTTCGCCATGAAGCGGCCGGTCCGGATCGGGGTCCCGCTCCGGGTCACCTCGCTCACCTCGATGACGCCGCGGGCGGTCGTGATCTCGATCCGCCGCCCCGCCCGGGTGGCGACGATCTCGAAGGTCTGGGTGCCGTGGCCGGTGTCGACGACGACCTCGACGCGATCGCCCTTCATGGCGACACGATACCGCCCGCTCGGACGCGGCGCGGGACGGAGCGCTCCCCCGCCGCTACCGCGGGCAGCCCGCCGACGAGGGCGTCGCCTTGGCCGCCGGCCAGTCGCCCGTCTCGAAGACCCCTCGGACGACCGACCGGATCCGGGCGATCGCCCGATCGTCCAGCCGGGACGGGTACGTCGGCGGGACGAAGAGGACGCGTCGGACCGCCGAGGCGTCGACCCGGCTCGCCAGCTCGGCGAGGCCCCCGACGGCCTCGGGTTCGAGGGTCGTCCAGAGGTTCTGGCCGGCGATGTCGAGGAGGTCGCCGATCTTTGGGAGGAGCTCGAGCGGATCGAGCTGGCGGCGGAGGGCGAGGAGGACGGCCTGCTGGCGGGCCATCCGGCCGTAGTCGGAATCCTGGTGGCGGGAGCGGGCGTAGGCGAGGGCCAGTCGACCGTCGAGGTGCTGACAGCCGGGTCGGATGTCGAGGACGATGTGGCCGCTTCCGTCCTCGAGGGGGTAGTTCGCGTCGTAGAGACGGGCGGGCACGTCGATCCAGAGGCCGCCGAGGGCGTCGACGAGCCGGACGAAGCCGGCGAGGTTGACGACGACGGCCCCGTCGAGGCGGACGCCGACGAGCTCCTGGACGGCGCCGGTCACGGCCCGGAAGCCCCGCGAGTCGCCGCCCGGGAAGGCGCCCGGGTGGCCCATGGCGTAGACGTAGAGGGCGTTGAGGAGGCCCGGGAAGCGGCCGCCCGGGAAGGCCGCGGCGCTCTCCGCCGGCAGCGGGACGCCGACGAGGTTTCGGGGGATGCCGAAGAGGGCGGCGTGGCCGCTGGCGACGTCGACGGAGAGGACGATGAGCGTGTCGGTCCGCAGGCTCCAGCGGTCGGGACCGGCATCGGAGCCGATGAGGAGGAGGTTCAGGCGACCGTCGGCCGCCCACTCGGGGACGGGGCTCGGCGAGGGACTCGGCGAGGAGCTCGGGGACGGCGAGGGGCTCGGCGAGGGCTGCGAGGAGGAAGCCGGGAGGCTCGGAGCGGGGCTCGGGGACGGCGCAGGAGACGGCTGGGGCGAAGGGGACGGCTCGTAGGCGGGGATCGCCCAGCCGGCGTCGGCGACGAAGACGGCATCGAGAGTCCCGTAGGCCCGGACCCCGAGATAGCCGAGCCCGCCGTGGACGAGGCCGCTCGCGCCGAGGAGGAGGACGAGGGCGAGGGCCGAACCGAGCCGCGCCATCCGTGGCGCCCGGGACGCCCGGTCACGGCCCCGTCGGGCGACGAGGTACGCGTCGAGGATGGCGAGGCAGCGCTGGAGGCCGAGGAGGACGTCGAGGACGAGGAGGCCGAGGAGCGTCTCCGGCCGGACGACGAAGCCGAGGACGAGGGTCCGCGGGGCGGCGGCCAGGAGCCCGAGGAGGACGACGAGCCCGAGGAGCGGCGCGACGAAGACGAACCCGCGCGCCCAGCGCCCGCTCGCCCACTGGCCGAAGCCCGGGACGAGGAACGAGAGGAGCGCGGCCCGAACGGGCGACATCGAAGGTTCACCCCCAACACGTGCGCCGGGCGGCGCACGACCGATATGACGCGCGACCAGGCCCGGCGGTTGCGCCGCGTCCTCAGGCGGCCTCGGAGGCCGACGCCCCGACCATCGAATGCTCTCCATCGCCCGACCCCGACGGCTCCGCCCGCCAGCGGAGACCCGGCCGCCAGCCGGCCGACGCTTCGGTCGGTACGGCCGTGTGGAAGACCGCAACGGCAAGCCGGGCGACCGCCTCGAGCTGGCCCGGCGCGAAGGCGAGGCCGAGCTCGATCGCCCCGTCGGTTCGGTCGACCCGCCGGCGGACCTCGACCGCGAGCTCGATCGCGTCGGCGGACTCGCCGACCTCGAGCCGGAGTCGTCCCTCGTCGGGAATGGCCGCGGACCCCGCGGGTTCGGGACCGCCCGCGTCGAGGACGACCCGTGCCCCGGTGACCGACAGGTCGACGACCCAGCCCTCCCGGCCCTCGTAGACGGCCGGGACGACCGTCTCGATCCGGGCGCTCGCCCGCCGGTTGCCGGCGAAGCGGGCCGAGCGGATCCGGCCGATGGCGGCCAGGAGGAAGCCCAGGTTCGCGGCGAGGAAGACGGCAGCCCCGATGGCGGCCCACGGGACGGCGTAGCGGAGCGGCCCGACCCCGAGGAGGTTTGCGGTGAACCAGGCGAGCCCAAAGGAGCTCGCCGCCGCGAGGACGGAGAGGAGCCGCGGGACCGGGCCCCGGCCGCCGGCCCGCGCCCGTCGCCCCTTCGGGGTGACGCCGAACGGGCGGGCGGCACTCGGCCGGAAGACGGCCAGGGTCGCCGGGAGGACGGCCGGCATGCGGAGGATCTCGAAGAGGATCGAAAGGATCGGCGGGTAGTGACCGCGGGCAAGGAGCCGGAGGGCGACGAACTGGGAGCCGAGGGTCGCCAGGAAGAAGGGGCCAAACACTTCGCCGGGGGCGGCGATGGGAACGGCCCCGGTCAGGACGACGACGAGGGGCAGGACGATGTAGGCGAAGGCCCGCCACGAGTCGAACCAGCCGAAGAGGGTCGTCGCGAAGGCGAGGCGCTGGGCGAAGGAGAGGCCGGGTCGGAAGAGCGGGTTCTCGAGGCGGAGGACCTGCATGGCGCCGAGGGCCCAGCGGTGCCGCTGGAGGAGGTAGGCCTCGGCGTCTTCGGGCGCCAGGCCGCGGGCGAGGACCTCGTTGTGGTAGCGGCCGGTCCAGCCGGCCCGATACATCCGGATCGTCGTGTGGATGTCCTCGGTGACGCTCTCGGTCGCGACGCCGCCGACCGATCGCAGGGCCTCGACCCGGACGAGGGCGCACGTCCCGCACCAGAAGGGGGCCGACCAGCGGTTCTTGGCCGGGGCGATGACCCGGTAGAAGACGGCCTCTTCGTTGAAGATCTGACCGTTCCAGCGCCGCTGGTGCTCGAACGAATCGAGGTTGTAGAAGTCCTGCGGAGTCTGGACGAAGGCGACCCTCGGGTCGTCGAAGTACGGGAGCGTGGCGGTCAGGAAGCGGGCCGTGGGGACGTGGTCGGCGTCGAGGACGGCAACGATGTCGGCGTCGATGACCCCGAGAGCGTGATTCAGGTTGCCGGCCTTGGCGTGGCGGTTGTCGGGCCGGGTCAGGTACCGGGCCCCGAGCTGCTCGGCGAGGGAGCGGATCTCGGGCCGCCGGCCGTCGTCGAGGACCCACGTCTCGTGCTCGGGCTCGAGGGCGACGGCGGCGGCGATGGTCGGCAGGAGGACCTCGGCCGGCTCGTTGTACGTCGGGATGAGGACGGCGACCCGCCAGCGGCGGGCGGGGGTGGTGTTGGCCGGCGGGTCGGGATCGACGCTCCAGAGAGCGATCGTGTAGAGGAGGAGGCCGAGCCCGTTGTGGAGCTCGACCGCGAGCATCGGCAGGGCGACCCACCAGAAGTCGAAATTGATCGTGCTCGTCGCTCGCCAGCCGAGGTAGGCGGCGGTAATGGCGAGGGCGGAGAGGGCGACGCCCCGGATGAGGAGCTTGCGGGAGGTCGGCTCGGGCGGCGGGAGACTGCCGTCCCGGAGCCGGACGCGGGCGGCCGGGATCCGCGAGGGCCGTACGGGTGCGCTCACGCTCAGATCGTGGATGGTGGTGCCCCGGCGCGCCATCCGATGGTCGGGTCATCCGCTCCCCTTCGATAGTCCTATGGAGGGGCGGCGGGAACCGCCGCGTGGCCCCCCTCGTCCATGGAGCGGCTCGCCCGATGACGAGCGTCGCCCTCGATGGTGGTGACGATGCGCGCGAACATCCCTCCACGAGCGTCCCGCGGACCGGCTCGACGTCTCCTCTCGCTCCTCACCGTCGTCGGCCTCGCGGCAGGCTGCGGCGTCCCCGGCTCGCCCGGCCCGGGCGGGTCACCCACACCGACCTCGCCCGTGGCCGGTTCGGTCGTCGTCCGAGCGACCCTCGTCCAGGCGCTCCCCCCGATCGCCGGGTTCGACTGGCTTCCCCTCCTCGTCGTGACCGCCGACGGACGCGCCTTCCTCCCCGGTCCGGTCGCCGAGCTCTACCCGGGACCCCTCGTCCCTGCCATCGACGAGTACGCGATCACCGCCCGCGGGGTCGGCATGATCGTCGAGGCCGCCCGCGCGGCGGGGCTCTTGAGCGGTCAGGTCGACTTCACCGGTGGTACGCTCGCCCCGGGTCAGGCCGCCGGCCGCCTCGAGATCGTGGCCGACGGCCGCCGCTACGAGATCGTCGGTGACCCGAGCCGCGTCGTCCGCTGCGGCGAGGCTCCCACCCGCTGCATTCCGGCACCCGGCACCCCCGAGGCGTTCGCCGCCGTTTGGCTGCGGTTCTCGGATCTTCCCGGCTGGCTGGGCGCCGAACTCGGCCCCGGCCGGCCGCACGTCCCGGCGGGGTACGCGGTCCTCGTCGGCCCGCCCCCGGCCGAGCCCGACCTGCCCCAGGAACCGGCCGTCTGGCCGCTCGAGGCGGGGCTCGGGCAGTTCGGGAGCCCCCTGGTCGCGGATCCCGGGCGACGATGCGGGGTCGTCGTCGGCGAGGCGGCCGCGACCCTTCGGCACGTCCTCGAGACCGCGAACGAGCTCACGCCCTGGGTCAGCGCGTCGGAGCCCGAGACCCGGTACGGGCTGACCGTCCGGCCGCTCCTCCCGGGCGATCCCGATCCCTGCGCGCCGCTCGTCGGCGCCTGACCCGTCAAACCGTCGGGCTGCCCGCTTCGGCGAGGACGGATCGCGCCTTCGCCGGATCGTCGACGACGAAGGCCATCTCGACGAATCCCGGCCGGCGGCCAACGGTGAGCGCGCCGAGGATGTTGACGCCGGCCGTGCCGAGCCGCCCGGCGACCTCGGCGAGGCCGCCCGGTCGGTCCTCGACGTCGACGACGATCGGCTCGCCCTCGACGAACGGGTAGCCGAGACCCCGCAGGACGTCGCGGGTTGCCGCCGCGTCGTCGGTCGTCAGGAAGGCGCCGGCGACGTCGCCGGTTCCGACGCACGAAATATGGACGATGTCGATGCCTCGGGCGGCGAGGGCCTTCGCCAGGTGGGCGAGCTCGCCCGGGCGGTTCGGCAGCTGGACGACGAATTGCCGCTCCATCGCGCAGCCTCCCTCGCGACGGCCCCGTCCCGCCGGCCGCTCGGATCCGGCGCCTGGGCCGCCCTCGTACTGTCGCCCGTCGACGGGAGCCCGTCCAGTGCCGAATCGACCGAGCCGCTGCTACGCTCGACCGGTGGTTCGCGATCCTGCTTCGGCCCCCGCCGCGACGTCGAGCTCGGCGCTCGAGCGCCTCCGACGCTGGCTCGTCGCCGCGCCGCCGTACCCGCCGAGCGCGGCCGACCGGGCCACCATCGACCTCCTCGGGCTCGCCGTCCCGTTCCGGGCGACGGTCGCGACCCTCGTTGTCGTCACCGTCGTCGCCCTCGACTGGAACAGGGTCTTCATCCCCGGGCCGATCCTCGACCTCGGCCGGGCGCCGGAGGCGATGCGCTACCAGGCCCTCGTCCGCTTCGTCCTGACCGGCCTCGTTCCCCTCGCCGTCGTCGAGCTCCTCTTCCGAGACGGCCCGGCCCGGTACGGCTTGGGTCTCGGTGATTGGCGGTTCGGGCTCCTGGCCGCGATGGTCGGCGTCGGGGCGATGGTCCCCGTCGTCCTCGGCCTCGCGGCGCTGCCGGACTTCCAGGCCTACTACCGGCCGATGGTCGCGCCGCCGCTCGACGTCCTCGTCACGAACCTCATCGAGCTCCCGGCGGCCGAGTTCCTCTTCCGGGGCTTTCTCCTCTTCACGCTGCTCCGGGCGATCGGGCCGCTCGGCGTCGTCGTGGCGACGATCCCCTTCGCCTTCGGCCATCTCGGCAAGCCCGAACTCGAGCTCCTCTCGACCTTCTTCGGCGGCCTCGCCTACGGCTGGCTCGCCTGGCGGACCGGCTCGATCTGGTGGGGCGCGGCGGCGCACGTCGCGATCCTAACGCTCCTCGTCGTCGCCGTCGGGGCGGTCGGCGGGGGCTGAGCGTCGTGGCAGGGCAGCCTGCGGCGCTCAGACCCGGTGGGCCCGCCAGCGGGCGAGTTCCGCGTCGAGGTCGAGGGGGAGGACGACGCCGCGGTTCGCGAACGGGCCCCAGGCCTCGCGGGGGAGCATCCACATGATCTCGAACTCGTTGCCGTCGGGGTCGTGGCCGTAGAGCGACTTCGTCGCCCCGTGGTCCGAGGCCCCGACGAGGGCGTCCTCGGCGGCGAGGATCCGGGCCGCGGCGGCAAGGTCCTCGATGGTCGGGACCTCCCAGGCGAGGTGGTAGAGGCCGGTGGCGCCCCGCGGCGGCCGGGGGGCATTGGGGCCGACGGCGAGGAGGCCGAGGTCGTGATGGTTCGTCGAGCCGGCGGCACGGAGGAAGGCCATCACCCCGCCCTCGCGACCGATCTCCTCGAAGCCGAAGACGCGACGGTAGAAGTCGACGGAGCGGTCGAGGTCGCGGACGAAGAGGACGGCGTGGTTGAGGCGGGTGACCCGGATCGGGCCGTCGGCCGACCGGGACGCAAGGCGATCGTTCATCGCACCATGATCCACCCGACGGGGCGATTGCGCCAGCGGGTGCCGACGGCTCGTCGGCGTCCCAACGTCCGTGCGGGCTGGGACGGACCGCAATCAGGAGCCCCCGGTGGCGGCAGCCGGACCAACGTCCATGCGGCTGCGACGGACCGGTCCGGCGGCGGGCCGCCCACCTCGCCGTGGGCAGGGAACACCAAACCCGGGGCAGAGGCGTCGGCGACGGCGAGGAGCGTCCGCGGCTCGTCGCTGCGTGCTCAGGGAACACCAAACCCGCGGCAGAGGCGTCGGGGAATCGGCCCGTTCGGCCGCTTCGGTGCGGACCGAACACCAAATGACGGGAACGAGGACTACCAACGCCGCGCCTGCGGCCGGTTTGGTGTTCGGAGCGCACGGCCGTCCGGGCCGCGGGCCGGAGGACGGCACGGCAGAAGGGACGCGCCCGACGACTCACCCGGCGCCCGGCGCGGCACTCGGCCCCATCGGCACCGATCGTCCTCCGTGATGGGCGGCACGGCGCCCAATCGCCTCGACGCGGAGAATCGGGGCATGGCCCACCGCGTCACCGTCTTCTTCGACTACCACTGCCCGTACTCGTACCGCGCCGCCCGATGGTTGGCCGCGCTCGGCCCGGATCTCGTCATCGCCGAGTACCGGTTCCTCCCGCTCGAACAGCTGAACCGCGACCCCGAGGCGGCCGCGTGGCGGATCTGGGAGCAACCGCTCGACTACGAGCACCACCGGGGCAGGGCGGACCGCCGCTCCCTCGCCGCCTTCCTCGCCACCGCCTTCGCCGAGGGAGGCGGCGCTCCGCCGCTCGAGCCGGGTGGCGTCGAGCGCCTCCGGCTCGCCATCTTCGCCGCCCGCCACGACGAGCGGCTCGACATTGCCGACCCGGCCGTGCTGGACCGGATCGCGACCTCGGTCGGCCTGGCGTCCGGCTGGTTGGCGAGCCGCTTCGCCGACCCCGACGCCGTCGCCGCCGCCCGGGCCCGGATCGCGGCCGACTGGGCGGCCACCCGCGCTCCGTTCCGCTGCTTCGGCGTGCCGACCCTCGTCGTCGACGGCGGGCCGCCGGTCTACCTCCGCCTGGCGCGGGTCCCGGCGGCCGACGAGGGCGAGCGGCTCCTCGCCTGGCTCATCGAGCGGTCCTCGGAGCTGCCCTTCGTTCTCGAGCTCAAGCTCCCCGACCGGGTCGACGAGGGCGCGGGGGCGGCGGGGCCGAGGGCGGAGGCGACGGCACGGCCGACGACACCGCGCCGGACCGAGGTGGACGGTCCCGTCGCGCACGAGCCTGTCGCGCACGAGCCGACGCCGACCGGGTAGACTTCGCCCGTATCCCCACGTCGCGGGCGCTGCCCCCGCCCGCCCTGCAGTGACCCACAGGTGGTGCCCATGAAGGTCGGTGTGGCTCGGGAGACCGCGCCCGGCGAACGGCGCGTCGCTCTCGTGCCCGAAGCCCTCGGTCGGCTCGTTTCGGCCGGCCACGAGATCCTCGTCGAGGCCGGCGCCGGGGCCGGCTGCTTCCTCCCCGACGAGGCCTACGCCGAAGCCGGCGCGACGGTCGTAGCGACCGACGAGCTCTACGCCCAGGCCGAGGTCGTCCTCCGCGTCCAGAAGCCGTCGCCCGAGGAGGCCGCCCGCCTTCGAAGCGGCCAGATCCTCATCGGCCTCCTGCAGCCGCTCCTCGATCCGGCCCTCATGGCGAGCCTCGCCGAGCGGGGCGTTACGGCGGTCAGCCTCGACCTCATCCCCCGGACCCTGTCAAGAGCCCAGTCGATGGACGCCCTCTCGTCCCAGGCGAACATCGGCGGCTACAAGGCCGTCCTCCTCGCCGCGAACGCCTTCGGCCGCTACTTCCCGCTCCTCACGACGGCCGCCGGGACGGCCAAGCCGGCGAACGTCCTCATCCTCGGAGTCGGGGTCGCCGGGCTCCAGGCGATCGGCACGGCCCGGCGCCTCGGGGCGGTCGTTCGGGCCTACGACGTCCGACCCGAGACGAAGGAGCAGGCCGAATCCCTCGGGGCTCAATTCGTGACGCTCAAGACGGCGATCGACGCGACCGGCGCCGGCGGCTACGCCCGCGAGCTGACCCCCGAGGAGCGGGCCGCCCAGCAGGCCGAGCTGAACGACGTCGTCGCCGCCCACGACGTCGTCATCACGACGGCCCAGGTGCCGGGCCGCAAGCCGCCGGTCTTGGTCACCGCGGCCGCGGTGGCGAAGATGAAGCCGGGCTCGGTCATCCTCGACATGGCGGCGAGCGCCCTCGGCGGGAACTGCGAGCTGAGCAAGCCCGGCGAGACGATCGTCACCGACAACGGGGTGACGATCCTCGCCCCGGAGAACCTGCCGGCCCAGATGCCGATGAGCGCCTCCCAGTTCTACGCCCGGAACATCTCGGCGCTCCTCCTCCACATGACGAAGGACGGGACCGTGACCATCGACCTCTCCGACGAGATCACCGGCCCGGTGACGGTCACCCACGGCGGGCAGATCGTTGCCGAGGCGGTTCGCAAGCTCCTCGAGCCGGCCGCGGCGGGAGGAACCGGGGCATGAACCAGGACCTCCTTTTTGCGATCGCCATCTTCGTCCTGGCGATCCTCGTCGGCTTCGAGGTCATCAGCAAGGTCCCGGCGACGCTCCACACCCCGCTCATGTCGGGGGCGAACTCGATCCACGGGATCGTGTTCGTCGGCGGGATCCTCATCGCCGCTGCGGCCGACACGCCGCTCAGCTACGTCCTCGCCTTCGTCGCCGTCGTCTTTGGGGCGATGAACGTCGTCGGCGGCTACGTCGTCACCGACCGGATGCTCCAGATGTTCCGCCGCCGGCCGATGCCGGCCCAGTCCGAGGGCGCCCGGGGTTCGGGCGGCTCGGCCCAGTAAGCGGGGGCGACATCAATGTCTCAGGAGTGGATCTACACCCTCGTCTTCCTCGCCTGGCTCCTCGGCGCGTCGCTCTTTGTCGTCGGGCTCCACTTCATGAACTCGCCGGCCACGGCCCGGCGCGGCAACCAGATCAGCGCGACGGGGATGACGATCGCCGTCGTGGCGACCCTCGTTTACCTCGCCAGCCGGAACGCTCTGTCGCCGACGGCCCTGGCGATCATCGTCGCCGGCTTCGTCATCGGCGGCGGCGCCGGGCTCTGGCTCGCCCGTTCGGTGGCGATGACGGCGATGCCGCAGCTCGTGTCGCTCTTCAACGCCGTCGGCGGCGGGGCGGCCGCCCTCGTCGCCATCGATGACTATCTCCGTGTCCTCGGGACCGAGGAGGAGACGGTGTCGACGGCGGTCTTCGTCGTCCTCGGCGTCGTCATCGGCTGCGTGACCTTCACCGGCTCGCTCATCGCCTCCGGGAAGCTCCAGGGCGTCGTCTCCGGGAAGCCGATCCTCGTTCCCGGGGGGCGGCTCGTCACGATCGTCCTCGCCGCCCTCGCCCTCCTCGGCTTCGTCGGCCTCGTCTTCGGGGCCGGCGGGGCGATCGGGCTCGACGAAACGGGCAAGCTCCTCGTCCTCGGCGTCGTCGTCGCGGCTGCCCTCGTCTTCGGGGTGACGATGGTCCTCCCCATCGGCGGCGCCGACATGCCGGTCGTCATCAGCCTCCTGAACAGCTTCACCGGCACCGCCGCGGCGATGGCCGGCTTCGTCATCGCGAACCCGGTCCTCATCATCTCCGGGGCCCTCGTCGGGGCCGCCGGTGGGATCCTGACGAAGCTCATGGCCGACGCCATGAACCGCTCGCTCATGAACATCATCGCCGGCGGCTTCGGCGGCGGCGAGGGCACGGTGGCGGAGGCCGGCCCCGGCGGGACGGTCCGGGAGCTGACGGTCGACGACGCGGCGATCCAGCTCGCCTACGCGAACCTCGTCATCGTCGTCCCGGGCTACGGGCTCGCCGTCGCCCAGGCTCAGCACGCGCTCCGCGAGCTGGCCGACGTGCTCGAGGCCCGGGGCGTCGAGGTGAAGTACGCGATCCATCCGGTCGCCGGTCGGATGCCGGGTCATATGAACGTCCTCCTCGCCGAGGCGAACGTCCCCTACCCGCAGCTCAAGGAGATGGACGAGATCAACCCGGAGTTCGAGCGGGCCGACGTCGCCCTCGTCGTCGGGGCGAACGACGTCACGAACCCGGCGGCGCGGCGGCCGGGGACGCCGATTTCGGGGATGCCGATCCTCGACGTCGACAAGGCGAAGTCGATCATCGTCATCAAGCGCTCGATGGGCCGCGGCTACGCGGGGATCGACAACGAGCTCTACACAAACCCGAAGACGGGGATGCTCTTCGCCGACGCGAAGAAGGGGCTGACCGAGCTCACGGCGGCGGTCAAGGCGCTGTAGGGCCGACGGCGGGACTCCGGCTCGGCGCGTCGGCCGCGGCGATCAGAACGCCCTCGCTGGCCGGGTTTCCGCTCGGCGCGTCGGCTGGAGCGAACACAACGCCCCTCACCGGACGGACTCCGCTCGGCGCGTCGGCCGCGGCGAACAGAACGGCCCGGTTGCGCGCCCGCGGCTACGAAGTGTTCGCTGACGGCGACGCGGCGGACCGACGCCGGACGGAAGAGCCCGAGGTGTTCGCTGACGGCGACGCGGCCGGCCCGGTCGAGGGCTCGGGGGAGGCGGCGCGGCCCGACGGGGTGACCGAGGCCGACGGCCGCGCGCCCGGGTGGGCCGGTCCGCTCCTTCGTGGGTCGGCCGGTTACTCGTCGTGGGGCCGACCCGCCCGGATCCGGTCCTGGACGATCCGGTCCTCGACCCAATGGAGCGGCCAGAGCGAGAAGAGGACGATCGCCGTCGCGACGATGCCGAGGAGATGCTCCCCGGCCCCGGCTGCCATCCCGAGGGCGGCCGTCGCCCAGAGGCTCGCGGCAGTCGTGAGGCCCTTGATCGTGGCGCCCTCCTTCACGATCGCTCCGGCGCCGAGGAAGCCGATCCCGGTCACGATCTGGGCGGCGATCCGCGTCGGATCGACCGGCGCATTCGGACCGCCGGTGCCGAAGCCGTGGGCGGAGAGGACGGTGAAGAGGGCGGCCCCGAGGGCGACGAGGAGGTGGGTCCGCATCCCGGCCGGGTGGCCGTGGATCTCCCGCTCCAACCCGACGATGGCGCCGACGACGGCCGCGATGACGAGTCGCAGCGCCAGGTCGAGCTGGAGGCCGATGGTGTACGTGTCGAGCACGCCGGGTCCCTCGTCCGAACGTCCGTCGGCCCGAGCGGGTCGCTCCGCGGTCGCGCTCGGCCGGCGTCACCGAGGATCGTACCAGCCGGTTCCTCGGGAGCGAGCCGGGCAGCCCCGCTCAGTCAGCTCACGAGCTCGAACCCCCGCGCCGCGAAATCGCGGTCGTGGGCGAAGGCTCGCTGCACGCCCCACATCCGCATGAACATGAAGCTCGTCTCGTCGACGAAGCTGACCCGGGCCGACGATGCCGCGACATACTCGGCGAGCGCCGCCTCGTAGAGGGCGGCGGTCACCGGCTGCACGTCGATGAGCGGCAGCAGAACGTCCACGAACCTGCCGGTGGCCGCCCATGGCAGCCATCGTCCGAGGAGCGCGAGGGTTTCGACGACGACGAACGTGTGCGTGATCAAGTCGTCGGTGCGGAGGCCGCGCAGTCGGTCGGCAGCCGCGGCGTGGTTGGCGTCATCCTCGTCGAGGAGCGCGTAGAGGGCCGACGTGTCGACGAAGACGGTCACCCCCGGAAGGCGTCGGCGAGATAGGCATCGTGCTCCTCGCTCACGTCGCGGTGCCCGGAGCGGAACCCACCGATGGCGCGGAGCGCCCGGTCCCAGGCCTCATCCCGGGTCGGTTCGCCGCCGTAGACGCGATCGATGGCGGCCCGGATGAGGGCGGCCATGGACGTCCGGCGCCGACGAGCGAGCCTCCGGAGCAGCCGGGCCTGTTCGGTCGTGAGGGTGATCTGCGTCCGTTCCACGGCTGCATGATATCGCTTCGCCCTGATGATGTAATCCGGGACCGGCGACCGCCGGGGGCGGAACGACGGCGGGCCGGGTTACTCGGGGTCGGCCAGGGCGATCCGGATCCGCTTGTTGATGCGGCCCTTCGACTCGTAGCCGGTCACCCGGATCCGGCCGACCTCGCGGGTGTTCGCCACGTGGGTCCCGCCGTCCGCCTGGAGGTCGAGGCCGACGATCTCGATGGTCCGGACCTCGGTGATCCCCTCCGGCAGGAGGTTGATCTTCGTCCGGATGAGGTCCGGGATCGAGAAGGCGACCTCCCGGGGCAGAACGTTGACTCGAACCTCGCGACCGAGTGCGAGCTCCTCGTTGACCTTCGTCTCGATCTCCTCGACGAGGTCGCCGGTGAGCCGCTCGAACTCGAAGTCCAGCCGCCCCGCGCCCGGTTCCATGTTCCCGCCGGTGACGAGGGCGCCGTAGTCACGCCAGACGACGCCGCAAAGGGCATGGAGGGCGGTGTGGGTCCGCATGAGCAGGTAGCGCCGGGCCCAGTCGAGATCGGCGACGACGAGGTCGCCCTCCCGGGGCGGCTCGGACCCCGGCTCGAGCTCGTGGAGGACGTCACCCCCCCGATCGGCGCACCCCCCGGACCTGCCATCGCCGGCCGTCGAGGCTTCGGAGCAGGGTCCCGGTGTCGGCCGGTTGGCCGCCGCCGCCCGGGTAGAAGACGGTCCGGTCGAGGACCACGAGGGGCGCGCCGGCGTCACCGAGGGTTACGCCTCGGACGCGGGCCTCGACGGACCGGGCGTAGGCGTCGCGGTACGGGAGGACGTCGGTCACTGGTTCAGGAGCCCTCGTGACGATACGCCGCGCAGGTGGCGCCAGCGTAGCGCATCGAGGCCGTGGGCCGCTCCTACTGGACGACGAGCGTGCCCGTCATGTTCGGGTGGACGGTGCAGACGAAGCCGTACGTCCCGGCCGGGAGGGCGGGGACGTCGTAGACCCGCGTCTCGACGCCGTTGAAGATCTCGCCCTTCCAGACCTCGGGCC